>NZ_CP117025.1:3350000-3559317 GCF_028551275.1 Sphingomonas hankookensis
GCTGCTGGAGCGTGGCCCGCGTACCGATCCCAGCGTCGTGTTCGAATGGGTCAGCCTGTGGGCGCTGGCGGTGAACGAGGAGAATGCAGCGGGCGGGCGCGTGGTCACCGCCCCGACCAACGGCGCGGCGGGGGTGATCCCGGCGGTGCTCAAATATTACGAGACCTTCGTCCATGGATCGACGCGGGCGGGGGCGCAGGCACTGCTGATGACCGCTGCTGCCATCGGCTTTCTCTACAAGCAGAACGCGTCGATCTCGGCGGCCGAGATGGGGTGCCAGGGCGAGGTCGGCGTCGCCTGTTCGATGGCGGCCGCAGGGCTTGCCGCAGCGCTGGGCGCGACGCCGGCGCAGGTGGAGAATGCCGCCGAGATCGGCATGGAACACAACCTCGGCCTCACCTGCGACCCGATCGGCGGGCTGGTGCAGATCCCCTGTATCGAGCGCAACACGATGGGCGCGATCAAGGCGATCAACGCCGCCTATCTGGCGCTGCACGGCGACGGCCGCCACATCGTCAGCCTCGACCAGGTCATCGAAACGATGCGCCAGACGGGCGAGGACATGAAAAGCCAGTATAAGGAAACCAGCCAGGGCGGCCTGGCGGTCAACGTCGTCGAATGCTGAAGGAACCCGGATTGTCTGCACTGCCCGATTTCGCCGCGATCACGCCCGACACGATCGCCCCGACGCTCGACGCCCTGCTGGCCGAGCGCGATGCAGCGGCCGACGCCGCCAAGGCCGCCAATCCGAGCTTTGCCGCCACCTGGTTGCCGGTTGAGCAGGCCGATGTGGCGCTCGACAATTTCTGGTCGAGCGTGTGGCACCTGCATGCGGTCGCCGACACGCCGGAGCTGCGCGCGGCGCATGCGGCGGGACAGGCGGTGCTGACCGAGCGGGGCATCGCCGCACAGCAGGACCGGGCGATGTTCGACACGCTGCGGTCGCTGGCGGTGACGCCGGACTTCGCCCAGCTGGACGACGCCGACCGGGTCGCGGTCGAACGGTCGATCCGCGACCGGACGCTGGCCGGGGTCGCGCTGGACGACACCGCGCGCGAGCGGTTCAAGGAAGTCGCGACCGAGCTGTCGGCATTGCAGACCGCATTCGCCAGCGCGGTGCTGGACGCGACCGATGCGTGGACGCTGCACGTGACCGACGAGGCGCGGCTGGCCGGGCTGTCGGAGGCGGACCGGGCGATGATGGCGGCGGCGGCCGAGGCGCGGGGGCTGACCGGATGGGTCGTGACGCTGCAACAGCCGAGCGTCGTCGCGGTGCTGACCTTTGCCGAGGATCGGAGCTTACGCGCCGAGGTCTATCGCGCCTATGGCACGCGGGCGTCGGATCAGGGACCCGATGCGGGCAAGTTCGACAATGGTCCGCGCATCCGCCGCATCCTCGAGTTGCGGCACGAAGCGGCGCGGCTGCTGGGCTTTCCCGATCCGGTCGCACGGTCGCTCAGCACCAAGATGGCGCCGGACGTGGGCGAGGTGCTGGCGTTCCTTCGCGACCTGGCGCAGCGGGCGCGGCCGCATGCCGAGGCGGAGATTGCCGAACTGCGTGCCTTTGCCGCCGAGCATCTGGGGATCGACGACCTGCAACCCTGGGATATCGGCTTTGTCGGCGACCGGTTGAAGCGCCATGCCCATGCGATCGACCAGTCGGTGGTGAACCAGTATTTCCCGGTCGACCGGGTGCTGGCCGGATGGCGCGCGTTGCTGGGGCAGCTGTTCGGGCTGACGCTGACCGAGCGGCCCGACGTCACGACCTACCACCCCGATGCGCGCTATTACGACGTGGCGGACGAGGACGGCGTGTTCGCCGGGCTGTACCTCGACCTGCATGCGCGACCGGGCAAGAAGGGCGGCGCTTGGATGGCCCCTGCCCGCCCCTATCTGACCGATGCCAGCCTGCCGGTCGCGTACATGGTCTGCAACTTCGCGCCGACCGGCGGGGCCACGCCGCTGCTGAGCCATGACGACGTGACGACGTTGCTGCACGAGACGGGGCATTGCCTGCACCACCTGTTCACCCGTGTGCCGCGCCCGGACATTGCCGGCACGACCGGGTTCGAATGGGATGCGGTGGAGCTGCCGAGCCAGTTGATGGAGGACTTCGCATGGGAGCCCTCCGTGCTGGCCGCCATGTCGGGCCATGTCGAGACGGGCGAGCCGTTGCCGCGCGACCTGTTCGAGCGGATGCTGGCGGCGCGGCGGTTCCAGTCGGGCATGTTCCTGGTCCGGCAGATCGAGTTCGCGATGTTCGACCTGTTGCTGCATCTGGGCACCCAGGGCGACGACCCGATGGCGGTGATCGAGGCGGTGCGCGACGAAGTGGCGGTGGTGCGGCCGCCAGCGTGGCACCGTTTCCCCAACAGCTTCGCCCATATCTTCGCCGGGGGCTATGCAGCGGGCTATTACAGCTACCTTTGGGCGGAGTTGCTGGCGGCGGACGGCTTTGCTGCGTTCGTCGAGGCCGGGACCGTGGACCGGGCGACCGGCGACCGGCTGCGCGAGACGGTGCTGAGCCAAGGGGCGGTGCGGCCGGCGATCGAGCTGTTCCGCGCGTTCCGGGGGCGCGATCCCGATCCGGCGGCGATGCTGGCGCGGCATGGGCTGGTGTGAGGCGGAAGTTGACGAAGGTTGCGGGATTCGAATGTTTGCGCGAGCCTGTCGGCATTGACCACCAAGTCATAGTGAATTGATTTAGCTTGTTTTTTCCGGTGACCGAAGGTGGCGCGGTGTCACCTTTGCCGGCGGAAGTTTGCACGATGTCGCGTTCGGCGTGGCTTTGCGACAGGCGGAGAAGCGGGACCCCGGATCAAGTCCGGGGTGACGCATTCTGCCGGGCTTTGCGGTAGCGAGCGATCACGATGGGAAAGAGCGGTCGCCATCCTGACCGCCCGTCACCGTGTAGGAAAGGCGTTTCACCCGCCCGCGAACACCGCGCGTTTTGCGGCGGCGATGGCGCGGCCCAGCGCGGGGAGCGGCACGTCGGTCAGGGTGATGCGCAGGGTGCGGTCACCGGCCGGCGTGACCTCTGCGTGGCCCTCGGGCAGGGCGATCTCCACGGGGCCGCCGGGGTTGAAATCCGGGCGATGGGCGATGGTGACCGTGATCGGTGCAGCGGGATCTGGCAGCGTCCCTTCGCGGCGGAGGGCGGAAGGCGCACGGCCGAAGGCCGCCTGGAACGCCTCGTTGAAGCGGCGGACGCTGCCATAGCCGGCGGCGAAGGCGATGTCGGTCAGCGGCAGGCGGGTATCGTGGACGAGATGCTTGGCGAGGTGCAGCCGCCGCGTCGCCTCGATCGCGAGCGGGGTGAGACCCAGATGTTCGACGAACAGCCGGCGCAGATGGCGGTCGGTCATCCCCAGCCGCTCGGCAAGCATCGCGACGCCGCCCTCCGCCAGTGCCCCGTCGTCGATCAGGCGCAGCGCGCGGTGGATCGAAGCGAGCGTGCCGGCCCAGGCCGGGCTGTCGGGTGCGGTTTCGGGGCGACAGCGCAGGCAGGGGCGATAGCCCGCCGCCTGCGCCGCCGCCGCGCTGGCGTGGAAGGTGACGTTGGCGCGGTCGGGCGTGCGCGCCGGACATACCGGGCGGCAATAGATGCGGGTGGTGTGCACCGCAGTGAAGAACAGCCCGTCCATCGCCGGGTCGCGCCGCCGGATCGCGGCATAGCATTGGTCGGGGTCGAGCATGGGTGTGACCTTATCGACGGCACGGCTTGCGACTAGCGAAAATCGGACATGGGCGTGGCGTCATGTCCGTTTTCCGCTGGCAGTCGATCCGGTGCGCAGCCAGACTGCCGGGCATGATGACGCTGTATCAAGAACTGCTCCCCAGCCCGGTGGGGACGATCACCATCCTGACCGATGGCGACGGGGTGCTGCGCGTGCTGGAATTCGAGGATTTCGGTGCGCGGATGGAGCGGCTGTTGCGGCTGCACTACGGGCCGGGCGGCTGGCAGGTCGTGCCGGCGACACGGACCAGCGACGCGATGCGGGCGATGACCGCCTATTTCGCGGGCGACGTAACGGCGATCGACGGGCTGCCGACCGCGACCGGGGGAACCGCGTTCCAGCGTTCGGTGTGGGCTGCGCTGCGCTCTGTCGAGGCGGGAAGGACGGTCGCCTATGCCGACATCGCCGCCGCGATCGATCGGCCGGGCGCGGTGCGGGCCGTGGGCCTCGCCAACGGATCGAACCCGATCGCGATCGTCGTGCCGTGCCACCGGATCATCGGTCGGTCGGGGGCGCTGACCGGCTATGGCGGCGGACTGGAGCGCAAGCGGTGGTTGCTGGCGCATGAGGGGGTCGGGTTGGTTTAATTTGGTTCACGCGAAGGCGCGAGGAAGGGAAGAGTGATGTTTCGCGCAGAGGCGCAGAGGACGCAGAGGGGTTGCGTCCCGCGCGGTCGGTGCGCGACCGGAAGACCGTAGCGCCCTTTACAACGGGAAATGAAGCCGCTGGCGCGGATGAGGCTGCATCAAGCACAACCTCTCCGCGCCCTCTGCGCCTCTGCGCGACAATCTACCTTCCCTTCTTCGCGCCCTTCGCGTGAACCAATCTTCTTTAGACCAACGCCGCGCTCACATCTCCACCCGGTGCCAACAAGGCATAGGCCCTCTCGACCGCCGCGACGAACTCCGCGTCCTCGCCCAGGTCGCCAATAACATCGCGCATTGTCAGCAACGCCGCTGGCTCCCCTGCCCGCGCCAGCAGCGCATCGGCGCGGGGGTCGACGAGTTTTTCGCCGCTGGCCTTGCGTCGTTCGAGGAAGCGGAACCATGCGGCGATCGGCACCGCCAGCCGCTCGACCGAACGCCCGGCCGCCCGCGCGTCGCGGATCGTGTCGCATAGCCGATAGGGCAGCTTTTGCGATCCGTCCCACGCGATCTGCGCCAGCTGGTGCGCGATCGCCGGGTTGGCGAAGCGCGCCAACACCGCATCGATATAGGCCGACAGGTCCATTTCGGCAGGCGGCGTGATCGACGGCGCGATATCCTGCCGCATCAGCCGTTCGGCGAACGCCGCGAGCGGGGCGCAGGCCATCGCGTCGCGCACCGTCGTCAGGCCCAACAGGATGCCGAGATAGGCGAGCGACGAATGCGCGCCGTTCAGCAGGCGGAGCTTGGCGTTTTCGAACCCGCGCACATCGCGGGTGAATTTTGCGCCGGCAAGATCGAAGGGCGGGCGGTCGCCGGCGAAATCGTCCTCGATCACCCATTGCGCAAAGCCTTCGCGCTGGATCGGCCATGCATCCTCCAGCCCGGTGGCGGCAAGGACCGATGCCCTGAGGGCGTCGTCGGTGGCAGGCGTGATCGAATCGACCATGGTCGAGGGGAAGCGGACGTTGTCGTCGATCCACCTCGCCAGATCGGGATCGCGCGCGGCGGCGAGATCGCGGACCGAGCGGCGGAAGCGATGGCCGTTGTCCGCGAGATTGTCGCACGACAGCAGCGTGATCGCGCCGCCGCCCGCCGCCCGGCGCGCCGCCAAGCCGGCGACCAGCCAGCCGGACAGGGTCGACGGCTCCGCGCCGGTTAGTTCGCGGACGATGGCGGGATGCTCCATGTCGAGGGCGCCGCTGCAGTCGAGGTGATAGCCCTTCTCCGTCACGGTGGTCGTCACCATCCGCGTGGACGCCGCGGCGATGCGCGACAGGATCGCGTCGCGGCGCTGCGCCGTCAACAATTCGGTGATCGAGCCGATGACGCGGTGCCGCGTCTCCGCGCCTAGCAACGCCAGCGTATAGAGGCCGTCCTGCGGCGCCAGCGCATCGGCGACCCCGGTCGAGTTGAGCGCGACCGCGCTGATCGCCCAGCGCGGGTCCCGCCGCAAGATGCTGTCCACATAGGCCGCCTGATGCGCGCGATGGAACGCGCCGGGGCCGATATGGACGATGCCCGGCGTCAGCGCGCTCCGGTCGTAATCGGGGCGGGCTATGGCGGCCGGCAGATGGCCAAGCGTCGCGTCGGACAGCCTCACAGCTTGTACGCCTGCTTGACGAGGCCATAGGCCAGGTCGTGGGCGACGGCGTGCGCATCCTCCTCGTCCAGCCGATGTTCGGCCACCAGTCGGGCGAGGAAGGCGCAATCGACGCGGCGGGCGACGTCGTGGCGCGCCGGGATCGACAGGAAGGCGCGGGTATCGTCGTTGAACCCGACGGTGTTGTAGAAGCCGGCCGTCTCGGTCGTCATCTCGCGGAAGCGGCGCATCCCCTCCGGCGAATCGTGGAACCACCATGCCGGGCCGAGCTTCAGGCAGGGATAATGGCCCGCCAGCGGCGCCAGTTCGCGGGCATAGGTCGATTCATCGAGCGTGAAGAGGATGACGGTCAGTTCGGTCGAGGTGCCGACGACGTCGAGCATCGGCTTCAACGCCGCGACATAATCGGTGCGGGTCGGGATGTCGGCGCCCTTGTCGCGACCATAGGCGTCGAACAGGCCGCGATTGTGGTTGCGGAACGATCCGGGGTGAAGCTGCATCACCAGCCCGTCATCGATCGACATGCGCGCCATTTCGGTCAGCATCTGCGCGCGGAACAGTTCGGCATCGGTCGCATCCGCCGCGCCTGCGACGACCTTGGCGAACAGGGCTTCGGCCTCGGCGGGCGAGAGGTTGGCGGTACGCGCGGTCGGATGGCCATGGTCGGTCGAGGTGGCGCCGGCGGCGATGAAGTCCTGCCGCCGTTTGCGGTGGGCGTTCAGATAGCCGGTCCAGTTATGGACGTCCTCCCCCGTCAGTTCGGCGAATGTGGCGAGCGCTCCGCGAAAGGCTTCGTGTTCGCAGTCGATCACCGCATCGGGGCGATAGGCGGTGACGACCCGCCCGCCCCAGCCGCTTTCCCGTATCGCGCGGTGATGGTCGAGCGGGTCGTCGGCGCCTTCCGTCGTCGCGATCAGTTCGATGCCGAACCGGTCGAACAGCGCGCGCGGGCGATAGGCGTCGGTCGCGAGCAGTTCGCCGATCCGGTCGTAATAGTCGTCGGCATTGGCGGCGGTCAGTGCTTCGGTGAACCCGAAGACCGCGCCGAACACATGGTCGAGCCACAGCCGCGACGGGGTGCCGCGGAACAGATGCTGGTGGGCGGCGAACACCCGCCATGCCTTGCGCGGATCGGCGACGATCGTCCCGTCGCGACGCGGGACGGCGAGGTCGTCGAGCGCGATCCCCTGGCTGTAGAGCATGCGGAACAGATAATGGTCGGGCGACAGCAGCAGCTCGGTCGCGTTGGTCCATGGGCGGTTCGTCGCGAACCAGGCCGGGTCGGTATGGCCGTGCGGGCTGACGATCGGCAGGTCGCGGACGGCGGCATAGAGGCTGCGGACGATGCCGCGCGTCGTCGGATCGGCCGGGAACAGGCGGTCGGGGTTCAGCAGCAGCGCGGGCATTTCAGTCTCCTTGCGCCTTCGATGCGACATTGTGCCAGCGCTGGCAACGGTCTATTTAGCCGCAATGGCTGACCCAAATCCTGCCCGCGCCGTCCGGGTCGATCGCGACGACGACGTCGCCCTGCTGCTCGATCCGGTGGCGGCGGGGGGCGCGGTGCGGTTCGACGATGCGACCGTGGTGGCGCGGGAGGACATTGCCCAGGGGCACAAGATCGCGGTGCGGGCGGTGGCTGCGGGCGCTCCGGTGCGGCGCTATCGCGCGGCGTTCGGGGTGGCGACGCGGGACATTGCGGCGGGCGAGCATGTCCATGTCCACAATGTCCGGACGGCGCTGTCGGGCGAGGATGCCTATCGCTACGTCCCTGCCCTGCCGCCCCAGGCCGAACGTCGCGCGGAGCCGGGCTTTGCCGGCTATGTCCGTGCCGATGGCAGCGTGGGTACGCGCAACGAAATCTGGGTGCTGCCGACGGTCGGCTGTGTCGGGCGGCTGGGCGAGCGGATCGCAGGCTTGGCGGGGCCGCGCCATACCGGGCGGGTCGACGGGGTGCATGCGTTCAACCATCCGTTCGGCTGTTCGCAGCTGGGCGACGACCTGAACCGGACGGGCGCGATCCTCGCGGCGCTGGCGTGCAATCCCAATGCCGGGGGCGTGGTGCTGCTCGGCCTCGGGTGTGAATCGAACCAGCTGGATGCGATGCTCGCGCGACTGCCCGCCGATGTACTGGCGCGGGTGCGGACGGTGCGGGCGCAGGCGAGCGCCGACGAGTTTGCCGAAGCGATGGCGGCGGTCGACGAACTGGCCGAAGCGGCGACGGCGAAGCGGGTGCCGGTGCCGCTGTCGGCGCTGCGGCTGGGCGTGAAGTGCGGCGGGTCCGATTCGATGTCGGGGCTGACCGCCAACCCGCTAATCGGGCGGATGACCGACCGGGTGGCGGCGGCGGGCGGCACGGTGCTGATGACCGAAATCCCCGAGATTTTCGGGGCGGAACGGCTGCTGATGGCGCGCTGTGCCGATGAAGCCGTGTTCGACCGGCTGGTCGAGGTGACCAACCGGTTCAAGCGCTATTTCCTCGACCATGGCGAGCCGGTGTCGGAGAATCCCAGCCCCGGCAATATCGCGGGCGGGATCACCACGCTGGAGGAAAAGTCGCTGGGCGCGGTACAGAAGGGCGGCGTGGCGACCGTCACCGACGTGCTCGACTATGGCGAGCCGGTGCGGAAGGCCGGGCTGTCGGTGGTCGATGGGCCGGGCAACGATGCGGTGTCGACGACCGCGCTGGCGGCGGCGGGGGCGACGATCACGCTGTTTTCGACCGGGCGGGGCACGCCGCTGGGGTCGCCGGTGCCGACGATGAAGATCGCGACCAATCGTGATCTGGCGACGCGCAAGGGGGGGTGGATCGATTTCGACGCCAGCATCGCGCTGGACGAAGGGCAGGATGCGGCGGCGGATGCGTTGCTGGCGCGGATCGTGGCGGTGGCGTCGGGCGAGCCGGCGCGGAACGAGGCAAACGAGGAACGCGCGATTGGGATTTGGAAGTCGGGGGTTACGCTGTAGGCGGCTTGCCCGCCCAGCATCGCTGGCCCACTATTGCGCCATGTCGCGCCGCTGCCTGCCCCTGATCGCGCTGCCGGTCCTGTTTCTGGCCGGCTGTGACCCACCAGCGAAGCGCTATTCCGACGCCGAAATGAATTTTTTCGATGCTGCACTACCGGGCATGACCCCAGAATGCCGCAATAAGATGCAATTTGGCGGCATTGGCGCGATGCCTCAGGATACCGACGAGTGTTACAAGACGTCCTTGCCCCGACGCTGGCAGGGACTGTGGCGCAATTCGTTTGAAAGCCACGTGTTCTGCGAGACGCCAGCGACGCGATGCCAGATCGAACCGGATGCCGATCCGCAGCCGGTCTATACTTGGATCGAGTTCAAGGACCCCATTGATCCGCGCGTGAAGCAAGCGGCAGAGGGATTGTACCGGATCGATTTCATCGGTCGCAGGACCGTCATTCCCGGCAATTACGGCCATTTCGGGCTGGCTCGACATGCCATCGTTGTGGACCGGGTGTTGTTCATCGACCGGCAGGACCGACCGGCAACGTCCGAACCGACGTCAGACCGGCGAACGATCAACCAAGTGCAGTAAGTCCGTCGCGATACCGCTTCGCCTTCCCAACATACACCGCCGCCGACATCCGCAACCCGGCGAGTTGCTCGTCGGTCAGCGTCTTGACCGCGCGTGCCGGGGCGCCGACGATCAAGCTCTTGGGCGGAAAACTCTTGCCCTCGGTCACCAGCGCCCCTGCCCCGACCACGCAATCCTCGCCGATCACCGCGTGGTTCAGCACCGTTGCTCCCATGCCGATCAGCACGCGGTCGCCGATGGTGCAGCCGTGGAGCACCGCGCGGTGGCCGATGGTGCAGTCTTCGCCCAGCGTCAGCGGCGCGCCGGGGTCGCTGTGGAGGACTGCGCCGTCCTGCACGTTGCTGCGCGCGCCGATGACGATCGCGCCATTGTCGGCGCGGACCACGGCGCCGAACCAGATGCTGGCCCCCGCCCCCAGCCGCACCGCGCCGATCAGGTCGGCGGACGGCGCGACCCAGCTGTCGGAGGCAAGGTCGGGAGTGGCGTCGGCGAGGGCGTAGATCGGCATGGCGCGGAGGCTATCATCCCGCGACGACGGGGGCGAGTTTCGCGCGCAACAATTTGTCGAACCGGTCGAGCGGGCAGCGCTTCGCACAGCCGGGGATGGAGATCGGGCGATCGATCACCTTCGCAGTCCCCTTACGGATCGCGTCGAGCGGCTGCACCCGGTAGGAGACGGTGACATACGGTCCCCGCGCGTCCCACCTGCGGGTCAGCACGAGTGCGCCGCCGGGGGCCGCATCGTTCCGCGCGAAACCGGGCGCGTCGAGATCGACGCCGAGTGCCGCCGCCAGCGCGGTGACGTTGGTGTCGTGGCCGACCAGCACTTCGAGGCGCGGACCATTCGCGGCGGTGAGCGTCCGCAGCATATGGTCGCCGACCGGCCCGGTCTGATGCGCGGTCATATAGGGTGAGCGGGTGAAGACGTCGAACAGCGCGGCGTGGAGCGCGCCCAGCCGGCGGATCGTCGCGGCATCGGCGCGGCCGAAGCCGACGTCGCGCATCGGCATCCCCTCGGCATATTGCAGCAGGATCACCTGCGCGGTGCCCGACGTCGCGCGGATCGGCCCGGTAAAGTCGACGCCGCGTCCATCGGCGGAGGGTTTCAGCGTCGCCAGGCCCGGCGTCGAACAGCCCGCGGGCAGGCCGCAGCCGAGCACGCGGTCGAGTTCGCGGATCGTGGCGGCATGGCGGGCGGTCAGCGCGTTCACCCCGCCGGTATAGGCGGTGATCGCCGCGACGGCCTTCGTCGCGTCGAACGCGGTCGCGCCGGCGCGCAGCGGTTCGAACAGCGGGTCGGTCTTGCCCTCCGGGTTATGCTCGACAGTCAGGTTGCAGCCGGGAGCGAGCGCGTCGGCATAGGCGCGGCCGGTGGCGATGGTGCGCTCGGGCGTGTTGGTGTGGATGCGGACGGTGCCGGGCGCGGGGCAGCCGGCGCCATTCAGCCAGCGGCGGTCGTGGCGGGCGAGTTGGGCGATTGCCCGAGCACCGTGGGGGGTGAGGAATTCGGGGGCGACCGGCCATGTCGGCCACTGTCCGGCGACCTTCGTGTCGAGCGGCGCCTCCCCGGTGATCGGCGCGCGCACGCCGTGGCGCATCAGCATCACGACGCGCTCCACCCGGTCCTGCGCTGCGGCGGGTAGCGGGGTCAGCAGGGTTGCGGCGAGGAGCAGGAGGCGCATGATTCGTCCTTGTCTTCGTAAAGGGCCGTACCCCGCGCAGGCGGGGGTCCAGAGCGACAAACGGGATCGCTCTTGGCTCTGGACCCCCGCCTGCGCGGGGGTACGGTCGTTTACTTCTTCGTCACCCCGGACTTGATCCGGGGTCTCGCTGTTGCGCAACGGCGGAAGAAGAAGCGGGACCCCGGGTCAAGCCCGGGGTGACGTCAGGGGTAGGCGTCACGACGCGGCATACGGACGCGGGCGGCGACGCTGACGCCGCCCACCCCCTCACATCTTCATCGTCAGGCTGAACTGGAACACCCGGCCGGTCTTCAGATAGCCGCCGTTGCGGTCGTTGGAGATATATTTCTCCGTCTTCCCCACGGTCGCCCAATAGGTGTGCTGGTCGAGCAGGTTGCGCGCCGACACGCCGATTTCGAGATTGTCGGTGACTTCGTACGCGGCACCGAAGTTCAGCTCGCCGACCGGCTGGACATAGATGTCCGGCTGGCTGTCCTGCACCGCCGCCAGGAACTTGCCGGTATAGTTGTACCACAGGTTCGTGCGGAACCCGCCGCCGGCATAGAAGACCTCCGCATTATAGATCAGGTCCGGTGCCTGCGGCAGCGTGCTGGTGCGGGTGGTGCGCACGCCGTTCAGCGGGATGACGTAGTTCGCCTCGGTCTTCTGGTAGGTGATGTTGCCGCCCACGCCGAAATTGCCGAGGAACGCGCTGTCGACCATGTCGCCGACGGTGAAGCGGCCCGATGCCTCGACGCCCTTCGCCGTGCCGCCGCCGCCGTTGATCGGGCGGGTATAGGTGATGCCGTCGATCGTCTCGCCCGCGGTCCGGGTCGCGGTGGTGACGACGAAGTTCGACAGGTCTTTGTAATAGGCGGCAAGCTGGACGTAGCGGCCGACGCCCATCTGGACATCGACGCCCGCGTCATAGCTCCATGCCTGCACCGGCTTCAGGTCCGGGTTGGGCTGGCTGATCGCGGTGATCGCGTTGCCCCGTGCCGCGTCGCGGGTGATCCGGGTCGGGCCGGCCAGCAGGTCGAACGCCGGGCGGGCATAGCTCGAACGGGCCGAGGCGCGGACGGTCAGGTTGCCGTTCGGCTTCCACGCCGCCAGCACGCTCGGGTCGACATGGTCGTAATCGCGACCGGCATTGACGAAGCGCGCGCCGTCGCTGTCGCTCAGATAATAGCGCGCGGTGAAGCTGTTATCCTCGTACCGGATGCCCGGCATCACTTCGAGATTGCCGAAGGTCAGCGTGGCGGTGCCGTACAGCGCCTTGCGCCGTTCGCTGCCGTCGAGCAGCCCCTGGTTGATCGTCGCCTGCGCGATGACCATCGGATCGACGAACCCGCGCACCTGCGCATCGAGCTGCGCCCGCGACAGCACCTTGAGCGGGCGTGCCGGATAATAATCGAGGAAGTCCTTCAGGACATAGCCCAGATACTGGTTGATCGACGGCCCCTGCACCGTGCCGTTCTGCAGCGGCGTGAGGAAGCGATAGCGGGTATTGTCGGGGGCAAGGCTGCGGCCGTCGCGGTCCGCGTCCTCATACAGTCCGCCGACCTCGACCGACAGGAAGTCGTCGTTGGTCCAGCCGATGCTGCCCTTCAGCGTCTTCTTGGTTTCGCTGAGATAGTCATAGCCGCGCTGGACATAGAGCTGGGTCGGACGGTCGAGCGAGGAGACGAAGGCGGTCGCCCCGGCCGACAGCACCGGGCGCGGCGATTTCGGGTTGGACAGGTCGACGACGACGCCTTCGGTCGCGGCACCGGTGTTGGTCGCAGTGCCGTTATAGGCGATGCCGCGGAACGCCGCCTCGATCCGGGTCGGCTGGTCGAAGCGGCCATCGGCATAGGCGCCTTCCAGCGCGGCGGTGAAGCCATTCCAATGCGCCTTCGCGCCCAGCTGGGCCGAGAACAGTTCCTGTTCGATATCCTCGGTACGGAAATAGCTGGCCGGGTTCACGCCCTGCGGGGTGTAGACGCCCGCCGCGTTATAGGCGCGGGTGGTGCTGCCGTCGCGGCGCGTGCGCAGCGGATTGCCGCTCGACTGGCCGCTGGTCGTCTCGTTGCGCAGACCCGTCTGGTTCATCGTGTTGGTGTTGAGATATGTGGCGTAGTTTACGCGGGCGAACAGGTCGATCGCGTCGCTGCGGAAATCGAACGCGCCGGTCGCGCCGTACCGCTTGATCTTGTTGTTGTAGAAATTCCACTGCACGCCGTTGCCCGACAGCGCGTTGGGATTGTCGCGCGCGGTGCCGACGTCGAACTGCGTCGTCTGGTAATCGCTCTGCACCGCGGTCGATTCGGCCGCGTTGCCGCGCTCTTCATAATAGCCCGCGAGGTACCCGCCGAACTGGTGGTCGCTGCCGAAGCGGCGCGCGGCGTCGAGGCCGATCGCCCCGCCGAACGCTTCCTGTTCGCGGTCGAGCGCGAGGCCGGCGACCTGCCCCAGCACGCGGGCGCGGGTGAAGCTCTGGTTGAAGTCGAACGCGGTCGGAGTGCGCAGGTCGACGATGCCGGCGATGCTGTCGGCATCCTTGGCGGCGCCCGGCGTCTTGTCGGTGACGATGCCGCCGATCGCGAAGGGTGAGAAGAGGTTGAGCGAGATCGCGCGGTTGTTGCCCGAGGTCTGCGGCAGGCGCAGGCCGTCGAGGGTATAGGCGTTGTAGCTGGTGTCGAAACCGCGGATCGTCACGAACTGCGCTTCGCCGGTCGCGCTCTGGTTGCGGCCCTGGTCGCGGCTGACCGAAACGCCGGGCAGCATCTTGGCGAGGTCGGCGATGCTGGTCTGCGAATGGATCGCCACGTCGCCGGTAGTAACGATGTCGATCGTGGCGATCGCCTGCTGTTCCTCGTTCAGCGCGGTGCGCTGCCGACGGCCGTTGACGACGATGTCGTCGGTCAGCGATTCGCTGGCGGTCTGCTGCGGTTCTTCCGTCGCGGGCAGCGCGGTCGCGTCCTGCGCAAGGGCGGCGGCGGGCAGCAGCGCGCCCAGCGTCAGCGCGGCGATGCCGCTGGACAGGACGAGCGCATGGGCGCGCCGCCGGCGTGCCGGCAGCGTCGGGATCGACGACATGGATATTCCCCCTGGGACGTGTTCTGGATGATGCGGGGTTGTTCCCCGTTGGCCCGCGCCCCTAGGCGGCTGCTGTGTATATTTTATGACACTTGCCGTTCATATCCATGAATCCGCCAATATGAGCGATCCAGTTCACAAAATTTGATGGAATCCTGTTGATATCCGCATGGATCGCTTGTCTCGCGACCTGTCGGCGATATGGTGTGCGCCCATGATGAAGCGCCGCGACCGCCGCCAGGAGATCCTCGACCTGCTCGCGCAGGGGGAGCCACTGGGCATTCACATGCTGGCCGATACGCTGACCGTGTCGGACGAGACGGTGCGCCGCGAGCTGCGGCTGCTGGAGGCGGACGGGCTGGTCGAGCGCATCCATGGCGGCGCGCGGCTGGCGAAATCGGTCGAGGAAGGGCCGTTCGAGGCGCGGCTGCATCGCGATGCCGGCGCGAAGCAGCGCATCGCCGCCGCCGTCGCACAGACGGTGGCCGATGGCGACTCGCTCTATCTCGATGCCAGTTCGACCGCCTTCCATGTCGCGCAGGCTTTGAAGGGGAAGCGCGACCTGACCATCGTCACCAACGCGCTGGGCGTCGCGGCGGAATTGGGCGGGCGCTATGGCAACCGGCTGTATCTCGCCGGGGGCGAGCTGGACGAACGCTATCGCGCATTTTTCGACGCTACTGCACGGGCCTATCTGGCACAGTTCCGGCCGGCCATGGCGATCGTGTCGACCGAATCGGTCGATGTCGCGGCCGGCTTCACCGATTATCACATCGGCGAGGGCGAAGTGTGCCGCCAGATGATTGCCCAGTCGCGGCGGGTGACGATGGCGGTCGACGCATCGAAATTCGACCGGGCGAGCGTGGTCGCGGTGGCGTCGTTCGCGGAGGTCGACCGAATCGTCTCCGATCGGGAGATGGACGACGCCTATGCCGGGGTGAGTGCCGGCGTCGAATGGATCGTCGCATGATCCGCTGGCTGGCGCTGGCGCTGGCGATCGTCGTCCTGCCTGCCGATGCGCGCGACCTGCGCGTGATGAGCTTCAACGTGCGCTATCCCAACCCGGACGACGGCGCGAACCGGTGGGAGGCGCGCGCACCGATCCTGATCGACACGATCCGTAGCGCAGATCCGGACGTGATCGGCACGCAGGAATTGTACCGGCGACAGGGCGACGCGATCGTCGCTGCCCTGCCGCACTGGCGCTGGTTCGGGCGCGACCGGCATGGGGGCCATGCCGACGAGCATATGGGCATCCTCTATCGCACCGACCGGCTGCGGCTGGTGCGGCACGGCGATTTCTGGCTGTCCGCGACCCCCGACCGGGTGGGGAGTGCGAGCTGGGGCATCGATCTGCCGCGCATGGTCAGTTGGGGCGAGTTCCGGCGGGCGGACGGCCAACGCTTTGTGCTGTTCGACACCCATTTCCCGCATCGCGACGTCGATGCGGTGGCGCGGACGAGGGCGGCAGAGGTGCTGCTCGGCCGGATGCGGGGCATCGCCGGGCGGTTGCCGGTGGTGGTGACCGGCGACCTGAACGCGCAGCCCGACAGCGCGGCCTATCGGGTGTTCACCGGCGCGCTGACCGATGCGTGGCAGCAGGCGCCGAAGCGGTCCGGGCCGGTGCTGACGTTCCACGACTTCACCGGCACGCCGGACCGGCGGATCGATTATGTGTTCGTGCGCGGGTTGCGGCCGGTATCGGCGCGGGTAGCGACCGACCATCGCGGCCCGCGCTACCCGTCCGACCATTTCCCGGTGGTGGTGGATCTGCACTGAGCGGCGGACATGTGCCCTGCCCAAATTGTCACCCCGGACTTGATCCGGGGTGACGGGCGGGGTCACCCCCGCCGCCGCACCAGCCACACCGTATCGCCGGCATCGTCGACCACGAAGATCGCGCCGTCGGCCCGCGTCTGGATGCTGACCGGGCGGCCATAGACGGTGCCCTTCTTCGCATCCGCCACGAATCCGGTCAGGAACGGCTGCGGATCGCCGGTCGGGCGACCCTCGGCAAAGGGCACGGCGAGCACGTCATAGCCGCTGAAGCTCGACCGGTTCCACGATCCGTGCCGCGCGACGAACGCGGTCGGCGCGCCCTGCTTGGCAAAGGCGATGCCGAGCGCCGCCGCATGCGCGCCGACCGCGACGTCGGGCAGCAGCGTGGTGGCGAGCAGTTCGCGCTTCTCGTTGGCGTGGCGCGGGTCCTGCTTGCCGAAATAGCTGTACGGCCAGCCGTAGAAACCGCCTTCGCGCACCCCGACCAGATAGTCGGGGGCGATGTCGTCGCCGATCTCGTCGCGCTCGTTGACCGCAGTCCACAGGGTGTTGGTGCCCGGCACGAAGTCCATGCCGACCGGATTGCGCAGCCCCGACGCATAGGTCCGCTCGCGTCCCGTAGTCAGGTCGATGGCGAGGATCGCGGCGCGGCGCTTTTCCTCGTCCATACCATATTCGCCGACATTCGACGCCGACCCGACCGACACGAACAGCGTACGCCCGTCGGGGCTGAGCAGCAGGTTGCGGGTCCAGTGGTTGTTATAGCCACCGGCGGGCACGGTCGCATGGGTACGCGGCGCTGCGGTGATGCTGGTCTGGCCCGGCTGATAGGGGAAGCTGACCACCGCATCGGTATTGGCGACATACAGCCGGCCATTGGCGTACTGCATCCCGAACGGCTGGTTCAGATTCTCGCGCAGCACGAAGCGCTGTTCGGCGATCCCGTCGCGGTTCGCGTCGCGCAGCAGCGTGATGCGGTTGGCGCTGTAGCCGGTGGTCTTCGACAGCGCCTGTCCGCGCGCGACCTCCGGATCGGCGTCGAGCTTGGGCAGGGTGCGCGCTTCGGACACCAGCATGTCGCCATTGGGCAGCAGCAGCGCCTGGCGCGGATAGTCGAGCCCGCCGGCGAACTTCACGACCTCCCAGCCCCGCGGCGCGGTGGGAGCGCGGCCTTCGGGCCAGCCGATGGTGACCGGATGGTTGACCACCGATTCGGTCGCATAGGGCGGCGCGGTTTCGGTGTAGCCGGGTATCGATTTCTGCGGCGCCTGCGCGAAGGCGGCGGTCGAGAACAGGGCGAGCGTCGTCGCGCCCAGCGTGCGAAGGTTCATTGCGAGTCCCCATGTTGCCATGGGGGCGTGAACCGGGCGCGCGCCGCGCGGGTCCGTCAGCAATGAAATGATACGGGTTGGGTACGCGGAGGGTCGTTCCCGGTACGGGGAGGATACAGCTCCTCCCCATCATCTATGGGGAGGGGGACCAGCCGTCAGGCTGGTGGAGGGGCAATGGCGCGCACGCTGACGTGGCGCCTGGGGCGGCACCCCTCCACCATCCGCTGCGCGGACGGTCCCCCTCCCCGCGGTGCGGGGAGGATCTTTTCGCTATTCCACCGTCACGCTCTTCGCCAGGTTACGCGGTTGGTCGACGTCCGTCCCCTTGGCCACCGCGACATGGTACGCCAGCAGCTGCACCGGCACCGCATAGACGATCGGCGCGATCAGCGGGTGGACCTTGGGCATGGTGATCGTCGCCACCGCGCCGTCGCCCGCCGCCTGGATACCGTCATAGTCGGAGATCAGCACGACCTTGCCGCCGCGCGCCTGCACTTCCTGCATGTTGCTGACGGTCTTGTCGAACAGCGGGCCCGACGGTGCGATGACGATGACCGGCACGGACTCGTCGATCAGCGCGATCGGACCATGCTTCATCTCGCCGGCGGCATAGCCCTCGGCATGGATATAGCTGATTTCCTTGAGCTTCAGCGCCCCTTCCAGCGCCAGCGGATAATCGGTGCCGCGCCCCAGATACAGCACGTCGCGCGCGGCGGCGATGACGCCGGCCATGCCCTCGATCGCCTCGTCATAGGCGAGCGCACCGTTGATCGACGCGGGCGCTTCGGCAAGGTGGCGGACGATGCTGCGTTCCTCGGCCTCGCTCAAGCGCCCCTTCGCCTTGGCGAGGTTCGCTGCGAGTGCTGCCAGGACCGCGAGCTGGCAGGTGAACGCCTTGGTCGAGGCGACGCCGATTTCCGGCCCGGCATGGGTCGGCAGCAGCAGGTCGGCCTCGCGCGCCATGGTGCTGGTCGGCACGTTGACGACGACGGCGATGGTCTGGCCCTCGCTCTTGGCGTGGCGAAGTGCTGCCAGCGTGTCGGCGGTCTCGCCCGACTGGCTGATGAACAGGGCCAGACCGCCCTCCTCCATCACCGGCGCGCGGTAGCGGAACTCGCTGGCGACATCCAAGTCGACCGGCACGCGCGCGAATTGTTCGAACCAGTATTTGGCGACCATGCCGGCATAGAAGCTGGTGCCGCACGCGACGATGGTGACGCGCTTGATGCCCGACAGGTCGAATTCGGGGATCGGCAGCGACACGCGCCCTTCGAAGCGCTGGAGATAGCCGCGCAGCGTCTGGGCGACGACGATCGGCTGTTCGTAGATCTCCTTCTGCATGAAGTGGCGGTGATTGCCCTTGTCGATCAGCGCGCCGGTGACGCCCGACAGCGTGACCGGGCGATCGACCGGGTTGTTGTCGCGGTCGAAGATGTCGGTGCCGTCGCGGCGGCAGACGACCCAGTCGCCCTCCTCCAGATAGGCGATGCGCTGCGTCAGCGGGGCGAGCGCCAGCGCGTCGGAGCCGAGATAGACTTCGCCCTCGCCATAGCCGACGACCAATGGCGAGCCGAGCCGCGCGCCGATCAGCAGGTCGTCATGCTGGCGGAACAGGATCGCGAGCGCGAAGGCACCGTGCAGGCGCGGCAGGATCGCCTTCACCGCGTCCTGTGGCGACAGGCCGGCCTCGACCTGTTCGCTGACCAGATGGGCGACGACCTCGGTATCGGTCTCGCTGGTGAACACCCGGCCGCGCGCGGTCAGTTCCTCGCGCAGCGGCTTGAAATTCTCGATGATGCCGTTGTGGACGACCGCAACTTCGTCTGTCGCGTGCGGATGGGCGTTGTCGGTGGTCGGGCCACCATGCGTCGCCCAGCGGGTGTGGGCGATGCCGATATTGCCGGGCAGCGGATGCTCGGCCAGTTCGGCGGCAAGGTTCTTGAGCTTGCCCGACGCACGGCGACGCTCGATCGACTGCCCCTCGACCGTGGCGATGCCCGCCGAGTCATAGCCGCGATATTCGAGGCGCTTGAGCCCATCGAGCAAGCGGTCGGCGACGCTTTCGGTGCCGATGATGCCAACAATTCCACACATAGTCTTGTCTCCGGCGGGATGCCCGCTTGGTTATTTCTTGGCGGCTTTCAGGGCGGCCTGCTTGTGGCGGAACCGCTTGGCCCAGCCGGGATGGTCGGCGCGTTCGGCGCGGACCAGCGCCAGCGCGTCGGCCTCGACATCGCGAGTCACGACCGATCCGGCGGCGACCAGTGCGCCGTCGCCGATCCTGACCGGCGCGACCAGTGCGCTGTTCGATCCGATGAACGCGCCCTCGCCGATCTCGGTGCGGTATTTGAAGAAGCCGTCGTAATTGCAGGTGATCGTGCCTGCGCCGATATTGACGTTCGCGCCGACGCTGGCGTCGCCGAGATAGGTCAGGTGGTTGGCCTTGGCCCCTACCCCCAGCGTCGTGTTCTTCACCTCGACGAAATTGCCGACGCGGCTGCCCTCGCCCAGCACCGCGCCGGGGCGCAGACGCGCATAGGGGCCGACATCGGCCTTCGACGCGACGGTCGCGCCCTCCAGATGGCTGAAGGCGTGGATCGTGACGTTATCGGCAATGGTCACGCCGGGGCCGAACACGACATTGGGTTCGACCGTCACGTCGCGGCCGAGCTGCGTATCGTGCGCGAAGAACACGGTTTCGGGCGCGATCAGCGTCACGCCATCAGCCATGGCACGGGCGCGGCGCTTGGCCTGCCACGCACCTTCGACCGCCGCCAGTTCGGCGCGGCTGTTGATGCCGGCCACTTCGTCCGCTGCCGTCTCGATCACCACCGCGCCGCGTCCGTCGGCGATGGCGAGCATGACGATGTCGGGGAGGTAATATTCGCCCGCCGCATTGTCGTTGCCGACCCGTTCGAGCAGCGCCCACAGGTCGGCCGAGCGCACCGCGGTCACGCCGCTGTTGCACAGATTGACCGCGCGCTCTTCTGCCGAGGCGTCCTTATATTCGACCATCTTGGCGATGTTGCCGGCATCATCGGCGATGATCCGGCCATAAGCGGCGGCATCGGCTGGGCGGAAGCCGAGCACCGCCACCGCCGGCCGGTCGGCTTCGTCCAGCCGTGCGGTCAGCCGCGCGACGGTATCCGCCGACAGCAACGGGGTATCGCCGAAACAGACCAGCACGATGCCGTCGTGGTCGGCGAGCGTTTCCTTCGCCTGCAATGCGGCATGCGCGGTGCCCAGCTGTTCGCGCTGCCACGCGATCTCGACACCTCGGCCGGTGACCGCCTTCTCGACCTGTTCGCCGACCGCACCGACGATCACCACCCGGCGGGTGACGTTCGCGGCGGACAGGCTGTCCAGCAGATGGAACAGCATCGGCTGCCCGGCGAGCGGGTGCAGCACCTTGTGCTTCGTCGACTTCATGCGGGTGCCCTGCCCGGCGGCGAGGATCACGGCAGCGATGGGTTGTGCGCTCATGGGGGCCGTCTGTGGCACACGACCCTTGCCAATTCCATATCGCGCGCGCCAATGCCGATGATGATGACAACAATTTCATTCGATATCGTCGGCTTCGACCTCGACGGGACCTTTATCGATACCAGCGGCGACCTGACCGATGCGGTGAATCATGCTTTGGCCGATGCCGGGCGGCCGCTACTGACGCGCGAACAGGTCATTCCGATGATCGGCGGCGGGGCCAGGCACATGCTGCGGCAGGGGATGGAAGCGACCGGCGGCTGCGACGAGGCGGAACTGAACCGGCTCCACCGGCTACTGCTCGATTATTACGAAGCGAACATCGCCGTCCATTCGCGACCCTTTCCGGGCGCGATGGCGGCGCTCGACCAGTTGGATACTGATGGGGTCAAGGTCGCGATCGTCACCAACAAGCTGGAGGGGCTGGCGCTGCGGTTGCTGGACGAGCTCGACCTCACCCGCCGCTTCGGCTGCGTCATCGGTGGCGATACGCTGGGGCCGGGCAAGTCCAAGCCCAACCGCGCGCCGATCGACGCGATGATCGAACGCTGCGGCGGCGGGCGCGCCGCGTTCGTCGGCGATTCGCATTTCGATATCGATGCGGCCAGGAATGCCGAGATTCCCAGCATCGCCTGCTCGTTCGGTTTCATGATGCAGCCGGTCGCCGAGCTGGGGGCGGATGCGGTGATCGATCATTTCGACGAACTGATCCCGACGCTCGCGCGTTTGGCCCCCTGACCCCTTCCCCTTTCGAGGAACTGCCATGACCCGCCCCGTCGCTCTCATCACCGGCGCATCGTCCGGTATCGGCCTCAGCTTCGCGCATCACCTCGCGCGCACCGGCCACGACCTCGTCATCGTCGCACGGCGCGAGGACCGGCTGCGCGACCTCGCCGAACAGCTGTCGACCGAACACGGCATCGATATCGAGGTGATCGCCGCCGACCTCGCCGACCCCGACGACCTCGACGTGGTCGAGGAACGGCTGGAGGCGGGCGAGCCGATCGCGCTGTTCGTCAACAATGCCGGCTTCGCCGCGATGGGCAAGGTCGGCGAGGGCGACCGCGACGACATGACCGACATGCTGCTGCTCAACGTCGTCGCGTTCAGCCGGCTGGCCGATGCGGCGATGGCCGGCATGAAGCGCTCGGGCCGGGGCACGATCATCAATGTCGGGTCGGGCACGCTGTTCACCAAGATGCCGGCCTATGCCGGCTATGGCGCCACCAAGGCCTATGTCGCCTATTACACCCGCACGATGCAGGCGGAGGCGAAGGACGGCAACATTCGCATCCAGCTGCTGATCCCCGGCGTCACCGCGACCGATTTCCACCATGTCGCGGGCAAGAGCATCGACGATTTCCCGCCCGAGCGGGTGATGGAGCCGGACGATCTGGTCGTCGCCTCGCTGCGCGGGCTGGAGCTGGGCGAGGCGGTGTGCATCCCGTCGCTGCCGGATGTGGCGGATTGGGAAGCGCTGGAAGCGGCCGAAGCGAAGATCGCGCCCAATGCGTCGCGGAACAAGGTGGCGGACAGGTATCACGCCTGAAGCTCCTCCCCGCTCAGCGGGGAGGGGAACCATGCGCAGCATGGTAGAGGGGGGTCTCGACGCAACGCAACCGTGCCGAATGCGGACACTCCCCTCCACCATTCGCTGCGCGGACGGTCCCCCCCGGTGCCGGGGAGGAGCTTGAGCGCCACCAATTATTAAGCTCCCGCCGCTAGTTCGGCCATGGTAGCGGCCAATTCCGGTCGCGGGGGTTGCGGATGTTCAAGCGGGTGCAGCGAATCCTGGTCGTGTTCGGTACGCGGCCCGAGGCGATCAAGCTGTTCCCGCTGATCCATGCCCTTCGTGCCCATCCCGGCTTCGACACCCGCGTCGTCGTCACCGCGCAGCATCGCGAGATGCTGGACCAGGTGATGGAGTTCGCCGGGATCACCCCGGACATCGACCTGAACATCATGACCGCCGGCCAGTCATTGGACGGCCTGACCGCGCGGCTGCTCGATGCGCTGGGCCCGGTGTTCGATGCCGAACAGCCCGACCGGGTCATCGTGCAGGGTGACACCGCGACGGCGATGGTCGCCGCGCTCGCCGCTTATTACCGCAAGGTGCCCGTAGCCCATGTCGAGGCGGGTCTGCGCAGCCACGACGTCTATCATCCCTGGCCCGAAGAGGTGAACCGCAAGATCGTCGGCAGCATCGCCGACCTGCATTTCGCCCCGACGCAGACCGCCGCCGACGCGCTGCTGGCCGAGAATGTGCCGGCCGAGCGCGTCCTCGTGACCGGCAACACCGTGATCGACGCGCTGCACATGGCGCGGACACGCCTCGCCGCCGAACCGGCGCGGACGCAGGCGCTCGACGAACTGGCCGAGCGGTTCGCCGGCACGCGCGTCGTGCTGGTGACGACGCATCGCCGCGAGAATTTCGGCGGCGGCATGGAGAATATCGCCCGCGCCATCGCCCGCATCGCCGCGCGCGAAGATGTCGGCGTGATCTTCCCGGTCCATCCCAATCCGCAGGTTCGTAGCGTGATGGACGCGATCCTCGGGCACAATCCGCGCGTCGCGATGATCGCGCCGCAGGATTATCCGCATTTCGTCCGGCTGCTCGACCTGTGCCATCTGGTCCTGACCGATTCGGGCGGGGTGCAGGAGGAAGCGCCGGGCCTCGGCAAACCGGTGCTGGTGATGCGCGAGACGACCGAGCGCCCCGAGGGCGTGATGGCCGGCACCGCGAAGCTGATCGGATCGGACGAGGACCGCATCGTCGCCGAAGTGGCGACCCTGCTCGACGACCCCGCCGCCTATGCCGCGATGGCCAAGGCGCACAACCCCTTCGGAGACGGCCATGCGTCCGCCCGCATCGTGGAGACCCTCTATGCTTGAACAGCGGATCGCCGCCGCCGACACCTATGACGTGTGCGTCGTTGGCCTCGGCTATATCGGCCTGCCGACCGCCGCCGTCGTCGCCCGGTCGGGCGCGCGGGTCATCGGCATCGATGTCAGCCAGCATGTCGTCGACACCGTGGCGCGCGGTGACATCCATATCGAGGAGGCCGATCTCGACACGCTGGTGCGCGACGTCGTGCTGCTCGGCCGCCTGACCACCGCGACGACCCCGGCGCCGTCCGACATCTTCGTCATCGCCGTGCCGACGCCGTTCGGGCCGGGCCATGTGCCCGACCTCAGCTATGTCCTGAACGCCACCCGCGCGATCGCGCCGGTATTGCGCAAGGGCAATACGGTTATCCTCGAATCGACGTCGCCGGTCGGGACCACCGAACAGATCCGCGACCTGCTGGCCGAACTGCGGCCCGACCTGGCGATGCCTGGGCTGTCGGATACGCCCGACATTGCGGTCGCCTATTGCCCCGAACGGGTGCTGCCGGGGCGGATCATCCTCGAACTCGTGTCGAACGAACGCTCGATCGGCGGGATCACCCCGGCCTGTGCGGAAGCGGCGTGCGGCTTCTATCGCCGGTTCGTGGAGGGTGCCTGCACCGTCACCACCGCGCGGACGGCGGAAATGGTCAAGCTGGTGGAGAATACCAGCCGCGACGTCGCCATCGCCTTCGCCAACGAACTGTCGATCGTGTGCGACAAGATGGACCTCAACGTCTGGGACGTGATCGAGCTGGCCAACCGCCATCCGCGCGTCAACATCCTGAAGCCGGGTCCGGGCGTCGGCGGGCACTGCATCGCGGTCGACCCCTGGTTCATCGTCGATGCCGCCCCCGAACAGACCCCGCTGATCCGCACCGCGCGCGAGGTGAATGACGGCAAGGTCGACCATGTCGTCGCCCGCGCCGCCGCGATGCTCGACGCCGCTCCGCACGCCCGCGCCTCGCTGCTGGGCCTGGCGTTCAAGGCGGATATCGACGACCTGCGCGAAAGCCCGGCGGTGAAGGTCGCGGCCGAACTTATCGCGCGTTATGGCGACCGGATCGATCTGGTCGAACCGTTCGTGACCACCCTGCCCCGATCGCTCGTCGGCGGGCGGCTGGTGTCGCTGGAGGCGGGGCTGGCGAACGACATTCTGGTCGTGCTGGTCGACCATAGCGTGTTCAAGGCGGTGCCGGTCGAGGCGCGCGAGGGCAAGCAGGTGTACGATACGCGGGGGATGTGGCGGTAGGCGGAAGAGGATTCGGTTTCACGCGGAGGCGCGGAGGCGCGGAGGCGCGGAGGCGCGGAGAAGGAGATGAAGAGAGTTTTCGCGCAGAGGCGCCGAGGACGCTGAGATGTTGGGGAGCAGGCCATCTCGGCCTGTCTGGCGCAGCCTGGTTCCTGCCGGCGGCCGATGATGGAGAGCCGCTGTCGCGGCGAGCGTTACCCCTCAGCGTCCTCTGCGCCTCTGCGCGCAATCAAAACTTCTTCTTCGCGTCTCCGCCCCTTCGCGTGAAAACCCTATCTCTTCCGAAACTTGGTCCACAAATGCCGCGCCAGCATGACCGGCGGCATCCGCAGCCAGTGCGAGCGGACATAGAAGCCGAACTCGGTCCCCTTATGGCTGAGCCGTCCCCAGCCGTCGCGCGCCAGCAGGCGGCGGGCGAACAGCGCGTCGGACGCGACCGGATCGCCGCCCCCCGGCGTCCCGTAGATGCGCCGCGCCAATCGTAGCGCCCGCGCGACCGCATCCGACAGATCGTGCAGCGCCGCCCGCTCGGTCAACGACGCGACGAACCCGGCATCCCGATCGACAAACTCGCGGACCAGCCGGTCGATATCCCACAGGTTGCGTAAGCCACCCTGCAGGTCGCCATCGGCGAACAGGTGCGCAGCGGCGTGGACCACCATATCCTCCGGGCACAGCACCGACAGGCCGTTACCAAGCGGCACCGCCCCGGCGATCAGCGCTGCCGCGTCAGGCTTAGGTCGTGCGGTGGGCGGCAGGATCGTGTGGTGGACGTCGATCATCCGGTCGCGTGTCCGGTGGATCAGCGGCGGCAGCTCGTGCATCCAGCGGCGGTAATAGGCGTCGTCATAGGGGTCGGGCTTCACCCATTCCCACCCGGCGGCCAGCAGCGCCGCCTCCACCGCATTGAGGGCGTCGCGCGGCACGAGGATGTCGAGATCACCGATCGCCCGCCCCCGCCCCGCATCCAGTCCGGCGGCGACGAAGGCGGTGCCCTTCAGCAGAACGATCGGCAAACCCAGCGGGGCGAGCGCGCGCCGTGCCATCTCCGCCTCCCACAATGCTGCCACGCGCCCCTGTTCGGCGGACGCGCGCGCGTCGGCCATGATGCGTGCGGCGGCAGGGGGCATCTCGATCCCGTCGAGCCGGGTGGCAAGGCTGCCGATCAGCTGCTCCGCCCGCGCCGCCGCGATCAGCGCGTTCCAGCTGTCGGCGGAATCCAGACCGTCCCACAACTCGGGATCGGCGAGCGCGCCGGCCGTCCTGGCATCCGTCATGCCAGTTTCCCCCACAGCCCCTCCACCAGCGCCAGCGCGGTGTCGGTATCGGGATAGTCGATCGCCCGCACCGGCATTCGCCCGACCAGGCCGGTCAGCGCATCGAACCCGCGCTCGCCCATCGCGACATAGTTGGTCGATGCCTGGGTCAGCCGCACGAAGGTTTCGGCCGCCTCGACCGGCCGCACCGCCTCCGCCTGTCCGAAGGTCGGGAACAGCAGCAAAGCAGGGACGGCGGGGCGATCCATCGCGGCGATAGCGGCGGCATCGGGAACGAGGTGGCGAATGTCCCCCTTCGGCGTGCCCGCCAGCAGCGGGCCGAACCGGCCGGCGGGTGCCGCGCGTTCCATCACCCCGATCGCCTGATTCTTCAGGCTGATGAGCCTGGGAAAGGCATGGACCAGTCCGGTCGCCGGATCGAGCAGCGCGAACTCGTCGCCCATCAACCGCCAGCCGCGCGTCATCAGCAGCGCCGCCAGCGTCGACTTGCCCGCACCCGATTCGCCGGTCATCAGCAGCGCCCGCCCGTCGCGCTCGACCGCCGAGGCGTGGAGCAGCAGATAGCGGCGCTGCGCCAGCGCCATCTGCAAATTCATCCCCATCTCGGCCGCCAGCAGCCCTTGGCGCAGCGGCAGCGGCGCGGCATCGGGGATGGTGAAATCGCCGCCGATCATCACCGATGGGCGCACGAACCGCCGCCACGGTCGCGCGGCGAACAGGCGGACGTTGAAATCGGCGATGCCGTCCTCGGGCCGGGGATAGTCGCGATACAGGTCACGCAACTGGTCGACCGGGCCGCGCCAGTCGCTGCCGATGCGAAAGCCTATGGGGCCGATGCGCAGCGTCGCAACGTGCCTCACGCCGGTTGGTCCAAGCGTTCGGCCAGTCCGGTATCGACCAGTTCGTCCAGCCGCGCGGTCAGTGCCGCCGCATCGCCATCGGGCAGGTCGAACCGCTCGGCCAGCGCCGCCAGCAGTTCGTCGGCAGTCATTGCCCGGTCGGCCAGCAGATCGAGCAGTTCGGGCACCGGCGGCGCGACGACATGGGTCTGGCCCGATGCGCGGTGATAGACGGCGCTGAGCGTATCGAGCGCGACGACCCGGAGAGCAGCCGGCGGCGGCGCGCGATAGCGTGCCGGCATGGAAGCGTCAGCCGCGCGGCATCTGGAGCGAGGCGAAGCAGGTGAAGCCGCTGGTCCCGTTCTGCAACCGCTGGACATATTTCAGATAGGCGCGGGTCGTATCGCCATCGGTGCCGGGCAAATTCTGCCCCTTCATCGCCAGCTTCACCTGTTCGCCGGTGAAGGGGCGGTTGGCGCCGGGAAAGGCGCCGGGCGTGCCGGGGGCGACGACCTGTCCGTCGGCGGCGATCATCTGCCCGGCGCGCGCGCGGTCGGGGATCGGGATTTCGCAGGTCATGATCGACGCCTGGGTCTGTGCCAGCGCCGGACGGATCGACACTACCGCCGACGCGCTCGCCGCGCCGATCAGCAGCGTGCGCCGCGCGAGCCTGCCATCGGGCGAAGGGGTGGGAGCGTCGGTCATCGCGCCATCTTCCCCAACCCGGCATAATTCGCAATCGCAAAGAGGGTTAACCTGTCCGATCGCGGGGCACGCCGCTCCCTCTGGCCTTGATCGTCACTTCCGCCTAATCGGGGGCGATGGACGAATTCGGCCCCCGCCTGCCCCTCGCCCTCGCCATCGCGATCGGCGTCGCCCTGCTGGCGCTGCTGCTGGGTGCCGGGATCAATGCCAGCGCGGTCGTGGCGGTCGGCGCGGTCGCCGCCGTGCTCGTCGCCGGGCTGCACCCGCCCGAACGCGGCACCAGCGAATCGCCCGATACCGCGCGCCAGCATGTCGTCGCCGCGACCCAGGCGGCGATCGATGCGGTCGACGAACCGATCCTGGTGATCGCGCGCGGCCATGTCGAGGCGGCGAACCCCGCCGCGCTCTCGCTGCTCGGCCAGCATGTCGTCGGCGGCGACGTCCGCCTCGCCATCCGCCACCCCGCGGCGGCCGAGCGGCTGTTAGGCACGCGCGACGATCGGGAACCGGTCGGGCTGGTGGGGCTTGGCGCGCGCGACCAGAGCTGGGAGATGCGGGTCCGCCCGCTCGCCGACGACCGCCGGCTCGTCCATCTGGTCGACCGTACCGGCAACCGCGCGACCGAAAAGATGCGAGTCGATTTCGTCGCCAATGCCAGCCACGAACTGCGCACCCCGCTCGCCTCGCTGCTGGGCTTCATCGAAACCTTGCGCGACGAGGCGGGGGAAGACCCGGCCGTGCGCGAACGCTTCCTGAAGGTCATGAACGACGAAGCGCGGCGGATGCAGCGGCTGATCGACGACCTGATCTCCTTGAGCCGGATCGAGGCGGAGAAATACCGCCCGCCCGACCAGGCGGTCGACCTGTCGGCGATGGTGCCGGCGGTGCAGGGCGAACTGGCCGCGACCAACCCGACGCGCGGTGCCGACATCGTGCTGTCGGTCGCCCCCGATGTGACCGTGATCGGCGACCGGGCGCAATTGTCGCAGCTGCTGCACAACGTCATGGGCAATGCGATGAAATATGGCCGCGCCGGCACGCCGGTCGAAATAAGCCTGACCGCGCGCGATACCATGGCGGCGCTGGTGGTGCGCGATCATGGCGAGGGGGTCGCAATCGAGCATCTGCCGCGGCTGACCGAGCGATTTTACCGTGTCGATTCAGGGCGCAGCCGGGCGCTGGGCGGCACCGGCCTCGGCCTTGCCATCGTCAAGCATATCGTCGAACGGCATCGCGGCCGGCTCGATATCGGCAGCGTGGTGGGCGACGGCACGACGGTTTCCGTGCTGCTGCCCCTCCACGGTGTCATAAAGGCGTAACGCCATGGTAACATGGCACCGCCGAGCGTCGCGAATGACCGTCAACGCCCATGGAAACTGGAACCGCATGACCCGCCGGATCGCGTCCGTCCTGGCCCTCGGCCTCGCGCTCACCGCGTGCGAGCCGCAGACGTCGCGCGACCATATCCGCGTCGTCGGATCGTCGACCGTCTATCCCTTCACCACCGCGGTCGCCGAAATGCTGGTGAACGCGAACCCCGACCTGCGCGCGCCGCTGGTCGAATCGACCGGCACCGGTGCGGGCGCGGCGCTGTTCTGCGCCGGGGTCGGCCCGCAGCATCCCGACATTCTCGACGCGTCGCGCCGGTTGAAGAAGTCGGAATATGCCAGCTGCGTCGCGCATGGCGTGAAGGACATCATGGAGGTGCAGGTCGGCGTCGACGGCGTGGCGCTGGCCGAATCGAACAATGGGCCGAAGCTGAAGCTTAGCAAGCGCGACGTCTATATGGCGTTGTCGGCCAATCCGCTGGGCAAGCCGAACAAGGCGCGGATGTGGAACGAGATCAACCCGGCGCTGCCCGCCATCCCGATCCAGTTCTTCGGCCCGCCGGCCACCAGCGGCACGCGCGACGCGCTGGTCGAACTCATCATGGTCCCGGCCTGCGAAGCGGCGATGCCCGAGGTGAAGAAGCTCAAGGACAGCGACAAGGATCGCTACGAGGATATCTGCACCCGCATCCGCGAGGACGCGGCCTATGTCGACAAGGGCGAGAACGACAATCTGATCGTGCAGAACCTGTCGACCAACCCCAATGCGGTCGGCATCTTCGGCTATTCCTATCTGGAGGAAAACAAGTCGCGGCTGCATGGCGTGCCGATCGACGGGATCGTGCCGACCTATGACAGCATCGCCGACGGCAGCTATCCCGGTGCGCGACCGCTGTTCATCTATGTCAAGAAGGCGCACATCAAACCGGTGCCGGGCATGAACGACTTCCTCGCCGCCTATGCGAAGTCGTGGGACCCGGGCGGGCCGCTGACCCGGCGCGGCATGATCGCCGCCCCTGCCACCGTCCGCGCCGAATCGGCGGCCGAGATCAAGGACCAGACGCCGATGAACCCGGCGGGGTTGCACTGATGCACGGCTTTACCCTGATCCTGCTGATGCTGGGGTTCGGCGGCATCGGCTGGATGGTCGCGCGCGCCCGCGCCGCCCGTTTCGCCAAGCCCGCGACCGCTGCGGACCGGCCCAATTCGCTGCCCAGCCAGCATGGCTGGCACATGGCGATCTGGATCGCGGCCCCTGCCCTGCTGTTCCTCAGCATCTGGAGCGCGGTGTCGCCTGCGCTGGTGCGCGATGCGGTGCTGCAGGCGCCCGCCGCCGCCGGGCTGCCCGGCCCCGGCTTCGAACGCTCGGCGATCCTGGCGGAGGCGCGCTCGCTGGCGCTCGGTAATGCCTATGGCGCGTTCAACAGCCAAGCCGAAGCGCTGGCGCCTGCCTATGCCGCCGCGCAAAGCCGCTACGACTGGATCGGCACCGCGCTCGCCATCCTGCTCGCCTTTGCCGGCGGCGCCTTCGCCTTTACCCGCATCCGACCCGATTATCGCGCGCGGACGCAGGTCGAACGCGCGGTGATGCTGGCGCTACTGGTCGCGTCGCTGATCGCGATCCTGACCACGCTCGGCATCTTCCTGTCGCTGGTGATCGAAAGCTGGCGCTTCTTCCGCATCGTGCCGGTCACCGACTTCCTGTTCGGCACCAACTGGAGCCCGCAGGTCATCCGCTCGTCCGATCCGGGGGCGACATTGGGCGCGGTGCCGCTATTCTGGGGCACCTTCTTCATCGGCGCGGTGATCGCGATGATCGTCGCCATCCCGTTCGGGCTGATGAGCGCGATCTACCTGACGCAATATGCCAGGCCGGCGGTGCGCAAGTGGATGAAGCCGATCCTCGAAATTCTCGCCGGCGTGCCGACCGTGGTCTATGGCTATTTCGCCGCGCTGACCGTCGGTCCGGCGATCAGCGACCTCGCCGTCATGCTCGGCATGCCGTTCGCCAGTTCGGAAAGCGCGCTCGCCGCCGGCCTTGTCATGGGGGTGATGATCATCCCGTTCGTGTCGTCCATGGCCGACGATTCGATCGCCGCCGTGCCGCAATCGATGCGCGACGGCAGCCTGGCGATGGGCGCCACCACCAGCGAGACGATCGGCAAGGTCCTGCTCCCCGCCGCGCTCCCCGGCGTCGTCGCGGGCGTGCTGCTCGCCGTCTCCAGAGCGATCGGTGAGACGATGATCGTCGTCATGGCCGCGTCGGGCGCGGCGTCGATTACGCTCAACCCGTTCGAAAGCGCGACCACCGTCACCAAGCAGATCGTCGACCTGCTGACCGGCGAGGCCGAGTTCGACAGCCCGAAGACGCTCGCCGCCTTCGCGCTCGGCCTGACCTTGTTCGCGATCACCTTCCTTCTCAACGTCGTCGCGCTGCGCGTCGTGAAACGCTACCGGGAAGCCTATGAATAGTCCTGCCAACGTCGCCGGATCGCCTGCGATCGAGCGGGACGTGCCCGAACGCGTGCCGACCGACTGGAAAACGGGCGCGATGCAGAAGCGCATCCGTCGCCGCTATGCCGCCGAACGCCGCTTCCGCTTCTTCGGCCTTGCCGCCGTCGTGCTGTCGGGCGGGTTCCTCGCCTTCCTGCTCGTCACCATGTTGATGAGCGGGATCGGCGGGTTTCAGCGGACCTTGGTCACGCTGCCGATCGATTTTCCGTCGGCGGGACTAGAAGTCGACCGCGCGCAGCTGAAGACGCGCGGTGCCGATCTGGCGCTGGCCGGCGCGGGCCTCGAAAACACCGTCAACGGTGCGGCGGCTGCCGCGTTCGGCGAGGAGAACCGCGTCATCTCCGACAGCGCGTGGCTGACGGTGCGCGACGCGATCAAGGCCGATCCGTCGATCCTGTCGCAAAAGGTCAGGATCCCCGTTCCCGCCGCGCCGGGGATCGAGGAAGCGGCCAAGGCCGATGGCGAGCCGGCGGACGAGGCGCTGGTCGCCCGGCTGGAGCGAGCCGGCACCATCTCGACCGGGTTCAACACCGACTTCTTCAGATCGGCCGATTCGACCGATCCGACCGCCGTCGGCATCTGGGGCGCGCTCAAGGGCTCGCTGATGACGATGCTCGTCACGCTGCTGATCGCCTTTCCGGTCGGCACGCTGTCGGCGCTCTATCTGGAGGAATACGCCCCCCGCAACCGGTGGACCGACCTGATCGAGGTGTCGATCAACAACCTCGCCGCCGTGCCCTCGATCATCTTCGGCCTGCTCGGCCTTGCCGTGTTCCTCGGCACGCTCAACCTGCCGCGCTCCGCGCCGATCGTCGGCGGGCTCACGCTCGCGCTGATGATCATGCCGGTCATCGTCATCGCCGGGCGCAACGCGATCAAGGCGGTGCCGCCGTCGATCCGCGACGCCGCGCTCGGCATCGGCGCGTCGAAGGTGCAGGTGGTGTTCCACCATGTCCTGCCGCTCGCCCTGCCCGGCATCCTGACCGGCACCATCATCGGCATGGCCCGCGCGCTGGGCGAAACCGCACCGCTGCTGATGATCGGCATGCGCGCCTTTATCAGCCAGCCGCCGCAGGGGTTCGCCGATCCCGCAACCGTGCTGCCGGTGCAGATCTTCCTGTGGTCCGATCAGGTCAGCCGCGGCTTCATCGAAAAGACCAGCGCCGCGATCCTCGTGCTGCTGGCGTTCCTCCTCGCGATGAACGCGCTCGCCATCTATCTCCGCAATCGCTTCGAGACCCGCTGGTAATGACCGACACCCAACTCAACAACGCGACCCCGAAACTGTCGGCGCGCGGCGTCGACGTGTTCTATGGCCAGAAACAGGCGATCAAGGACGTGTCGATCGACATCGACATGGAGCATGTGACGGCCTTTATCGGTCCGTCGGGCTGCGGCAAGTCGACCTTCCTGCGCACGATGAACCGGATGAACGACACCGTGTCGTCGGCGCGCGTCACCGGCGACATCCGGCTGGATGGCGAGGATATCTATTCCCCCGCGATGGACGTGGTTCAGCTGCGTGCGCGGGTCGGCATGGTGTTCCAGAAGCCGAACCCCTTCCCCAAGTCGATCTATGAAAACGTGGCCTATGGCCCGCGCATCCACGGCCTCGCCGCGTCGAAGGGCGATATGGACGGGATCGTCGAACGCTCGCTAACCCGCGCGGGGCTCTGGAACGAGGTGAAGGACCGCCTGACCGACAGCGGCACCGCACTGTCGGGCGGTCAGCAACAGCGATTGTGCATCGCAAGGGCCATCGCGGTCGATCCGGAAGTGATCCTGATGGACGAGCCGTGCAGCGCGCTCGACCCGATCGCGACGGCGAAAATCGAGGAGCTGATCCACGAACTGCGCGGGCGCTATGCCATCGCGATCGTCACCCACAACATGCAGCAGGCCGCGCGCGTGTCGCAGCGGACCGCCTTCTTCCACCTCGGCACGTTGGTCGAATATGGCCGGACCTCGGACATCTTTACCAACCCCCGCCAGGAGCGCACAAAAGACTATATCACCGGGCGTTATGGTTGAGGGAGGCGAGATGACGACGGGCCACGAACATACGGTCAAGGCGTTCGATCGCGACATCGGCCATCTGCGCGCGCTGATTTCGCAGATGGGCGGCCTGGCGGAACAGGCGATCAGCGACGCGATGCTGGCGCTGACCCGCAACGATCCGGCGCTCGCCAAGGAAGTGCGTGCCAAGGACAAGGCGATCGACGCGATCGAGGCGGAGGTCGAGAAGCTGACCGTCCGTGTCATCGCGCTCCGCGCGCCGATGGCTGACGACCTGCGCGAAGTGGTCGCGGCGCTCAAGATCGCCGCCGTCATCGAACGCATCGGCGACTATGCCAAGAACATCGCCAAGCGGGTCGCATCGATCCATGGCGAAACCCACGAACCGCGCATCGAACCCTTAAGCATCCTGCCGGCCATGGCCCAGCTGGCATCGGACATGGTGCATGACGTGCTCGACGCCTTTTCGGCGCGCGACCCGCAGGCGGCGGTCGAGATCTGCAAGCGCGACAGCGCGCTAGACGATTATTACAACAGCATCTTCCGCGTGCTGGTGACCTATATGGTCGAAAATCCCAAGACGATCAGCCAGGTCGCGCACCTGCTGTTCGTTGCCAAGAATCTCGAACGCATCGGCGACCATGCGACCAACGTCGCCGAAATGGTCTATTTCGCCGCCACCGGGCAGACGATGGCGGAACGTGAAACCTCGGACTTCGCAGGATAATCATGAGCAAGGCACGGATGTTGCTGCTGGAAGACGATGCGGCGCTGGCCGAATTGATCGCCTTCCACTTCCAGCGTGAGGATTTCGAGGTCGTCCGCACCCATGAGGGCGAGGAGGCACTGCTGCTCGCGCGCGAGGCGACACCCGACATCGTCCTGCTCGACTGGATGGTCGAAGGGCTGTCGGGGATCGAAGTCTGCCGCCAGCTGCGCCGCCAGGCCGAGACGCAGAATGTGCCGATCATCATGCTGACCGCGCGCGGCGAGGAAGAGGATCGCGTGCGCGGCCTCGAAACCGGTGCCGACGATTATGTCACCAAGCCCTTCTCCCCGCGCGAACTGGTCGCCCGCGTCAATGCGGTCCTGCGCCGCGTCCGCCCGGCGCTGGCCGGCGAGGCGCTGAGCTATGCCGATATCGAGATGGACACGGTCGGCCACCGCGTGCGGCGCGGCGGCGAAGTCGTGCCGTTGGGGCCGACGGAATTCCGCCTTCTCAAACACTTCCTCGAACATCCCGGCTGGGTTTTCTCGCGCGAACGGCTGCTCGATGCGGTGTGGGGCCATGATTCGGACATCGAATCGCGCACGGTCGACGTACATATCCGCCGCCTGCGCAAGGCGATCAATGTCGGCGACCGGCCCGATATTATCCGTACCGTCCGCTCGGCGGGCTATGCTCTGGACGCGACAGGCTGAAAACTTGCGCGGAAACCTTTTCGTGCCTGGTCGTTCTGGTTCGCAGCCTCAACGATAAAAGTCGAAAAGGAGCTATCCGATGAAGACTGTCGCTTTCATGGCCGCCCTGCTGATGGGCAGCGCCGCCGTCGCGCAGACCACGCCGCCGACGACGCCCGCCCCCGACGCCACCATGCAGCCGGGCACGACGACCGCGCCGACCCCGCCGGCCGACAACATGACCCCGCCGCCGGCGCCCGACGCCCCGGCAGCACCGGCTGATCCGATGGCGACCACCGCCGCCCCGGCCCCGATGGCGCCGCCGGCACCGCCCGCCCCGATGGCAGGTTCGCCGATGGCCGGCCAGCAGATTCAGTTCGCGCCGCCGCAGGTGACCCCGCCGCCGCCGGCGAAGGACAGCTACCCGGTGTGCACGCGCACGCTGAAGGATGGCTGCCGCAATCCGGGCGGCAAGTAACCCGCCCCGGCCTGGCGGCAAGCAACGGCGCCCCGCCCACCCGGCGGGGCGCCTTTTTCATGTCCGGCGGACAGGCGGAGAACCGATCTCGAAACGCAGGCCCTCCGACCTATATATCCGTCATGTTCGACCAGTTCCGCGAGGTAACGACATGACTGGCTCAACCGATCCGCGCGGCGCTGTGGGGGTGGCTGAACGCCCCTCCGCTCCCCCCACGATCGATGGCGTGCTCGAAACCGCGCTCTATGTCACCGATCTCGATCGGTCGGTCGCTTTCTTCGCCGACGATCTCGGCCGGCCGGTGCTGCTGCGCAACGAGCGGATGGCCGCGTTCGATGCGGGGCGGCGCAGCGTTCTGCTGCTGTTCGCGCAGGGGCAGTCGGCGGAATCGATGGCGGTGCCCGGCGGCGTCATCCCCGGCCATGACGGCGCGGGCCGGCTGCACATGGCCTTTGCGATCGCCGATGCCGATTATGGCGCGTGGCGCGACCATCTCGAGCAGTGCGGGATCGCGCTCACCAGCGAAATCCGGTGGCCCGGCGGCGGTCGCAGCCTGTATTTTGACGATCCTGACGGCCATATCATCGAACTGGCCACGCCCGGCCTGTGGCCGAACTACTGACCGATCGCCCTGTATTGCATGAGCAATACACATGTGTCATACTCCCCTAATACAGGGAGGTAATAGCATGTATAGCGAGAGCGATCTGAACGGCGCGGTGGAGGCTGGCGTGCTGTCGCGCGACTCCGCCGACGCGCTGCGCGCCCACATTGCGCAGCAACGCGCGACCCCGGTGGTGGATGAGGAGCATTTCCGCCTGCTGACGGGGTTCAACGACATCTTCGTCTCGGTCGCGCTCGCGCTGCTGCTGGTATCGCTCGCCTGGATCGGCGGCACGATACTGACGCCACTGGGCGGTCTGGGCGTCGCGGGCGCCGCATGGTTTCTCGCCGAATATTTCACCGCGCGCCGCCGCATGGCGTTGCCCAGCATCCTGCTGCTGCTCGCGTTCGTCGGCGGGGTCGCTGCAACGCTGTTCGGGATCGTGGTCGAACTCGACCCGCAGAATGTGCCCGACCGGACGACCGCGATGATCTTCGCCGGCATCGGCGTGGTCGCGGCCGGCGCAGCATGGCTGCACTGGCGGCGGTTCATGGTGCCGATCACGGTTGCAGCGGGGGCAGCGGCTTTGGTCGCGACCGTGGCGTCGCTGATCGTCGCGGCGTTCCCGGCGCTCAAGGATAATTTCTATCCGGTGACCCTGCTCGGCGGCATCGCGGTGTTCGTCGCCGCGATGCGCTGGGACATGTCCGATCGCGACCGCCGCACGCGCCGCAGCGACGTCGCCTTCTGGCTGCACCTCGTCGCTGCCCCGCTGATCGCGCATTCGCTGTTCCAGCTGCTGGGCGTGTTCGGGCCGAGCGTCACCGCACCGATGGCGGCGGTGGTGATCGCGCTCTACGTCGTGTTCGGCCTCGTGGCGCTGGCGGTCGACCGCCGCGCGCTGCTCGTCTCCAGCCTCGCTTATGTCCTCTATGCGCTCTACGCGCTGTTCGAAAAGGCGGGGGCGGTCGAACTGTCGGCGGCGTTCACCGCCTTCGTGATCGGATCGGCGCTGCTGACCCTGTCGGTTTTCTGGCAACCGATGCGGCGTCAGGTGGTTGGACTGCTCGGCGGCATCGGCCAACGCCTGCCGCCCGTGGCGATGGCCTGAAAACTCATTCCTTGGAGCGTACCTTGCGGCCCCGGGCGACCGGGGCCGTTTTTTATTCCTCGACCAGCTTCATCAGCCGGCGCTCGACCGGGGCCAGTACCGGTCCCAGCTCGTGCCCGCGCTTCACGATCGCGCCGGCCTCCCCCACCAGCGCCCACATGCCCTGCTTGTTGCGCAAGCTCGGCCGCTTCTCGATGCGGAACTCGGGCCGTTCGGTCGCGCGGCGGAAGGCGCTGAAGACCGCCGCCTCGCGCCCCAGATCGATCGCATAGTCGCGCCAATGCCCGGCGGCGACCATCCGGCCATAGAGGTCGAGGATGCGGGTCAGCTCGGCGCGTTCGAACCCGACCTGCCCCGGCTGGCGTGACGCGGGAAAGGGGGTGACGATTCCCATCAGGCGCGGTCGCGATGGTCCTGCTGCTCGGCCAGCAGCGCGTCGAGCTGCCGCTTGAGCGTTTCCACCTCGCAGCGCAGCAGCTCCATCCGCTGCGTCTGCGGATCGAACGTGTCGCGGCATGGCGTGCCATAGGGGACGAAGCGCGGATCGGGTGCCTGCCCGCCCTCGACCACGGTCGGTCGCGCCGGGATGCCGACGACGGTCGTCCCCTCCGGCACGTCCTTCGTCACCACCGCATTGGCGCCGACCCGCGCACGTGTCCCGATAGTGATCGGTCCCAGCACCTGCGCGCCCGACCCGATGATCGCGCCGTCGCTGATCGTCGGATGCCGCTTGCCGGCGATGCCGTTGTCGGGGCTGGTCCCGCCCAGCGTCACATTTTGATAGATGGTGACGCCATCGCCGATCTCCGCCGTCTCGCCGATCACGACGAAGCCGTGGTCGATGAAGAAATGCCGGCCGATCGTGGCACCCGGATGGATGTCGATCGCGGTCAGGAAGCGCGAGAAATGGTTGATCGATCGCGCAGCGAAATACCAGCGCGCGCGGAACAGCCGGTGCGAAACCTTGTGGAACGCGACCGCCCATACGCCGGGATAGGTCAGGATTTCGGCGCGCGACCGCGGCGCGGGGTCCCGCGCCTTGATCGAATCCAGATAGCGCAACAGCCGCGCAACCATGTGCAGTCCCCTTGGTCGTCGGAGTCCTGCGGTGCCGGCCCGCTCCCCCACCCGGCCACCCAATCAGGATACGCTGTGGGTGGCCGGGTGGGGGAGCGGGCCGGCGCCGCCACGAAACGCGCCTTCGCGCGTTTCAAAACGGACTCTCAACTCGGAATGTAGGCGGCCCGTCCCCACTCGCCAAGTCGTACTGTAGGCGCAACAAACCCTATGTATCTTGTAGGCATTGTCGTTTGCCGCCATCACTGAGCCACGCTGCGCCAACTCGAAGGGAATGGGATGCTCGAGAATATCGACTGGGCGCGTCTGGCCGAGTTCATTGCCGCCGGATTTGCCGCCCAGATCGTCGATGGTGCGCTGGGCATGGCGTTCGGGGTGATTTCGTCGACCCTGCTGGTGAGCGTGCTGGGCGTGCCGCCCGCGACCGCCTCCGCCAGCGTGCATGTCGTCGAATGTTTCACGACCGGCGTGTCGGGGATCAGCCACGCGCTGCACAAGAATGTGAACTGGAAGCTGTTCTGGCGGCTGGTGCTGCCCGGCATCGCCGGCGGCGTCACCGGCGCCTATCTGCTGTCGTCGCTCGACGCTTCGGTCACGCGGCCGTTCGTGATGACCTATCTGGCCGGGATCGGCCTGTACCTGCTGTGGCGGGGCTTACGGAAGCCACCCGAGCCGAAGGAGCCGAAGGTCATCGCCCCGCTGGGGCTGGTCGGTGGGTTCCTCGACGCGGCGGGCGGCGGCGGCTGGGGTCCGGTCGTGACCTCCAACCTGCTGGTACAGGGCGCCACCCCGCGCACGACGATCGGCACGGTCAACACGGTCGAATTCTTCCTGACCGTCAGCATTTCGGCGACGTTCCTGTTCCATCTGGGGCTGGAGGCCTTCACCACCGCGGTTGCCGGCCTGCTGATCGGCGGCATCGTCGCCGCGCCGTTCGGGGCGATGTTCGCCAAACACATCCCGGCGCGCACGCTGCTGATCCTCGTCGGCGTCGTGCTGACGATCACCAGCCTGTACAGCGTGTATCGGGCGCTTTCATAGCGCAGGCAGAAAAAGAAACTGGTTCGCGCAGAGGCGCAGAGAGGCTCGTTTGGGGAAGCCGATCGCGTAGCGATCAGCCTCTTCGTAGGCTGCGGCTAGGATGAGGGTCCCGCTGACGCCGGACGATCGTGCGCCGCAACTCCTCCGCGCCGCCGCGCCTCCGCGCGAACCAGATTTCTTCTTACTTACGCCACCGCCGCGTGCACCGTCGCCACCGCCGCCAGCACCGCACCGATCCGCACCGCGCCCTGGATGACCTCGGCCTTCACGCCGTGCTTCTTCAGCACGTCCTCATGCGCGTCGATGCACATGCCGCAGCCGTTCATCGCCGACACCGCCAGGCTGAACAGTTCGAAATCGACCTTCTCGATCCCCGGCGCAGCGATCACGTTCATCCGGAGCTTCGCGGGCAGGTTGCCATATTCCTTGTTCTTGGCGAGGTGGACGAAGCGGTAATAGACGTTGTTCATCGCCATCACCGCCGCTGCGGCACGCGCCGCGTTCGCCGCCTCGGGCGACAGCTTGTCGGCGACTTCGGCCTCGGCCGCTTCGACCAGCGGCTTGTGACCGGTGGCATGGGCGCAGGCGAGCATCGTCCCGAACTTCTTCTGCGGGTCGAGCACCGTCTCGTTCAGCAGCGAGCCGACGTTCAGGCGGATATCCTTGGCGAAATCGGGCAGCTGGCCCGCAAATTCCTTGAGCGACATGGGATGTTACCTTCGATGAAAACACGTCACCCCAGCGCAGGCTGGGGTCTCCCAGTTACGGAGAGACCCCAGCCTGCGCTGGGGTGACGTTTGGGAATGGTCGGGCGGGACCGCAGCCCCGCCCGATAAATTATGCCGCGACCTGGAGGACGTCGTCGCCCTTGTTCCAGTTGCACGGGCACAGTTCGTCGGTCTGCAGCGCGTCGAGCACGCGCAGCGTCTCGGCCGGATTGCGGCCGACGTTCAGGCCGTTGACCTGCACCGCCTGGATCACATTGTCCGGATCGATGATGAAGGTCGCGCGGAACGCAACATGCTCGTTCTTGTCGAGGATGCCGAGCTTGCTTGCCAGCACCGCGCCATTGTCCGCGATCCACGGGAAATCGGCCGCGGCCAGATCCGGGTCCGACTTGCGCCACGCCAAGTGGACGTGCGCGGTATCGGTCGATGCGCCGATCAGCACGGCGTCGCGATCGGCGAAGTCTTCCTTCAGCTCGCTGTAACCGACGATTTCGGTCGGGCAGACGAAGGTGAAGTCCTTCGGCCAGTAGAACAGCACCTTCCACTTGCCCGGGAACGCGTCGTGGCTCAGCGTTTCGCCGGCCGGGAGCGCGTCGGTGCCCTGCTGAACGGGAACGGTGAATTCAGGGAGCTTGTCGCCAACGGTCAGCATGGAATGCCCTTTCTTATGGTGCAGTGCGCACCGTGAATTGCTGCGTTGCGATATAGGGTACGCGTTGGACCGATCCAATCGAAATTACCCTTGGGATTGATCGTCGCACTCGATAAGTAACCGGGCATGTCGGTGTACCTGCCTACCCTGAAACAGCTGCAATATCTGGTCGCGCTGCGCGACGCTGGTCATTTCGGCCGCGCCGCCGAGGCGTCGTTCGTCACCCAGTCGACGCTGTCGGCGGGCATTCGCGAACTGGAGACGCTGATCGGCGTAGTGCTGGTCGAACGTACCCGCCGCGTGGTGCGCTTCACGCCGCTGGGCGAAAGCATCGTCGCCAAGGCGCGCACCGTGCTGCGCGAGGCGGAGGAACTGACCGACATGGCGCGCGCCGCCGGACGACCGCTGTCGGGCGAGATGCGGATGAGCGTCATCCCGACCATCGCCCCGTTCCTCCTGCCCCAACTCCTCCCCCGCCTGCGCCGCGACTATCCCGACCTGAAACTGTATCTGCGCGAGGAGCCGAGCGCGGCGGCGTGCGAGGGGCTGCACCATGGCCGCACCGACTGCGTGCTGCTGGCGCTGCCCTATGGCTGTGGCGAGGTAGAAGTCGCGCCGCTGTTCGACGACCGGCTGTTCCTGGCGGTGCCGGGCAACGATGCCGCCGACACGACGCCGCTGGTCGCCGACGATATCGACGCCGAACGCCTGCTGCTGTTGGAAGACGGTCATTGCCTGAAGGACCATGCCCTGCGCGCGTGCGAACAGCCCGAAGCGCGCGGACAGGCGATGATGATGGGCACGTCGCTCCACACCATCGTCCAGATGGTCGACAATGGCTTGGGCACCACCATGCTGCCGCAGATGGCGATCGATGCCGGCATCCTCGACAATACCGGGGTCACCGCCCGCCCGATCGAGGCGAAGAACGCGTCGCGGCGCATCGCGCTGGTGTGGCGACGCGCCTCTCCGCGCGAGCGGGATTTTCGGCTGCTGGCAGAGGTACTTGGCGCGCAACGGCCCTGATCCTTCGGGCAGCGCGGGAACCGTTGGCGTGGGAAAACCGTATTTCTCCGGTCGCTGCTCGATCGGACAGCGAACATGTTTCGACCGCAACCACCGGAGAAAACCGATGATTCGCGCAACGATTTCGGCCGCCGCGCTCACCCTGTCGCTGACCGCCGCCGCCTATGCCCAGACCACGACTGCCCCGACTGCGCAGACGGGGGTGAAGACCGGCACGACCGCCACCGTGCAGACTCCGGTCGGCACCGTCCAGACCGGCGTGAACACCAACATCAACGCAGCTGCCAAGGCACCGGTGACCGTCGGCGGCGCGCCGATGCTGCCGACCGCGACCATCGTCGCCAACGCGTCGAAGGCCAGCAACCTCACCACCCTGGTCAAGGCGGTGCAGGCCGCCGACCTGACCGCCACGCTGTCGGGCCCCGGTCCCTTCACCGTCTTCGCGCCGACGGATGAAGCGTTCGGCCGCCTCGCCCCCGGCACGCTCGACCAGCTGATGAAGCCCGAGCAGAAGGCCTCGCTCGCCAAGCTGCTGAAGTATCACGTCGTCGCGGGCAAGCTCGACGCCGCGGCGCTCAAGCAGCAGATCCAGGCCGGCGGCGGCACCGCCACGCTGACCACCGTCGAGGGCCAGCCGCTCAAGGCGACGCTGGAAAACGACGCACTGGTGCTGACCGATGTCGGCGGCGGCAAGAGCTATGTCACGCAGTATGACGTCGAACAGTCGAACGGCATCGTTCACGTGGTGAACGGCGTGCTGGCACCGAAGCTCGGCTGATCCGGGGTTCAGGCGAGAATGGAGCCGGGCGGGAGCGATCCCGCCCGGTTTTGTTTTGGGGCGCTGCCCTGCCCCGCCATTCCGTCCGGTTCGAGCAGCTTCGAGCGAAGTCGAGAAGCGTCCGTCGAGAACTCCTGCCGCAAACGGACCCTTCATGGGTCACCCCAGCGGAACCCCGTTCTCGATACGCGCTCTCGACGAGCTCGATCGCTACTCGAACCAAACGGGATTGGACGGGTTTGGGTTGGGACTTCTCCAGCCGTTCGTCCTGAGTAGCCATTGAGCTTGTCGAAGGGGCGTATCGAAGGACCCGCCCCAAGCACCTCAGCCCAGATCCCCCCACCGCGCGGCGGCCGCGTCGTCACTCTCCCGCGCCTCGACCCAGCGCGTCTCTGCCCCCCGCCGCTCGCGCTTCCAAAACGGCGCCCCGGTCTTCAACCGGTCGATCAGGAACGCACAGGCTTCCAGCGCCGCGCCGCGATGCCGTGCGGTCGTCGCGACGAACACCACCCGGTCGCCGGGCACCATCGGCCCGACGCGGTGCACGACCGTCGCCTTCACCAGCGACCAGCGCGCCACCGCCTGCTCGCACAAAGCCTCCAGCGCGCGCTCGGTCGCTCCCGGATAATGTTCGAGCGCCAGTTCGGTGACGCCATCGTCACCACGCACCAGCCCGGTAAAGGTCGCCACCGCCCCCGCATCCGCCCCCTCGGCCGCCGCAAATTCGGCGGCGAGGTCGATCGGTGCCGCCTGCACGACCACGCGGATCATCCGCCGGTCACCGGGGGAAAGATCGCGACCTCGCGCGCGCCGGCGATCGGCGTATCGAGCGCCACGAACGCCTGGTCGACCGCCGCGCGCAGCCTTTGCCCATCGGCAAAGGCCGTCGCATAGCCCCCGCCCCTTGCCGCCAGCCAGTCGACCAGATCGGCGACGGTCGCCACCTCGGCCGGCGGGTCGACCCGCTCGCCCGCCACGCCGATCGCCTCGCGCACCCAAGCGAAATACAGCAGCTCGATCGCCATTATGTGTCCATGTGCCGGAGACCGAGCCGCAGATAATCCCAGCCGGTGATCGCGGTCAGCACCGCCGCGCCCCACAGGCAGACGAGCCCGGTCACATGCACGAAGCTATAGGCCGGCACCGCCCCGGCGAGGATCAGCGCCCCGAACGCGACCAGCTGCAGTGTCGTCTTCCACTTGGCCAGCTGCGACACCGGCAGAGATACCTGAATGCCGGCGAGGAACTCGCGCAGCCCCGACACCGCGATCTCGCGCAGCAGGATGATGAGCGCGGCGATCAGGTGGATGCCGGTGATGATCGCCACGTCATGCCGCGTGCCGACCAGCATCAGGATGACGGCGGCGACCATGATCTTGTCGGCGATCGGGTCGAGGAACACGCCCAGCTTCGACACCGTGCCCTGCGCGCGCGCCAGATAGCCGTCGAAATAGTCGGTGATCCCCATCAGGCAATAGAGTGCGAAGGCAATGGCATAGCCCGCCTCCCACATCGGCCACCACAGGAACGCGACCAGCAGCGGCACCGCCAGGATACGCGACAACGTCAATATGTTGGGAAGCGTCAGCACAGTTCGGCGCTTAGCATCCCCGGCCCCTCACGCGAAAGCGGCAAAACGGCGTTGAAGCAGGCGGAGGGGCTGGCTACACCCGATCCAACCAAGCCGACAGGCACGTAGATCAGGTCGTACCCGGAATGAATAATGCGCTGGGGTTGCTCAAGCAGCGCCGTTTCCTGCCGCTGTTCGTCACCCAGTTTCTGGGCGCGTTCAACGACAACCTCTTCAAGCATGCGATGGTGCTGTTCGCGACATACCAGTTGTTCAAGGACCCGGCGAGCGAACAGAATTTCAACGCACTGGCCACCGGTCTGGCCATCCTGCCGTTCGTTTTGCTGTCCGCTCTGTCGGGACAGCTGGCCGACACGCATGACAAGGCGCGGATCATCCGCATCGTGAAGACGGCGGAAATCGGCATCATGCTCTATGGCGCGGCCGGCATGCTGATCGCGCGCACCGGCTATGTCACCACCGGCGTGGTGATGATGCTGAGCGCGGTCGTGATGCTCGGCGTCCATTCGACCTTTTTCGGGCCGATCAAATACGCGATCCTGCCCCAGCATCTGGAGGATCATCAGGTGCTGGGCGGCACCGGGCTGATCGAGGCGGCAACCTATCTGTCGGTGCTGACCGGCACGATCGTCGCCGGCTGGATCAGCGTCGAATGGGCGGCCGGGCTGGTGGTCGTCGTGGCGATCATCGGCTGGTTTACCGGGCGGCTCGTGCCCCCGGCGCCGCGCAGCGGGCCGGAACTGGTCATCAACTTCAATCCCTTCACCTCGTCCTGGCACCTGATCGCGGCGACGATGCATATCCGCCGGCTGTTCCTCGCCATCGTCGCGATCAGCTTCTTCTGGACGATCGGGTCGGTGCTGATCGTGATCTTCCCGGTGCTGGTGAAGAATGTGCTGACCGCCGACCAGCAGGTCGCCTCGCTCACCATCGCGATCTTCTCGATCGGGGTCGCGATCGGGTCGGTCATCATCAATGCGTTGCTGAAAGGACAGATTTCGGCGCGCTATTCGCCCGCATCGGTCATCGCGATGGCGCTGTGCGTACTGGCCTTCGCGTTCGAGGCGAAGGCCTGGGTCCCGGCGCCCGACGGCACGCTTTATGGCGTGATCGACTTCGCCACCCATCCGCAATCGCTGCTGCTGCTCGCCACGCTGGCGCTGATCGCGATCTTCGGCGGCATGTTCGTGGTCCCGCTCTACGCGTTCCTGACGACGACGGTGACCAAGGACCAGACCGCGCGGACGGTGGCGGCGAACAACGTCGTCAACTGCGCCTCGATGACGATCGGCGCGGTCAGCGTGATCCTGCTGACCAAGGCCGGCCTCGGCCCGACCGACATGCTGCTGATCGTCGCCGCCATGTGCCTCGGCTCGGCATGGCTCGCATGGCGGCTGCACAAGGCGTGCGACGACGGCTGCCCGGCCTGAAGGCACCGTCACCCCAGCGAAAGCTGGGGTCGCAAGTGGCTCCTGCTGCGCGCTACCATGGCGAGATCCCGGCCTTCGCTGGGATGACGTCGAGTTCGGTCGACCCGCCCTACAGAAAGAACGTGTAGAAGCAGATGAAGAAGGCAGTGAAGCTGACCGTGAACAGCTTCAGGTCGCTGTCCTCGCTGCGCACCGGAACGCTGGCCATACGCGGCAGCGTGGCGCGGAACGGGTGGCGGCGGCGGGGTGCGTGCGGCGTCATCATGGCCGCGTTAACGCATTATTTACCTTTTTGTCGCCTGCCGCATTTTCGGGCAGCCGTCCGATTACGGGACGGACGCCCTCAACCCGCCGATACCGCGCGGTCGAGGTGCAGATAGGCCGGGGTGAAGGACGCGACCCCGCATAGTGCGTCGAGGTCGAGGATCGTCAGCGTCCGCCCGCCCCAGGCGATCAACCCGTCGCGGCGCAATTCCTGCACCATGCGATTGACGTGCACCGGGGTCAGGCCCGTCGCCTCCGCCAGATCGGCCTGGGTCAGCGGAAATTCGCAGGCGCGGCCCATGCACCGCCCGCTCGTCCGCAACCGGAAATAGACTTCGCAGAACAGCAGCGCGATGCGTTCGCGCGCGCTGCGCAGGCCGAGGCTGGCGATCCATTCGCGCTGCGTGCCCATCGCCACATGGTTGTTCCACCACAGCGCGCGGGCGATCGTGGCGCTTTCCCGCCCTAGCGCGGCGAGCGCATCGGGCGCGACCTCCGCCACGGTCATCGTCGTGATCGTGCCGACCGCATGATCGGACCGCGCCACCGCCTGCGGATAGGGATCGATCAGGTCGCCCGGCAGCAGCAGCGACAGCAGCTGGCGCCGCCCGTCGGACAGCTGGCGATAGCGGCACGCCCAGCCGTCGAGCACGACATGCACGAATCGCGGCACTTCCCCTTCCGCCACCACGTCGCGACGCGGGGCGATGACCCGCTGCCGCTGGTCGAGCAGGGCATCGATCGCCGTCCGGTCGGCATCGGTCAGTTCGGAAAATGCGTGCAGTCGCGATCGGTACCGCAGATCATGGCCCCCAGTCATAGGGCCGTTCAGCTAGCCGCTATCGCGACCGCGCACGATATACTGGTATAATCGCGAACGGTTCGCGTGTTTTTTGTAATATGGCCGAAACGATTATACGACGGCCAACAAAAAACCCCGCATCGCTGCGGGGTTCTTGGAAAAATGGTGGAGCCGAGGGGGATCGAACCCCTGACCTCTGCAATGCCATTGCAGCGCTCTCCCAGCTGAGCTACGGCCCCGTCCATTTTGTCGGGGCCACTGCTGGTGGGCAGCCCCGCTTCCCCGTTGGGGAGGAGCGCCCTCTATGCGGAGGGCGCCGGTTTGGCAAGCGGCTTTTGTTGCCGCCCGCCAAAAAATCAACGCTCGGCGTCGTTGTCCTCGTCGGACGTGTCGACGCCCAGGTCGTCGTCGCCGCCCAGATCGACATCGTCGTCCGCCGACGGCTCGTCGTCGCCCTCGATGTCCAGATCGGCGTCCAGATCCGTATCCTTCTCGCCATCCTTGTCGCCGCCGACCTTGACCTGCTCGAACGGCAGCGGCTGCTTCGACTTCAGGATCGGTTCGGGCGTCCAGTGCACGCCGCAATTGATGCAGGTGACGGGATCGTCATTGCCCAGGTCGTAGAAGCGCGTCGCGCATTTCGGACAGGTACGCTTCGTACCCCATTCCGGCTTCACCATGTGTAGCCAAACCTTTCGGTATCGTGGAAGAACGGGGCACATACCCCGGATGGGGCCGCGCCTTGCCATAGCGGGCACGCGCTGTCAAAGCCGCCGGTCATGCACGACGCCACCCCCACCCCGCTTTCCGTCGCCGCCAGCGGCCCGCTGACCGGCACCGCCCCCGTTCCCGGCGACAAGTCGATCAGCCACCGGTCGCTGATGCTTTCCGCGCTCGCCGTCGGCACCAGCCGCGTGACCGGTTTGCTGGAGGGCGAGGACGTGCTCGCCACCGCCGCCGCGATGCGCGCGATGGGTGCCGTGATCGAACGCGGCGACGACGGGGTGTGGACCATCGATGGCGTCGGCGTCGGCGGGCTGCTGCAACCCGCGACCGCCTTGGAAATGGGCAATTCGGGCACCTCGACCCGGCTGCTGATGGGTCTGGTATCGAGCCACGCCATCACCGCGACCTTCACCGGCGACGCCTCGCTCAGCAAGCGCCCGATGAGCCGCGTGATCGAACCACTCAGCCAGATGGGCGCCGAGTTCACCGCCAGCCCCGGGGGCCGCCTGCCGCTGATGCTGCGCGGGATCGTGCCCGCCGTGCCGATCGACTATACGCTGCCGGTCGCCTCGGCGCAGGTGAAGTCGGCGATCCTGCTCGCCGGCCTCAACACGCCGGGCATCACCCGCGTCGTCGAACCGGTCCCGACCCGCGACCATAGCGAGCGGATGCTGACCGGCTTCGGCGCGAAGCTGACCGTCGAGGAAACCCCCGCAGGCCGCGTCATGGAACTGCACGGCGAAGCGGAATTGCAGCCGCAGACGATCACCGTCCCTGGCGACCCGTCCTCCGCCGCCTTCCCGGTCGTCGCCGCGCTGCTGGTGCCGGGCAGCCATGTCACGATCACCAATGTCGGCCTGAACCCGACCCGCGCCGCGCTGTTCGACGTGCTGCGCGCGATGGGCGGCGACATCACCTTCGAGAATCGCCGCGAGGTCGGTGGCGAGCCGGTCGCCGACCTGGTCGTCCGCGCCTCGACGCTGACCGGCATCGATGTCGACCCGGCGGTCGCCCCGGCGATGATCGACGAATTCCCGGTCCTGTTCGTCGCCGCCGCGCTCGCCAAGGGACGCACCGTCACGCGTGGCCTCGAAGAGCTGCGCGTCAAGGAAAGCGACCGCATCACGACCATGGCCGAAGGACTGCGCGCGATCGGCGCGCGGGTCGAGGAGACCGAGGACGGCCTGATCATCGACGGCACCGGCGGCGACCTGTTGCCCGGCGGCGGAACGGTCGAGGCAAAGCTCGACCACCGCATCGCGATGAGCTTCGTCGTCGCCGGCCTCGTCTCGCGCGCGCCGGTCACCATCGACGACATGGCACCCGTGGCGACCAGCTTCCCGACCTTCACCACGCTGCTGCGTGGCCTCGGCGCATCGCTGTGATCATCGCGGTCGATGGCCCGGCGGCATCGGGCAAGGGCACCATCGCGCGGGCGCTGGCACGGCATTACGGCCTGCCGCATCTCGACACCGGCCTGCTCTATCGCGCAGTCGCGACCCGCGTGCTGCGCGACGGCATGGACCCGACGCGTGAGGCGGATTGCGTCGCCGCCTGCGACTTTTCCGACACGCTGCTCGACGACCCGTGGCTGCGCACCGACGAGGCCGGACAGACCGCCTCGATCGTGTCCGCCCATCCGCTGGTGCGCTCGGCGCTGCTGCGCCGCCAGCGCAAGTTCGCGCAGCAACCGGGCGGCGCGGTGCTCGACGGACGCGACATCGGCACGGTCATCGCCCCCGACGCCGATGCGAAGCTGTTCGTAAAGGCGACCCCGGCGATCCGCGCCCGCCGCCGCCACACCGAACTGGCGAAGGCGGGGTCGAGCGTCACCTACGACCGCGTCCTCGCCGACATCCGCGCCCGCGACGAACGCGATTCGAGCCGATCGACCGCGCCGCTGGTCATGGCCGCCGACGCCGCGCCGCTCGACACCAGCACCCTGTCGATCGAAGTCGCGGTCGAACGCGCCATCGCGCTCGTCGAGGCACAGCGGGGCAAGTAAGCTGCAACCTTCACCCCCGGACCGTACCCCCGCGCAGGAGGGGGTCCAGGGTAACGGAAGGGCAGCGCGTGTGGCCCTGGACCCCCGCCTGCGCGGGGGTACGAGGAATTGGCTAGAGGTAGACCCAACTGCCCGCAGACGGGGTTAGGAACGTCACCCCTTTCCTACATGGCAGCCACCTGCCATCGTCGGCGGGTCACCCCTTAACACCCGCCGCCTGCACGTCTCTACCGACCACCGCCACACCCACCGCGCAAACGCGCCACTAGTGTGAACTTAGTGAACTTTGACCCGCGAACCGCTCGCAAAAGGCCCTGTCACCGCCCGCCGCCCGCCTCTATACCGCCCCCTCCCCCAGCCCGGACCCCGCCCCATGATCCCCGGTTTCGACCTCCCCGCCTTCGTCGCCGCGACCCTTGCCGAGGATATGGGCGAGGCGGGCGACATCACCGCCGCCGCGGTCATCCCGGCGGATGCCGTGTTCACCGGCGTCATGGACAGCCGCGACGCGATCACCGTCGCGGGGCTGGACATCGCCGCCGCCTTCTTCCGCCATCTCGATCCCGGCGCGACCATCGAACCGCTGGTCGCCGATGGCGATGCCGTGCCGGCCGGGACCGCGCTGATGCGGCTGCGCGGCAATGCGCGGGCGCTGCTGACCGCCGAACGCTCGGCGCTCAACACCGTCCAGCATCTCTCGGGCATCGCCACGCTGACCGCGACCTATGTCGCCGCGATCGCCGGCACCGGCGTGACCCTGCTCGACACGCGCAAGACCATTCCCGGCCTGCGCAGTCTCGAGAAATATGCGACCCGCATGGGCGGCGCGACCAACCACCGCATGGGGCTATGGGATGCGGCGATGATCAAGGACAATCACGTCGCGGTCGCCGGGTCCGTCGGCGAAGCGACCGCCCGTGCCAAGGCGGCCGGCATCGACCGGATCATCGTCGAGGTCGATTCGATCAGCCAGATCGAACCCGCCCTTGCGGCAGGCGCGACGCATCTGCTGCTCGACAACATGGCCCCGCCGATCCTGCGCACCGCCGTCGCGCTGATCGCCGGGCGCGTGCCCGCGGAGGCATCGGGCGGCGTCCGGCTCGACACCATCCGCGCCATCGCCAAAACCGGCGTCACCTACATCAGCGTCGGCCGCCTGACCCAGTCGGCCCCGGCGGCCGATATCGGGCTGGATTTCACCCTCGACGCCGCATAACCAGCTTCGGCTGTTTCAGGGGGAGCCTTCATGCGTCCGTCTTCGATCGTCCGGTTCGACCGGCTCTATCTCGCCTCGATCGCCGTCGGGCTGATCGGCAACATCCTCGAATGGCCGCTGACCATGGCGCGGCTGGCGGAAAATCCCGACACGGCGGCGCTCGGGTCGACCGCGGCGGTCGCGGCCGGCGGCATGATCGCCATCGGTGTCGTCATCGCGCTGCTGCTGTGGTTCTTCATCGCCCGGCGCGGCAGCAATGTCGCCAAATGGATCCTCGTCGTCTTCACCGTCTTCGCGATCGGCAGCCTGGTGCTGGGCTTCACGACCGGCGCGGTGATCCTCGACGCCGGCGGCATCGTCCGCCTCGTCGCGGTCGCGTTGCAGACGGCGGCGGTCGCCTTCCTGTTCCGCCCCGACGCCGCCGCGTGGTTCGCACCCGCCATCGTCGACGAGGATATCTGATGCGTCTGGCCCTCACCCTCCTTGCCCTGCTCGCCCCCGTCACGGCACAGGCGCAGACGCTGCAATGTTCGGTGCCGGCGCAGATCGAACGCCCGCGCCCCGACCTGCCGACGCCGCAACAGCCGCGCCGCGTCCTCCCGATCGGCAGCTATACGCTCGCCATCACCTGGAGCCCCGAATATTGCCGCACCCGCCGCGACGATGCGCGGAACAGCTTCCAGTGCGGCGGCGCCAACCGCTTCGGGTTCACACTGCATGGCCTGTGGCCCGATGGCGAGGGCAAGGACTGGCCGCAATATTGCACTACCACCCCGATCCTGCCCGAATCGGTCATCGCCAGGAATCTGTGCGTCACCCCCTCGGCCCAGCTGCTCCAGCATGAATATGCCAAGCACGGCACGTGCATGGGCGTATCGCCCGCCGCCTATTTCGACGAATCGCGCACCCTGTTCCAGCGGCTGCGCTTCCCCGACATGATGGCCCTGTCGCGCCGGCCGAACCTGACCGCCGGACAGATCGCCAGCGCAATCGCCCGGCGCAATCCCGGCATGACCGCGCAGTCGATGCGGATCACCACCAACAAGCGCGGCTGGCTGGACGAAGTGTGGCTCTGCCTCGACAAGCGCCGCCGCTATACCGCCTGCCCCGCGCATCAGGGCGGCGTGACCCCCAACACCCGCGTCAAGATCTGGCGCGGCGGGCGTCAGGCGGGATAGTTTTGCCGGACGTGCCGACGGCACGTCCGGCGCCGCCTTGAACTACCTACCCCTCGACCGTCACCGTGGCGGGATGGTGGCGGTCGAGATGCTTGCGGATGATCCGCAGGTTCCGGGTGTTCGACCGGAAGAAGAAGTCCGGCACCGCCCCGACGATCGGGATCAGCCCCAGCGCCCAGTCGGTCCCGACATTGCCCGCCATCCGCGCCATCTGCCACTTCGACATGCCCAGGTTGCGGGCCTCCCACAGCATGTAGCTGCCCATCGCCGCACCGATGAAGCTGCCGACCACGGGGATGAAGTTCAGCAGGAAGTCGAGCCCGACCGGATGGTTCGTGCCGGGAATGGTCATCGACCGTTCCATCAGCCGCTCGATCGCCACCACGCGGCGGCGCACGGCGTCGGGGTTCTTGTCGAGATGCCCGGCAATCTGTTCGAACAGTTCGGGCGAGATACGGGTCGGCTTTGCCATGGACCCTAATTGGTGTCGCCGCGCAGATGGTTCAACGGATGCACCGCGCGCGCATTGGTCTGGAACGCGCGCAGCCGCGGCGCGACCAGCGCCCAGCGCCACGGCCGCGCAACCGGCACGAACGCTACGTCCGCTGCCATCGCCGCATCCGCCGCCGCCAGCCGCTGCGCGCGTTCGGGCAGGTTGTCGGCGTCGCGCGCCGCCGCGATCAGCGTCATCGCGTCCATCGAACAGGTGCGGCACGCCGTCGCCAGATACCATCGCGCGCTGTCATAGGGTGCGACCCGGTCGACCAGCCGCAGATCGGCCGGCGCGGTCATCGCCACCCGCTCGCCCGAGATCCCGATGCGCGACAGCGCGACCGCGACCCGCCCCCACAGCAAAGTGGCGCCCGGCCCCCTGGGCAGGGCGACGCGCAGCCGCACCGGCTGGCCATAGGCGGTCACCTGCGCCCGCGCCGTCGCCCAGCGTTGCTCCTCGGTCAGGTTGCGCCATGCCGGCAGCGCCGGGTCCGCCGCCGAATCGAGCCGTTCGGGCAGCAGCGTATCCGCCTGCCCCCAGCCTGCATCGATCGCGCCGGGCAGGTTCGCACTCTGCACCGCCATCGCCACCGCCGCCCGGCCGAGCGCGCTCGACAGGAACCCGTCGCGCGCGACAAAGGCAAAGCCGAACAGCCCGCGTGCCGGATCGACCCGCACGTCCGCCGGCCGGGGACTGGCGGCGGCGACCAGCGGCCAGTCGGCAAAGTCTCCGCCCAGCACCAGGTCGCTGCGCTTGCTCGCAAAGCGCGCCACCGCCAGCGCCGCCCGCGCACCGCGCAGCCGGACTTCGTCGGCGGCGACCGTCGCCGGCCCTTCCGGATCGGCCGGCGCGCGCAGCCGGATGCCCTCGCCCCGCAACCGGCGCAGCGGGCCGGTGCCTTGCGGCCCGCGAATTACCGCCAGTTCGGGCTGGGCCAGCAGCGTCAGCAATTCGGTATTAGGGCGCTTCAACCGCACCTCGATCACCTGCGGCGTCATCGCCACGATCTCGTCGATCGACCGCAGGAACGGGGTCAGCCGATGTCCCGCCTCGACCCCCACCGCGCGGCGCAGCGCCACCACGACCTGTTCGGCGGTGACCGGACGCCCGTCGCTCCAGGTCGCATCGCCCAGCCGAAAGATGTAGCTGCGCCCGTCATCGACCATGTTCCAGCGCTCGGCCAGCCCCGGCTCGACCTGCCCCGCGGCATCGAAACGCACCAGCCCCTGCGCCAGCGCGCTGCGCAACAGCACGCGCTCGGCATCGCCCTTCACGCCGTCCTCGATCGCATCGACCACCACCGGCCGCTCGTCGTTCCCGCCATCGCAAGCGCCGAGCGCGAACAGCAGGGGAGCGAGGATCAGGATGCGCGCCATGCCACCTCCATGCTGGTACGGACGGCGGGACTTGAACCCGCACTCCCGATGGGAAGCGGATTTTAAGTCGCGCATTGGAGGATTGCAAACCGCTACGTTTCGTTACGAAAAGGACGTGTTATCTATAGTTTAAGCACCGAACGGGGATCAAAACGCTTCGAGGTTTTTGCGGTCGTTTGCGGCGAATTGCGAACATAGTTACACCGGAATTACCACCACGGACGCCCTACGGTTGCCTGCACGCGAGACGATGGCGTGTCTCACCTATTTCGCATTTGCCGGGTACCGCCCTGCGAATTGACGATCTAACGGTTGCACTGATCCGCTGTCTTTTGCAGACGGAACGCCCCGTCTCCTCGTTAGGGTCAGGACCCATTGATATGAGGATCGCGATCTGATTCAGGCTCTGCGAGGAGACCCGAATGAGCGACCTTTTTTGGCTGACGGACGAGCAGATCGAGCGGCTGCGGCCGTTCTTTCCCAAGAGCCACGGCAAGCCGCGTGTCGATGACCGGCGGGTGCTCAGCGGCATCGTCTTCGTCAACCGCAACGGGCTGCGCTGGCGAGACGCGCCAAGCGCGTATGGTCCTCACAAGACGCTGTATAACCGGTGGAAGCGCTGGGGCGAGCGAGGCGTATTCACGCGCATGATGGAGGGGCTGGCGGCGGTCGATGCGGAGCCCAAGACCGTGATGATCGACGCGACCTACCTGAAGGCGCACCGCATGGCATCAAGCCTGCGGGTTAAAAAGGGGATCTCGGCCGCCTTATCGGCCGCACCAAAGGCGGCATGAACACAAAGCTCCATGCCATCGCCGACGCGAACGGGAGGCCCTTGAGCTTCTTCATGACCGCGGGCCAGGTCAGCGACTACACCGGGGCGGCCGCGCTGCTTGATGACATGCCTGCGGCACAGTGGCTGCTCGGTGATCGCGGCTACGACGCCGACTGGTTCCGCGACGCTCTCCAGGCCAAGGGCATTGAGCCCTGCATACCGGGTCGCAAATCCCGCAACGAGCCGGTCCGATACGATAAGCGCCGATACCGGCGCCGCAGCCGCATTGAGATCATGTTTGGCCGCCTCAAGGACTGGCGCCGCGTCGCAACCCGCTACGATCGCTGCCCGACCGCCTTCTTCTCCGCCATCGCCCTCGCTGCCACCATCATCTTCTGGCTGTAATCAACGAGTCCTGACCCTAGATATTGGGCTGCTTCGGCGCGCGTCAGCCGCCCCTCGGTGCCCTGCACAGCATCCGACAAACCAATCTTCGGCATAGCCACAACCTCTCAATCGCCAATTTTGGCCCAGATAGCGCTACGATTTCCGATGTCAACCCGCACATACCGCGGACACGCCCAATTTAAACAGACAAACTGAAAGATACTCGATATTACTTTTACAACATAACGAAAATTAGTACTTCTATCCTATAATTCTAATTCAGCTATTTTGTTTCTGTTGTCTAAAGTTTCTGCCTTTTGTCCGCGATCAAGCGAATCGTTGACTTATACGGAATTTGCGCCATCTTCGTCCACGAACGGAGTTGCTATGGCTATAAAATTCAGAAAGCTGACGCGGGCGAAGATCAAGGAACTGACGGTTGGCGCGTCCATCACCGAACACGGCATCACGGCGACCGGGTTGAAGGGCGGTGATGTCCGATACGCCGTGAACATCATGGTGGACGGGCTTCGGATTCACCGCGCCATAGGGAAGGCAAGCGAGGGCGTCACCCGTCAGCAGGCGGAGGACGCTATCGAACTGCTTCGCACCCGCGCTCGCGAAGATCGCCTTGGCTTGCCGACAGGTCGAAAGACGCACCGCATGTTCGAGGAAGCTGCCACGGGCTACCTTGAAGGGTTGGAACAGGGCACAGGAAAGAACCTGACTGCGAAACGCCGACAGCTTGTCACGCATTTGATTCCGGCATTCCGTAAAAACCGGGCGGACAAAATCACCACGCAGATGGTGCAAAGCTATGTGCGGGATCGCCTCTCCACGGGCGCTGCACAGGCCACGGTGAACCGCGAACTTGCCACCCTTTCCCATCTCTTCAAACGCATGATTGAATGGAAGTGGATCAAGGCGGAGGATACTCCATTGGTGTCCAAGGGTGCCGAACCACCCAAAGCGATTACGGTCCTAAGCGACGCTGACGCAACGGCGCTGCGGCATGCGGCGATTGGGGATCAAGACGGATTGCTGCACCTATTTGTGGAATTGGGCTTGGGTACAGCTATGCGTCATAGCGAAATCCTCGGCATCCGTTACGATCAGATCGATTTCAATGCGCGGCGTATCTACCTCGCGAGGGCGAAAGCCGGACCGCGTCAGCAGCCCATTACGCGAAGCCTCGCCGCTATCATTGCCGCTGCCCGCGAGCGAGCGCAGGACAAATCAGGATGGGTCTTTCCGTCGCAGCGCAATGCTAAGGACGCAACGCATCGCCTTAGCATGGCAAAGCAGTTCAAGCGGGCTGTCGAACGGGCTGGCCTATGTCCCCAGCGGGTAACGCCGCACGTCATGCGACATACCGTCATTTCCCAACTGGCCCAAGCGGGCATCGATCTACCGACAATTCAACAAATCAGTGGGCACAAAACCTTGGGTATGGTCATGCGATACGTCCACATTCACGGCACCCATATCGACAATGCGATTAGAGTCTGAATCGTCTGGGTTGAATCGAAGGGGGATTCACACGGCGCAAGAAGTCTGATTCAAGCTGCTGGCCGTGCGGAGGTCGGCAGCTGTGGGTCGAGCCTATTCGGATGATCTGCGTGAGCGGGTAGCGGTGTCGGTACTGAATGGCCGGTCGTGTCGGGCGACAGCCGAGCTGTTCGGCGTCAGCGTATCGAGTGCGGTGAAGTGGTCTCAGCGCCGCCGGGCAACGGGCAGCGCCGCGGCCCGGCCGCCGGGACGCAAGCAGCCACGTTCGCTGGCGGCCGAGCGCGCGTGGCTGCTGGAGCGGCTGGCGACCAAGCCGGACGTCACGCTGCGCGCGCTGGTGGCGGAACTGGGTGAACGCGGTGTGGTGACGAGCTACGGTTCGGTGTGGCGGATCGTGCGCGAGGCCGGGATCACGTTCAAAAAAAGACGCTGATCGCCCGCGAGCAGGACCGGCCCGCGGTTGCCAGGCGCCGCGCACAATGGCGCAAGTATCAAGGCCGGATCGATCCCCGCCGCCTCGTCTTCATCGACGAAACCTGGGCCAAGACCAACATGACGCGCCTGCGCGGCTGGTGCGCTCGCGGCCTGCCGCTGGTCGACAAGGTGCCGCACGGCCACTGGCGCACGCTGACCTTCCTGGCGGCGCTCCGCTGCGACCGGATCGACGCGCCGCTCGTGCTCGACGGCCCCATCAACGGCGAGAGTTTCACCGGCTATGTCGAGCAGTTCCTGCTGCCGACCCTCTCGCCCGGCGATATCGTCGTCATGGACAATCTGGGCAGCCACAAGGGCAAGGCCGTGCGGCAGCTCATCCGCTCCGTCGGCGCCAGGCTCCTGTTCCTGCCGCCCTACTCGCCCGACCTCAACCCCATCGAGCAGGTCTTCGCCAAGCTCAAGACGCTGCTCCGCAAGGCCAACACCCGATCGGTCGAGGCGACATGGAAGCAGATCGGCTCCCTCCTCGATGCCTTCCCACCTCACGAATGCGCCAACTATCTCAGCAACAGCGGGTACGCGTCAGCTTAGATGGATCAAACTCTAGCGTACTCGATTCGACCCCCACCGCCGTTACACCAGAATTACCACCGGTTCCCGAAACCGATGCCTTTAATAAAGCTGCCTAACCGCAAAAACAGCGGAAAACCGCTGGTACGGACGGCGGGGGTCGAACCCGCACTCCCGATGGGAAGCGGATTTTAAGTCCGCTGCGTCTACCGATTTCGCCACGTCCGCAGGCAAGGGGCGTTCCAAGCGGATCGCCGCGCTGCCGTCAAGCCGCGCCCTGTCGCAGCGCCTGGATGATCCCGGAGAAATCGGTCGCGGCGTTGCCGTCCTCCACGAAGCGGGCATAGAGTTCGGCGGCACGCGCGCCCATCGGCGTGTCGGCGCCTGCCCCCGCCGCCGCCTGCATGGCGAGCCGCAGGTCCTTGAGCATCAGCGCGGCGGCGAACCCGCCCTGAAACCCGCGATCGGCGGGCGTTTCCGGCCCCACGCCCGCGACCGGGCAATAGCTGGTCATCGACCAGCACTGGCCCGAACTGACCGACGAAATGTCGTAGAAGGTCTGCGGGTCCAGCCCCAGTTTCTCCGCCAGCGCGAACGCCTCGCAGGTCGCGATCATCGACGCGCCGAGCAGCATGTTGTTGCACATCTTGGCGGCCTGGCCCGCGCCGCTTGTCCCCGCAAGGATTACCGCCTTGCCCATGTCGGACAGGAACGGTTCGGCCTTGGCAAAGGCCGTATCGCTCCCGCCGACCATGAAGGTCAGCGCGCCGGCATTGGCGGCAGCGATCCCACCCGATACCGGCGCGTCGACCGCGTGCAGCCCCTTCGTCCGGGCGGCTTCGGCGACCTTCCGGGCGGTATCGACATCGATCGTCGAACAATCGATCAGCACCGCGCCGGTATCGACCGCATCGAACAGCGCATCGTCATAGATTTGCGCGACATGGGCACCGGCGGGCAGCATCGTCACCACCGCCTGCGCACCGCTGGCGGCCTCCACCGCATCGGCTACGACCAAGCATCCCGCCGCCTTCGCGCGCGCCAGCGCCTCGGCGGACAGGTCGAACGCGCGGACGTCATGCCCCGCCTTCGCCAGATTGGCCGCCATGCCCCAGCCCATATTGCCGAGGCCGATAAAGCCGATGCGTGCCATTGCGTGCTCTCCTACCGCCCGGTCCAGTTGCCGGGGCGCTTCTCGACAAAGGCGGTCATGCCTTCCTTCTGGTCCGCCGTGCCGAACAGCCCATGGAACAGGCGGCGTTCGAACTGGACGCCCTGCGAGAGCGTCGTGTCGAACGCGGCGTTGACCATTTCCTTGTTCGCCTTGACCGCCAGCGGGGCCATGGCGGCGATCGTCTGGGCAGTCTTCACCGCTTCCTCGACCAGATCGTCGGCGGGCAGGATGCGCGCGACGAGGCCGCAGCGTTCCGCTTCCTCCGCGCCGATCATCCGCCCGGTCAGGCACATTTCCATCGCCTTCGCCTTGCCAACCGCCCGCGCCAGGCGCTGCGATCCCCCCATGCCCGGCGTCACGCCCAGCTTGATCTCGGGCTGGCCGAACTTCGCGGTGTCGGCGGCCAGGATGAAGTCGCACATCATCGCCAACTCGCACCCGCCGCCCAGCGCAAAGCCGGCGACGGCCGCGATGATCGGCTTGCGGGTACGGGTGAAGGCGTCCCAGCCGCTGAAATGGTCGCCGCCATACATGGCCGCGAAGTCCATTTCCTGCATCTCCTTGATATCCGCGCCGGCCGCAAACGCCTTCGCTGAGCCGGTAATGACCGCGCAGCCCTGCGTCGGATCGGCATCGAAGGCGCGCATGGCGTCGAGCAGTTCGGACAGGATCTGCGCATTCAGGGCGTTCAGCGCCTGCGGCCGGTTCAGCGTCACCAGCGTCACCGCATCGCGGCGCTCGACGAGGATGGTTTCATAGTCGGACATGGAAGCTCCTAACGGATCGTCATTCCGGCGCAGGCCGGAATCCATGGACAGGCAACGTCGTCGATAGAATCGCTGCCTTCCGACACAATGGATTCCGGCCTTCGCCGGAATGACGGACAAGTCATTGCGGTTGCCATTCGTCATCCGCACTTAGCGGCGCGAAGATGCGGTCGATCATATGGACGCTGACCGCGTCCGGCGTGGCCGGGTCCCATTTGGGTGCGTGATCCTTGTCGATGATCACCGCGCGGACGCCCTCGACAATGTCGGGACGCTGTACGATGCGGGTAACGACGGCATATTCCTGCCGCATCTCGTCCTCGAAGGTCGGCATGGTCGCACCGTCAAGCAGCAGCTTCAGCGACACCTTGCACGACAACGGCGACCGCCCGCGGAGCGTCTCCAGCTGCTTGGCCGCCCAGTCCGATCCATCGGCTTCCAGCGCCGCCAGCACTTCCTCGAAATCGTCGCTGGCGAACAGCCTGTCGATCGCCTCGCGCTGCGCGAGAATCGGCGCATCCCCCGGCGACATCGCATGGCCGGACAGGATCGCCTCCGCCGCCATCGGATCAGCGGCAATCGCCTGCTTGACCGCATCCAGCGTCTCGGCCGGCAGCAGATGCGTCGCCAGCCCCAGCGCCAGCATCTCCGCCCCGTCCAGCCGCGCACCGGTCAGCGCGAGATACTGCCCGATGCGCCCGGGCAGGCGCGACAGATACCAGCCGCCCCCGACATCGGCGAACAGGCCGATCGCGGTTTCCGGCATGGCGAAACGGCTGTTCTCGGTCGCGACCCGCAACTTGCACGGTTGCGAAATGCCGACCCCGCCGCCCATCGTCACCCCGTCCATGAACGCCACGGTCGGCTTGGCATAGGTGAACAGCCGGTGGTTCAGCCGATATTCGGTCGCGAAGAAGGCGCGCGCGGAGACGCCATCCCCCGCGCTGCTTTCCGCGATCATGCGGATATCGCCGCCGGCACAAAAGCCGCGTCCCTCGGCATGATCGATCAGGATCGCATGGACGTCGGCATCGTCGCGCCACTGCTCCAGCGCGGCGAGCATGGCGTCGCACATCGCGTGGTTCAGCGCATGCAGCGCCTTGGGCCGGTTCAGCCGAATCCGGCCGGCATGGCCGTCGACCATGGTCAGCACGTCGCTCATTTCAGCAGGTCCCGCCCGACGATCATCCGCATCACCTGGTTCGTGCCCTCGAGGATCGAATGGACGCGCAGGTCGCGCCAGAAGCGTTCGATCGGATAGTCCATCAGATAGCCATAGCCGCCATGCAACTGCAGCGCCTGATCGACCACCTTCGATCCCGTGTCGGTGGCGAAGCGTTTCGCCATCGCGGCGAAGCGCGTCTTGTCGGGTGCGTTGGCGGTCACCTTGGCCGCGGCGGTATAGAGCAGCGCGCGGGCGGCCTCCAATTCGGTCGCCATGTCGGCCAGCGTGAACTGCGTGTTCTGGAAGTCCGCAATCGGCTTGCCGAACTGCTGGCGCGCCTTGGTATAGGCGAGCGCCTCGTCGAGGCAGCGTTGCGCCCCGCCCAGCGAGCAGGCACCGATATTCAGGCGCCCGCCGTCCAGCCCCTGCATCGCAATCGAGAAACCCTGCCCCTCGGCACCGACCATATTGGTTGCCGGCACGCGGACCTGATCGAGGATCACCGCGCGCGTCGGCTGCGAATGCCAACCGAGCTTGCGTTCGTTCGCGCCGAACGAGACGCCCAGCATGTCCTTTTCGATCAGCAGGCACGAAATACCCTTCGGCCCCTCACCGCCGGTGCGGACCATCACGAGATAGACGTCGTTGTCGCCCGCGCCGGAGATGAACTGCTTGGTACCGGTGACGATATAGTCGTCGCCATCGCGCAGCGCCTTGGTCTTCAGCGCCGCGGCGTCCGATCCCGACGACGGCTCGGTCAGGCAATAGCTGGCGAGCTTGTCCATGGTCACGAGGTCGGGAAGGAAGCGCGCCTTGAGCTCGGCCGACCCGAACGCATCGAGCATCCACGCCGCCATGTTGTGGATCGAAATGAACGCGGAGGTCGACGGACAGCCATAGGCCATCGCCTCCATGATCAGCGCCGATTCCATCCGGCCAAGCCCGATGCCGCCCGATTCCTCTGACACATAGATCGCCGCGAAGCCCAGCTCCGCCGCCGCCTTGATCGTGTCGCGCGGGAAGATGTGCTTTTCGTCCCATTCGGCGGCATGGGGCGTGATCGCATCCGCCGTGAACCGGCGGGCCAGCTCCTGAATTTCGCGCTGGTCGTCGGTCAAATCGAACTGGGTCACGCTTCACTCTCCATTATCGCTTCGGCCTCGATCTCCACGCGCCATTCGGGGCGGAGGAGCGCTGCCACAACCAGCATCGTCGCGGCAGGCCGCACGCTGCCGAAAATCCTGCCATGCACCCGCCCCACCGCATCGGCATCGGCCGGGTCGGTCAGATACATGCGCGTGCGGACCACATCGTCGATCCGCCCGCCCAGTTGCTCGATCGCCTGCGCGATGATCGCGAAGCAGCGTTCCGCCTGTCGCGTTGCGTCACCCGGCGTGCTGCTGCCATCGGCCTCGACCGGAGCCGTACCTGATACGAGGATGCGGTCGCCGACACGCACCGCCCGGGCAAAGCCGATCGCGGCCTCATAGGGCGAAGTGGAGGCAGTGTGTCGCCGCGCCGTCACTTCGCCTCGTGCAGCACGCGCTGCCGATAGAGGGGGTCGGCGATCGACAGCGTGTTGCGCTCGTACCAGCGCGGCGCCGGCACGCCCTTTTCCCACGCCATCGCCTCCAGCCGGTTGCCCTGTGCCGACGGAGTATCGGGCTGCGCCTTCGCGATCGGGTCGCGATAGGCCGCGTCGGCGGTCACGATCTCCCATCCCTTCGCCCGCAGCCCGGCGACCAGGTCGGCGATCCAATAGGCGGCAAGGTCGGTTTCGTGCAGCAGCATCACCTGCACCGGCTGCCGCCCCAGTGCCTTGCGGGCGAGGGCGTCGGCAAACTCGGCGGATTGGACATGAGTCTCCACATAGAGGTCGCGCAGGGCGGCCATGTCGATCGGCTTGCCCACCTTGCGCGCGTCGGCGGTCAGGTTTTCGATGTTCCAGTCCGACCCGTCGACCGTGACATAGCCGTTCGACAGCTTGCGCGCGGCAAGTCCGGCGCGAACCGCATCGCGCTTCGCCTTGTCGGTGCCGCCTTCATCGAGGAAGGGAAAGCGGAACCATGGACGCAGCCCCCGGCGGCCCATCAGCCAGCCGCTCGCCCGATCAATATCGGCGAGATAGGCCTCGGCCGTCATCGACTTGAGCGCGGGGTGGCTGAAGCTGTGGTTGGCGATGACGTGCCCCGCCCGGACATAGGCCGCGATCCGCCGCTCGCCCCCCACCCCGTCCGGCGTCGCCAGATTGCCCGGCACGACAAAGAAGGCGGCCTGCCGCACCTTCGCCTCGCGCAGCCCGGCGATGATCCGCTCGGTCCGTTCGTCGGGCGTCAGAAACGGTCCGCGTGAGCGCGGCGCATCGTCGAAGGTCAGCGCGATACGTTTCTGGGCGATGGCGGGGACGGCCGTCGCCAGCACCATCAGCATGGCCATGATCAGACGTCGCAGCATCTTAGCAATCCCCTCGGGCACAGCGTGACCAGTCGACATGGTGCGATTAGCCCCCCTTCTCGTCACCCCGGACTTGATCCGGGGTCCCGCTTTTTCTCGTCCGCCGCAGAAGGAGCGGGACCCCGGGTCAAGCCCGGGGTGACGGGGAGAGGCGATGTCGGGACGCACGTGACCGACCATCTTCACCCCATCGTGGGAATGACGAACGCATCCTGCGTCCGCGCCGCCGCGCCGTCCTCGGCCTGGGTGCCCATCGCCGATCCGTCGGGCCAGCGCTGGGTGATCGTCTTCACCTTCGTCCAGAAACGCACGCCTTCTTCGCCATGCTGGTTCACGTCGCCGAACGCGCTGCGCTTCCACCCGCCGAAGCTGTGATAGGCGACCGGCACCGGGATCGGCACGTTGATGCCGACCATCCCGACATTCACGCGGGCCGCAAATTCGCGCGCGGCGTGGCCGTTGCGGGTGAAGATCGCGACGCCGTTGCCGTACTGATGCTCGCTCGGCAGGCGTACGGCGCTTTCAAAATCGTTCGCGCGGACGATCTGAAGGACGGGGCCGAAGATTTCCTCGCGATACGATTCCATCTGCGGCGTGACATGGTCGAACAGCGTCGGGCCGATAAAGAAGCCGCGCTCATGGCCCTGCAGGCTGAACCCGCGTCCGTCGACCACCAGTTCGGCGCCTTCCTCGACACCCTTGGCGATCCAGCCTTCGACCCGCGCCTTGTGCTGGGCGTTGACCACCGGGCCGTAATGCGCCTCGGCATCGGTCGACACCCCGACGCGCAGCGCGGCGATGGCGGGAATCAGCTTCTCCCGTAGTGCCTCGGCGGTCTTGTCGCCGACCGGCACCACGACCGGCAACGCCATGCAGCGCTCGCCCGCCGATCCGAACGCCGCACCGGCCAGATCGGCAACCACCTGGTCGAGATCGGCGTCGGGCATGACGATGCCGTGGTTCTTGGCCCCGCCCATCGCCTGCACGCGCTTACCCGCCGCGACGCCGCGCTTGTAGACATAATGGGCGATGTCGGACGACCCGACGAAGCTGACCGCGCCGATCGCCGGATGGTCGAGGATTGCGTCGACCACCGTCTTGTCGCCATGCACGACCTGCAGGATGCCCTCCGGGGCGCCCGCCTCCAGCATCAGTTCAGCGAGGCGCACCGGCACCGATGGGTCACGCTCGCTGGGTTTCAGGATGAAGGCATTGCCGCACGCGATGGCGACGCCGAACATCCACATCGGGATCATCGCCGGGAAGTTGAACGGGGTTATGCCCGCACCGATACCCACGGGCAGCCGCATCGAATAGACATCGATCCCCGGCCCGGCGCCCTGGGTGTAATCGCCCTTCAGCAAATGCGGCACGCCGCAGGCGAATTCGATGACGTCGAGGCCGCGCTGGATATCGCCTTTGGCGTCGGCGATCACCTTGCCATGCTCACTCGACAGCAGTTCGGCCAGCTCCTGCATGTTCGCTTCGACCAGCTGCTTGAACGCGAACAGCACGCGGGCGCGCTTTTGCGGGTTGGTCGCGGCCCAGCCGGGCTGCGCGGCCTGCGCCGCCGCCACCGCGCGGTCGAGATCGGCGGCGGTGCCGAGGCGGACATGCGCCTGCACCTCGCCGCGATTGGGATCGAACACCGCGCCCGTCGCGCCGTCCGTTGCCGTCTTTTCGCCCGCGATCACATGATCGATGACCCGCATAGTCTCTCCTGTCGGCTCGCGGTGGCTGGTCTGTCGCCGACTCATCCGCGTGTAATTTTATTGCTTCTGGCATAGCCGTACCCAGCGGGCAATCGCCGGAACCAGATTCCGGCGCGGTCGCTTGGGGCTGCGATGAACGACACCTCTCCCCCGGCCCGCGCGCAAGAGACGGTGAAGGTCCGGTCGCGCTTTCGCTACCGCCTGACCTCTTCGGTCATCAACGCACTGATCTTTTCCTCACTGATCGGCGCGGTCAGCGCGCTGGTTCGGGTGGGGCCTGCGGGCTTTTGGGACGCGTTCGTTCAGGGCGCACCGATCGGCTTCATGACCGCGCTTCCCGCCTCGCTGCTGGTCGTGCCGCTGGTGCAGCGGCTCGTCGACCGGCTGTTCGGCATCGACCCGCCCGAATGACGGGAAGCGCGGGCAATCACCCCTACCCCAGCTTGAACTCATCGAACTTGATCGGATCGCGCGCCGGATAACGCGTGTCGAACGCATAGGAGGTGACCAGTCCGGTCGCAGTATCGAACACGGTATAGGCGGTGATGTCGTTGCTGGTCAGGAACGGCACGTTCTGCGTCGCGCCGGCCAGCTCGACCTGCGGGTTGCGCAAGGTCGGCAGCGCCATCGGCCGGTCGTGGGGATCGTCCTCGCGCGGGTAATCGTCGGGGTTCCAGCGCAGCGAGGTAAGGCTGGCAACCTGCGCCTCGGTCGGCGGACCCGAACGGCGCGGCGACAGGTTGCTGACATAGGCGCCATAGCTGTTCCCGACGTTCGACGTCTCGATATAGTGCATGTTGCCGACCTTGCTGCGGCACCACAGATGCGAATGGCCGACCTGCACCAGCTGCACCCCCGCCGCGGTCAGCAGCGGTTCGATATCGCTTCGCCACAGGTCATTCGACAGCGGATAGTCATATTTGACGTAGCGCATCCGCCCGGCGTCCAGCACCGGCTGAATCTGCCCGTTCCATGTCGCGCGGTCGATCGGGAAGGCGAACGGCCCCATGGTGCGGATCGCACCGGTCGCGTCAGTGTACTCGAACGTCGCCTCGGTCTGCGCCATGACCGGCGTGGCATTGTCGCCGAGGCCGAACACCGACTGGTGGACGAGCACGATCTTGTACTTGGCCGAACGGAAGGCGTCGCTGGCCAGCACTTCCTGCAACCACTGATATTGCCGTGATCCTCGCGCAAAGGGATGGAACTGGAAATCGCCGAAGCCCCAGGCGGACGGATCGTTGATCGCCGCCGTCGCCTCGGTCAGCTTGCCGCGGCTGTTGGCGGTCCAGCTGCGCCAGATGCGGTTGCCGTCCATCGCGATCAGGAAGGTGTCGCCGATCCGCTGCGCATAATAGCGCCCGCCCTCCGGCCCCTGCGGCAGGGTGAAGATCTCCTCGTAGGAAATCGTCTCGTAGCTATTGTCCTGGATCCAGCGTTCGCGGATCGCGGCGTCGCCCGACGGGTTCACCGTCGCCGCGACGCGGTCATAGCGCAGCTCGGCATACCAGCGCGGCTGCGGATCGTTGAACATGGCGTTCAGGTTGTTCGCCGGGTTCCACCGCCCCGAATATTCGTGGTTGCCGAGGATCGGATAGATCACTCCGCTCTGGAGCAGCGGCCCGCCGGTATAGGTCGATGCCGGCTGCCATTTGCGCATCGTCCCCTGCAACGCGCCGAAGAACGGCGGCAGGTTGAGCGTGCCATTGTCGAACCATTCCAACGCCCGGTTGGGCACGTTGACCAGATCGCCTGCGAACAGCACGACGTCGATCGGCGCCAGCGTCTCCGCCACGCGTTCGTAATTGGCCGACGCCATCTTCTTGAGCTGCAGGTCCGACGTCAGCAGGAACCGCGTCGCCTGTCCCGCCGCCGGCAGCGGTTGCAGCGTGCCTTCGCTGCTGCGCATCGTCTTGTTGCCGTCGCTGCTGATCGCGACATAGCGCTGCCGCCCGGCCGATGCCGACAGGCCGGTGACGACCGCTTCGTGCCGCCAGATGTCGCGCTGGGTCAGCCCCGCATAGCTGCGGCCGGTAACGGTCGAGCTGGCATCCTCATACATCCGCGACAATTTGGTCGAGGTCGCCAGCACCTGCTGCCCGAACCCGCTGCCGTAGCGGACGGCATGGTCCCTGCCCCGGAATTCGGTGAACCACACCACCCGCACCGAATCGGTGGTCGGCAGTTGCAGGAACGGTTCGGTCAGCACCAGCGGCTCGGCGACGAACGTCTCGGTCGGCAGCGCCGCGCTGGTCGGGGTCGGCGTGGGAGTGGGCATCGGTGCCGGCCCGGCGATCAGCCCGCTGCCGCCATCGTCGCACCCGACCAGCAACCCGCTGGTCGCCGCCGCGATCAACCACCCCGTCCGCTTCGTGAAACTGCGCCGATCCATGTTCGCCCCCATGCCGTTCGCTCGAACGTCGCTACGCAGCGGCGATGACGGGGGCGTAACGAGCCCGTGACAGTTCGAGGACGCCCATAACGCGCGGCTATGCACTCATGCCCGAGCGCCGTTCGTCGCGCGCCATTGACAACGCAGTCAGATTAATAAGATAAATTGATTGCATAAATCCGGACGACTGCGTCATGGGTCAAGGAGAGGCAGATGCCGGCACGTTTTTCGACCATCCTCGCCATGCTCTGCGCGGGAGTGTGCGCCGTTCAGCCGGCCGCAGCGCAGGAGGTGCTGGACACCGATCCCAACACGCTGGCCCCGTCGAAGGACCACAAGCGCATTCCCAACGGCCTGGCGCAGACGCCGCCGATGGGGTGGAACAGCTGGAACAAGTTCGCCTGCAACGTGAACGAAAAGGTCATCCGCGCCACCGTCGACGCCATCGCATCGAACGGCATGCGGGAAGCGGGCTATGAATATGTCGTGATCGACGATTGCTGGCATGGGATGCGCGACGCCAACGGCTTCATCACCGAGGATCGCGAGCGCTTCCCGAGCGGACTGAAGGCGCTGGGCGACTATATCCATAGCAAGGGGCTGAAGTTCGGCATCTATTCGGATGCCGGCACCAAGACGTGCGGCGGTCGGCCCGGCAGCCAGGGGCATGAGTATCAGGACGCGATCCAATATGCCCGCTGGGGGGTCGATTACCTGAAATACGACTGGTGCTCGACCGGGGTCCGCAATGCCGAGGAAGCCTATGCCACCATGGCCGACGCGCTGAAGGCGAGCGGCCGGCCGATCCTGTTCTCGATCTGCGAATGGGGCAACAACCGGCCGTGGCTGTGGGGCCAGAAGATCGGCAATATGTGGCGCACGACCGGCGACATCACCGACAAATGGACCGGTAAACATAATTACAGCTGGGGCGTGGCGTCGATCGTCGACATGAACGAGCCGCTCTGGCCCTATGCCGGACCAGGCCACTGGAACGACCCCGACATGCTCGAAGTCGGCAATGGCGGCCTGACCGACACCGAATATCGTGCGCATTTCTCGCTCTGGGCGATGATGGCCGCACCGCTGATCGCGGGCAACGACGTGGCGACCATGAACCAGGCGACGCGCGACATCCTGCTCAACCGCGAGGTGATCGCAGTGGATCAGGACAGGCTGGGCCAGCAGGGTCGCCGCGTGGCGCGCGACGGCACCAGCGAGGTGTGGGTCAAGCAGATGGCCGATGGCGGGCGTACTTTGCTGTTGTGGAACCGGGGCGAGACGCCGGCGCGGATCACCGCCGAGTGGACGACGCTGGGCCTGCCCGCCGACGTCCGGTTGAAGGCGCGTGACCTGTGGACGCACAAGGATCTGGGCCGGATGGCGCGGCGGTACAGCGCGGAAGTCGCGCCGCATGGCGTGGCGATGGTGCGGTTGAATCCTTAGGGTTGGCCATCGACCTTTCGTCACCCCGGACTTGATCCGGGGTCCCGCTTCTACCGACGCTGGCGTCCAATCAATATTGACCGGACGGCATCCCAGCGAAGGCTGGGATCTCCCGGTGGCAGCACGGCGCAGGAGCCGCTGGAGACTCCAGCCTTCGCTGGGGTGACGCCCAGTATTTACCGCGCCCACACGCCCTTGCGGCCGTCGATCGCCTTGCCGATGGCGTCGGCGATCTTCGTGTCGTCGGCGACGTTCGGGTGGAAGTGGCAACCACCGAAGCTCAGCCCCGTCACCGGCACCACCGCGAGGCGGGTTTCGCCGGCCGCGCGCAGCTTGTCGCCGACCTTGCCGACTTCGCGTGCGATCTCGCCCCCGGCCAGATCGGTCGCCCACAGCACGAAGAACGCCTGCGGGCTGCGGCGGCGCAGGTCCTGCACGAAGCGGACATAGCGGTTTTCGTAATCGGCATGGAGCGCGTCGCGGCTCTTCCAGCGCTCCTCCGGTTTCAGCGGGGTGGAAAAGTCGTTGGTGCCGAGCGCAATGACGATCACCTGCGGCTGCCAGTCGGCATCGTCGGCGGGCGTCTTTCCGTCGAACAGCGCGTATGGATAAGCCTCGGGCACGGTCGGCGCGGCGAACCCGCCATAGTTGCGCACGATCCCGCGCCCGGAAATGGCGTTGACCTGGTAGGCCGCACCGTAGCGGCGCGACAATTGCCCGGCGATGCCTTGCGACGTATCGGTCGTCTCCCACACCTGCCCCTCGGTACAGTCGCGGGTGGGTGAGGCGTTGCCATAGCCGACGGTGTGCGAATCGCCGATGAATTCGATCGCGCGCGCCCGGACGGCCGGGGCGGCGAGCGGGGTCGATCCGGCGGGCGCGAACAGGCCGCCGAACGCAGTGGCGCCGGCCTGCGATTCGCTGACCACATCGACGCGGACGCGGTGGCGCCCCGGCCCGTTCGCCTTCACCCGGTAGCGGCCGGGCGCGGGCCGGACCAGCGCGACGGGGGCGGCGTCGTCGATGCGGACGCGCAGCGATACCTCGCCCGGCCCCACCGCGACATCGACCGCCGGCCCCTGAAAGCTGCCTTCGAAATAGGTGCCGGGCCATTGCCGGCGATAGCGCGCCAGATTGCCCTCCCCTGCGACCACCCGGCCACCGATGCGTAACGGTAGCGCGCGGCCGGCGGGGGCATCGGCGGGCAGCGGGCGCAGCGCGAGATCGGCGGGGGTCTGCGCCGGCGCAGCGGCAGCACCCAGCACCAGCATCAGCGGCAGGCCCGCGCGGAACAGGAACAGGGGCATCGACGTCTCCTCCAGCCGGCGCGCAGGCTGCGCCACAAAAACGGTGTCTTTTGCCGCGCATAGCTGGCACGCACCGCCCGTCCAGCGGAAAAGACGGGTGACGGAAGAAGAAGATGAGCGACTGGATCGACAAGGCCGACCGCGTGACCGAAGCGGCGATTCCGACGGATGCCGCCGGGTTCGATGCATTGCTCGATGCGGCGCGCCCGGTGGTGCTGCGCGGCCTGGTCGCCGACTGGCGGCGGTGGTGGCGGGGGGGCGCAGGGGCGGCGGCGATGGCGGCCTATCTGCGGCGCTTCGACGGGGGCAAGCCGCTGGGGCTGTTCGCCGGTCCGCCTGCCATCGACGGGCGTTTCTTCTACCGCGACGACATGCGCGGGTTCAATTTCGAACGCGGCAACATTCCGCTGCCGGTGCTGCTCGACGCGCTGCAACAGGCGGCGAGCGAAACCACTCCGCCCGCCTTCTATGCCGGGGCAAGCGCGGCGAAGGATCATTTCCCCGGCTGGACCCGCGACAATGTCCTCCCGTTGCCGACCGGCGACGCCACCGCGCGGCTGTGGATCGGCAATGGCAGCCGGGTGTCGGCGCATTTCGACATGGCAAGCAATGTCGCGGTGGTGGTCGCCGGGCGGCGGCGCGTCGTGCTGTTCCCGCCCGAACAGATCGCCAATCTGTATATCGGCCCGCTCGACGTCACCATGGCGGGCCAGCCGGCGACGATGGTCGATATCGAGCGGCCCGACCCGGCGCGCTTTCCGCGCTTTGCCGAGGCGCAGGGTCAGGCGATCGTCGCCGATCTGGGACCGGGGGATGCGATCCTGATCCCGACCTTGTGGTGGCATGAGATTCGCGCGACCGGCGCGCTGAACGTGCTGGTCAATTACTGGTGGACGCGCGGCACCCCCGATGCGCCGTTCCTCGCGCTGGTCCATGCGATCCTCGCGGTACGCGACCGGCCGGCAGCGGAGCGTGCGGCGCTCAGGACATGGTTCGACCATTATGTCTTCGGCGACGACGCGCCGGCGGTGGCGGATCACCTGCCGGTCGAGGCGCGCGGGGTGCTGGGGGCGCCGGGGCCGGAGCGCGATGCGCGGATACGGGGGTATCTGCGGCAGATGCTGGGGGGTTGAGGGGCCCCGCTCGTCATTGCTGCACAGGCGGGAATGACGAAGAAGCGGGTCATCACCCCAACCGCGTCAGCACCGCGCCATGCGACGGCAGGGCGGCGACCGCCGCCGCCGTGGCGCTGCGCATCTGGCGAAGGGCACCGGCCAGCCGCTCCTCGTCCAGCGCATCGGCGACCGGGTCGTGGCCGACCGGATCGACCCCCTGCCCCAGCAGCACCGCGACCCAGCTGGGCATCGCGAACAGCTCGTCCTCATAGCGGAACACGCGGCCCTTGTGCCGGAACAGGTCGAGCTTTCGCGTCAGGCTGTCGGGCACGTCCATCGTGCGAACATGGTCCCAAAAGGGGGAATCGTCGCGTGCCGTCGCGTGGTAATGCAGGATGATGAAGTCGCGGATCGAACGGTAATTGTCCGCCATCTGCCGGTTATATTCGTTGCGCTCGACAGTTGAGAAGCTGCGGTCGGGGAACAGCGCGAACAGCTTGGATATGCCCTGCTGGATCAAATGGATGCTGGTCGATTCGAGCGGTTCTAGGAACCCGCCCGACAGGCCGATGGCGACGACATTGCCCTCCCACATCCGATGGCGCTGTCCGGCGGTGAACGACAGGCGGCGGGGTGCCGCGGTCGGGGCGGAATCGAGGCGGGAGAGCAGCAGTCGTTCTGCTGCGTCGTCGCTTAGGAAGCGGCTGCAATAGACCACGCCGTTGCCGGTGCGATGCTGCAGCGGGATGCGCCATTGCCACCCGGCGACATGCGCGGTGGCGCGGGTATAGGGCAGCAATGGCTCGGTCCGTTCGGTCGGCACCGCGATGGCGCGGTCGCAGGGTAGCCAGTGCGACCAGTCCTCGAATCCCACGCCCAGCGTGTCGCCGAGCAACAGCGAGCGAAAGCCCGAGCAGTCGATGAACAGGTCGCCCGCGATCCGGCGGCCATCGTCCAGCACCACCGCCGCGACATCGCCGTTGTCGGCGCGCTCGACTGAGACGATGCGCCCTTCGACCCGTGCGACGCCGTCGGCCTCGGCCCGACGGCGCAGGAACGCGGCATAGAGCGTGGCGTCGATATGATAGGCATAGGCCATGCCCGACAGCGGCGAGCGCGGATCGCCGACCGGCGGGCCGAAGGCGGCGGCGCGGGCGGCGACGGTGCTCGGTGAATAATCGGCGATCGGGCCGATGCCGGCTTGGCCGCGGAGCTTGAGCCACAGCTGGTGGAAATTGATCCCCTCGATATCGCGGCCGAAGCTGCCGAAGGGGTGGAAATAGCCACTGTCGGGGCGGTGCCAGCCGGCGAACTCGATGCCGAGCTTGAAGCTGCCCTTCGTCTCGCGCAGGAACTCCGCCTCGTCGATGCCGAGCAGCTTGTTGAAATTGAGGATCGACGGGATCGTCGCCTCGCCCACTCCGACCGTGCCGATCGCGTCGGATTCGACCAGCGTGATGCGGCGCTGCCCGTCGTCGAGGAAGCGGCCGGCGGCGGCGGCGGTCATCCAGCCGGCGGTGCCGCCGCCGACGATGACGACATGGGCGATGGGGTCGGTCATGCGATGTCTTTCAGTGCGGCAAGGCGCGCGGCGAGGGTTTCGAGCAGGCGGGCGGCGTCGGCCGGTGCGACCGACAGCGTGATCGGATCGGGCCGCTCGGGCCGGATCCCCTGCCCCAGCAGCACCGCGGTCCACGCGTCGCGCTGGACCAGTTCCTCGTCCGCCGCCACCACCTGCCCCCGCCGCGCGAACTGGGCGAGCAGGCGGTCGAGCGATGCAGGGCGGCTGTTGTCGCGCAGGCGGTGCCAAAAGGATCCCCGGGTACGTCCGCCGCCATGATAGTGCAGCCCGAGAAAGTCGCGCATCCGACCAGCCTGCAGCCCCGCGCGGCGGTTATATTCGGCCTGCAACAACGGCTCGGGATCGCGTGCGGGGAGCAGTTCGAGCAGCAGCGCGAGCTGGCCGAGCGCGAGGGTGAAGCCAGCGCGGCCGAGCGGGCCGGGCTGCACCGCCGCATCGCCCAGCGCGACGATCCGGCCGGCGAAGGGGGCGGTCAGGCGGCCGGGCGCGATGGCGATGCCTTCGCCGCCGGTTTCGACACGGACGCCGGGCCAGATCGCGTGCCAGCCCTTGGCGGTCGCGCGGTAGCGGTCGGTCGTGCCGGGGTCGTCGTCGCTCGGGGCGAAGGAGACGTGGTCGGCAGGCAAAGCGTCACGCCAATCCTCGAACGCGCGGTCGCTGCACAGCAGGCGCGCGGGGCCGCTGGCGTCGATCAGCAGGTCGGCGGCGACGCGCGTGCCGTCCTGCAGCCGGATGGCGTCGTCTGCCTCTACACCGGCAAGGGGTGCCGCAAAGCGCACCCCGGCCTGTCCGCCGATCGACGCCAGCGCCTGTGCCATGCGGGCAGGATCGAGATGCAGCGCCGGCTCGACGCGCGGGTCGGCGATTCCTGCCGCCGCCACGACGCAGGCGGGGTTGAGCGCGTGGAACGGCGGCACCCGCTCGCGCGCGTCGCGCGCGCGCAGCCACAGCGCGGACAGGCGCCCCTCGGCCAGCGTCGCGGCGGCATCGTCGCCGACCATCCAGTCCGCACCGTCGCGGCTCCAGTCGGCAAAAACGCTGGCATAGCGCGGCCGGGCGACACCGCGCGCCAGCAGCAGGTCGGGCGGCATGCCGATCCGCGCCAGCACGTCATGGACCGACGGCAGCGCCAGCGGGAAGCGGTCGGCCAGCGCATCGGCCGGGACCGGGGCCGGCACCAACGTCACCTCCGCCGCCGGCAATGCCTGTTTCACCGCCACCGCGCTCACCAGCGCGACCGGCCCGCCGCCGACCACCGCGACCGATCGCAAGCCCGCGCGCACGTTCATGCCAGTCGCTCCAGCGCCGCGTCATGGGTCGGCATCGCCGCCACCCGATCGGCGATCGCCCGGGCCAGCGACCCCAAAGCCCGGTCCAGCCCGGCAGCATCAGGCAAATCGGCGCGCGGGTCCCAGCCGTCCGGGACCACCCCCTGCCCCAGATAGACCGCGACCCAACTCGGTTCGAGGAACAGGCCGTGGCTGTACTTCGACACCTGCGCGCTCCCCCGCCACAGCGCCAGCTTATCCGCCAGCGTTTCGGGGATCGCCATGGTGCGGACGTGGTTCCAGAAGGGCGAATCGGCGCGGGTCGTCGCGTGATAATGCAGGATCAGGAAGTCGCGGATGCGGTCATATTCGGCATCGATCGCCGCGTTGAACCCGTCGCGATCGACATCGGTCACCCGGCGATCGGGAAAATGCTCGATCAGCGACGTGATTGCCGCCTGCACCAAATAGATGCTGGTCGATTCGAGCGGTTCGAGAAAGCCCGACGCCAGCCCGACCGCAACGACATTCCCTACCCAGCTCCGCCGCCGCCGCCCGGCACGAAACCGCAGGAACCGCGGCTCGGCCAGCGCTGGCCCGTCCAGTCCGGCGAGCAGCGCGGCGGCGGCTTCGTCCTCGGACACATGGCCGCTGGCATAGACATAGCCATTGCCAACCCGGTGCCGGAGCGGAATGCGCCAGCGCCACCCCGCCGGCATCGCCGTGGCGCGCGTGTAAGGTTCGATCACCTCGTCCGGGCTGGCACACGGCACCGCCACCGCCCGGTCGCACGGCAGCCAGTGCGACCAGTCCTCCCAGGGTTCCCCCAGCGCATCGCCCAGCAACAGCGAGCGGAACCCCGAGCAGTCAACGAACAGGTCGCCCTTGACCCGGCGGCCATCGTCCAGCGTCACGGCGCGCACGGTGTCGCCGTCACGCTCGACCGCGACGATCCGTCCCTCGACCCGCGTCGCGCCGCGTGCCTCCGACCAGTCGCGCATAAACGGTGCGAAGCGGGTCGCGTCGAATTGATAGGCATAGCCGAACGAGGTCGTCGGATCGTTCGGATCGCTGCCCGGCCGTTCGAACCGGCGCTGTTCGGCCGCCGTTACCCCGGCGGAAAAGACACCGATCGGCGGCATCGCCCCCGCCTGCGCCCGGCGCAGCCAGTAATGATGGAACGCAACGCCCCCCAGCGGCCGGCCATAGGTGCCGAAGGGATGGATATAGCGGTCGCCGATTGCGCCGAAGTCGCGAAACTCGATGCCGAGCTTATAGGTCGCCTCGGTCGCCGCCATGAACGCCGCCTCGTCGATGCCGAGTCGTTCGAGATAAAGGCGCAGATGCGGTAGCGTCGCCTCGCCCACGCCGACGATGCCGATCGCTTCCGATTCGATCAGCGTGACGGTGCAGGCCGCCGGCAGCAAGCCGACCAGCCCCGCTGCCGTCATCCATCCCGCCGTACCGCCGCCCACGACGACGACCCGGACCGGATTGCACCTATCCTCCATCCCTTCGACCATCCGCTCCCGTCGCCCATCTGTCACCGTGAGGACACACTGACAACGTTATCGGCAATTGGGAAATTGATTTATACTATTTCTGTTGTGTTGCTGAAATCGCGGTCCTACCGGGACGATAACCCGCGATTGCGAGGTTGTTGACCGCGTCCATAAGGGACAAAGGGGAGGAAGCGTGATGGTGGTTCGCCATAAGCAAGTTGCTATGGACGGTTTGAAGGCGCGCAAGCGGCTGGGTGCGACGGCATCGATGCTGGCGCTGACGGTGGCGGTGCAGCTGGCTGCGACCGGCGCCATGGCCCAGACGACGGTTGCGCCGGCATCGCGCGACGACACGTCGAAGCCGCAGACCGAAGTTCCGCCGCAGACCGACGGCATTCCCGCCGGCAGCAACGCGGGCAATCGCCCCGTATCAGGCAGCACCTCGATCGAAAACCAGGGCACCGTCGACCAGTCGAACGTGACGGCATCCGACGTCCAGACCCCGGGCGCCGCTACGACGGACGGAGATGACATCGTTGTCACCGGCCTGCGTCAGTCGCTGGCGAACGCACAGTCGATCAAGCGCAATGCTGACACCGTTGTCGACGCGATCACCGCCGAAGATATCGGCGCCCTTCCCGACCGTTCGGTCAACGAAGCGCTGCAGCGCGTCGCCGGCGTCGCGATCACCCGCTTCGCCGCCGCGACCGATACCGCGCACTTCTCGGTCGAAGGATCGGGCGTCACCATCCGCGGCCTCTCCTATGTCCGCGGCGAATTCAACGGCCGCGACAGCTTCGGCGTCGGCGGCGGTCGCGAAATCGGCTTCAACGACGTGCCGACCGAACTGGTCGGCTCGGTCGAGGTGTACAAGAACCTGACCGCCGACATGATCGAAGGCGGCATTTCGGGTTCGGTGAACATCAACACCCGCAAGCCGTTCGATACCAAGGATACGCTGATCTATCTGTCGGGCAGCGTGAACTATGGCGACTATAACGGTCGCAGCGAACCGGCCGTGGTCGGCCTGTTCTCGAAGCAGTGGAACCTGAACAACGGCGGCCGTTTCGGCATCATGGCCAGCGGCAGCTACAACCGCCAGCGCAGCCGGTCGGACTCCGTGTTCTATTCGGCGTTCCTGCCTCGCTACAACGACGACAAGAACGGCAATGGCGTGCAGGATGCGGGCGAAGGCCGCGTGCTGAACGCCGGCACCCCGTATCAGTCGACGCTGTTCGACCGCTATCCGGTGCCGTCGGGCCGCAACCTCGTCTATGTGCCGCTGGGTGCCGGCATGCGCATGCAGGAATTCGACCGCAAGCGTGTCGGTTATTCGGCGGCGGCGCAGTATGAGAACGCGTCGCGCAACCTGTTGGTCACCGCGCAGTTCCTGCGCGCCGAATCGTCGCAGACCTGGCTCGACCGGACCGTCGAACCCAATGTCTATTACGCCGACGCCAACGCCATCTTCCCGGCGGCCGGCACCACGCCGACCTATGATGATGACGGCATCTTCACCAACGGGACGCTGATCCGCGAGGGCGGCGGCCAGTACACCACGCTCGGCAACCGCTACTTCTCGACCAACGGTCATACCCAGGACCAGTCGCTGAACGTGAAGTGGGATCCGACCGATCGCCTGCACCTGAATTTCGACGGGCAGTATGTCTATTCGAAGGCGCGCGATTCGGACGACGTCGTCGAACTCGCGAACTTCAACGGCGTGCGGATCGATGGTCGCGGCGACGTGCCGCAGATCAACCTGATCCCGGCGAACGGCCAATCGGTGCGCGATTACTTCGCCAGCCAGACCAACACCTATATCCGCGACGCGATGAACAATCGCACCCATGCGGATGGCGACGAATGGGCGTTCCGCGCCGATGCGCAGTACGACGTGTCGGACGATTCGTTCCTGCGCAAGGTGCGCGTGGGTGGCCGCTATGCGACCCGCGACCAGACGGTGAAGGCCAACGACTACAACAACTGGGGCGCGGTGTCGGACACCTGGACCTCGGCGCTGGCGACCGTCGACAAGTATCGCGACAGCATGTCGCCGGTGAACTTCGCCGACTTCTATCGTGGGCAGGCGGTCCAGCCGCCGACGGCATGGGGCATCCGCGACAACATCCTGACCGACCATGACGCGCTGACCGCGCTGCTGCGCACGGCGACCCGTCAGGGCGGCGGCGGCTACACCCCGCTGGAGGATCGCGGCGCGAACCTCGTGGACGGCTATTTCCGGCCGAACGAAGTCTATCGCATCACCGAAAAGACCTATTCGGGCTATGCGCGTCTCGACTTCGGCGTCGACGAGATCGGTGGCGGCGAAGCCAACCTGTCGGGTAACATCGGCGTGCGCTTCGTCCATACCGAGGACCAGTCCTTCGGTGCGACGGCGTTCCCGAACATCGCCAACACGCTGGGCGGGTTCCCGACCGTGGCGGCATTCTGCGCCAGCCCGAACACCACCGGCACCGTCCGCCCGATCTGTACGCTGACCGCGGCGCAGCAGCAGGCGATCGTCGCCTTCTCGAACAACGGCTCGCTCAACGACGTCGCTGCGCAGAAGTTCGACAAGTGGCTGCCGAGCCTGAACATCAAGTTCCAGCCGAACTCGCAGCTGCTGTTCCGTATCGCGGCGTCGAAGGCGATTTCGCGTCCGGGCTTCACCGACCTGCGCAACTTCGTTGGCCTCGCACCCTCGGCGTCAAACACGACCGGCGTCTATGGCTTCTCGGCCAATGCCCGGAACCCGTTCCTGCGTCCGATCGATGCGAAGCAGGTCGACCTGACCGCCGAATGGTATTTCGCCAAGGTCGGCTCGCTGACCGCGGCCGTATTCTACAAGGAACTGTCGAACATCATCCTCGACAATTTCGGGTATAGCCGCAGCTTCACCAACAACGGTCAGACCTTCGCCGCCGCGATCAACGGTCCGGTCAACGTTCCCGGCACCGCCAACATCAAGGGCGCCGAAATCTCGTACCAGCAAACCTACGACTTCCTGCCGGGCGCGCTGCGCGGGCTGGGGACGCAGGCGACGTTCACCTACATCTCGCCGGGTCAGTTGCCTAACGCACGGCCGGACAACCGTCCGGAAGACGGCAACCGTCCGCCGCTCGACGTCGCCGGCCTCTATGACGGCCTGCCGCTCGCGCAGCTGTCGAAGTACAACTTCAACGTCTCGGCCTTCTACGATCTGGCCGGTGTCTATGCCCGTATCGCGTATAGCTGGCGCTCGAAGTATCTGCTGACCAACCGCGACTGCTGCTTCCCGTTCCTGCCGGTCTATTCGGACGCGACGGGCCAGGCGGACGCATCGCTGTTCTACACGGTCAACCCACAGTTCAAGATCGGCATCCAGGTCCAGAACCTGCTCGACGCGACGACCAAGACGTCGTTCGTGCTGAACAGCGACGGCCTCGAGGCGCCCCGCTCCTACTTCAAGAGCGACCGCCAGTTCCAGCTGAGCGTCCGCCTGACCCTCTGATTTCCTTCCCGGAAAACACCTGACCCAGGGGTCGCGACCAACCGGTCGCGGCCCCTCACATGGGAGTTCTCAGGTCAAGAGGCTGTGCGGTAGAGCGTGCAGCCTCTTTCCTTCCGCACAATCATATCTGTTCTACCTTGCCGGTTCGGCTGCCAGCCGCAGCAATGAACCAAAACAGCGCGCCTGCAATAGCGCCTAATAGGGCAATTTGGCCGACGTAGTAGAAGTTCATCAGCCATCCGTAAGCAGTCAAAGATCCGTCGATGACGGTTGATCGTCCATCAATGCTCGCATTATCCGGTCGACTTATTAACGCGAGCACGAGCCAGGGAAGAGCGGCGACCACTGCACCAGTCGCAGCGCAGTTGATGATTGTCGCATTGACGTGTCGGCGTAACATGAAGAACGCCGGGAGCCCGATGATAAAGGCTGGAGGGTAAGCGCCAAACACGGCAAATGCCACAGCGCTCCGCCAGATCCGTTCGAGCGGATCGGTGATGCCCTCATATGCTGGCATAGCAATAGCCATCAACAAGGCGGCTGCGCCCGGGACCACTACAAAGGCGAGGATCACCCGCCAAATTGAAGGATAGGTGCGCTTGGCTCGTGCGGCGTACATGACGCCAGCTTATCGCTTTGTCGTCGCCATTCCAGATCAATCGTCAGGAATGGTCAGAGCGTCAGGCCATGGTCGTCCTCCTCAATTTTTGGATCACTGGCCTGAGCCTGTTGCAACAAGCGTCCCGGTGACCGGTCCGCTCTAACCTCACATCCGGTCGCCGCTCGTGCGCGGCTGCACCACAATCCCGCTTGCGTCGGGTCTGGCTCAGGAGACGGGACCAACCTTTTTTTCGGCATCTGAAGCCAACAGGGACCTCCGGTCCGTCCACCTGGATCCGGCAGGGACGATGCCCTGCGGGAACTCGTATCGGGTTACGTGCTCATGCGGCCTTCAGCAGCGCGCCTGCGGGCACCACGCCGGCCGAGACGAACTGCCACAGCGCGATCAGCAGCTTGCGTGCGACTGCCACGATCATGACCCGCCGCGCGCGACCACCGTTCGCGCCCACCCGCTCCGCGTACCACTTCGTCAGCTCCGAGTCCGGCTGATGACGCAGCCACAGCCAGGCGACCTGGATCATGGTCGTTCGCAACCGCTTGTTGCCCGCCTTGGACACGCCCTGCTCCCGGTCCATGCTGCCGCTTTGCCACGGTGATGGGGCCAGCCCGGCATAGGCGGCGACCTGTCGTCGATTGCTGAAGCTGCGGAAGAACGCTTCTGCGTGCAGCACGCCGGCGAACTCAGGACCGATGCCGCGCAACTGGATGAGCCGGGGACCAGTGTCCGCCTCACCGGCGGCATCCGACCGCGGCTCGAGCAGCGCGTCGCGCTCGGCTTCGACCTGCTTGATCTGGCCGACGACCATCTCCAGCCGGTCCAGCTCGCGCTCGATCTCGCGGCGAACATGCCGGGGCAGCGGTCGTCCATCGCCGGTCACCAGTTCGTCCAGCCGCGCCCGCCGGTCGGCGCGCAGTGGCTCGTAGTCGCCGACCCCTTGCGCGAACAGCAGGCCCTTGATGCGGTTGACGTGCCGCACCCGCTCCACGACCAAAGCCCGCCGCTCGCGCGAGATGCGTCGCCGGTCCTCGTCCTCGACGCTCGGCACCGCCACCATCGCACACACCCGCGGCTCCCCGCGCTTGTAGGCCAGCAGCGTGCGGACCAGCGCCTCGCCGTCGAGCTTGTCCGTCTTGGCGCGCCGGCTGCGTCGTGAAGCGGCAATCGAGGCGGCGTCGACGACGTAGCTCTCGATACCCTCGCGCACCAGGCAGCGGTGTATCCAGAAGCCGTCGAGGCCCGCCTCCTGGATGACGACCAACGGGTACTGCTCGCCTGTCCGCTCCCGCGCCTTCGCCTGTAACTGCGCGAACCGCTCCAGGAGTGCCGGCACGTCGCTGCCCTTCACCTGATGCCGCGAGATCCGCTCGCCGCGACCCGGCGACAGCGACGTCACCAGCCAGGTGGAGCGGCTCAGCTCCAGCGACACGAAGATTGCGTTCAGCTGCGTGCTGACGGCGGCATGGCATGAGACGGACACGGGCACGGGCAACCTCCTTCACGACAAAGCGGGAAGGTCAGTCTGCCTCAACCGGCGCCAGCCCGCGCCCATGGGATCTTTTTTCATGCGCGACCCGGATGCGCCGAATAGCAAAAACAAATATCAATATTGTCGTTGACAGCGGTGACGCGCGCCGACCACTCTGCCCGCCAGATCGAACGACGCGCCGGCACGGGATCGGCACGCTGGAAGGGGACCTGATGACGACATTCGCCCGCCGCACATTCCTTGGCACGTCCGCGCTGCTGGCCGGCTGCACCATGGCGCCGCCGGTCGCGACAACGCCTGCCTCGACGAACCGGGCGTTCGTCCGGCGGGACGGTATGCGGTTGATGGTCGGCGACGAACCCTATCGTTTTGTCGGCGCGAACATCTGGTATGCCGCCTATCTGGGGGCCGATGCGCCTTATGGTGACCGCGCGCGGCTGGGACGGGAGCTGGATGCGCTGGCGGCGATGGGCGTCACCAATTTGCGCGTGCTGGCATCGGCCGAGGAAGGGCCGCTCAGGAATTCGATCAAGCCGGGCTTTCGCGGTCCCGGCAAGGATTACAACCAGACGTTGCTCGCGGGCCTCGACTATGCGCTCGCCGAAATGGCGAAGCGCGGCATGCGCGCGGTGCTGTATCTGACCAATTTCTGGGAATGGTCGGGCGGCATGATGACGTACCTCTCCTACGTCAATGGCGGCCAGTATCTGAACATGAACGATCCGGCGCATCCATGGCCGGAATTCGCCAATTACAACGCGCAATTCTATGGCAATGCCCGCGCGATGGAGCTGTATCGCGACTGGATCCGCACCGTCGTCGGCCGGACGAACAGCGTGACCGGCATGCGCTATGCCGACGATCCCGCGATCATGGCGTGGCAGCTGTCGAACGAACCGCGCCCCTCGGGCGACCTGGCGCATGCCAATCTGCCGCAATTCTACGCCTGGGTCCGCTCCAGCGCGCAGCTGATCAAGTCGATCGATCGCAATCACCTGGTCTCGACCGGCAGCGAGGGGCTGAAGGGCGGGCTGGAACGCGCCGACATCGTGCTGGCCGAACATGCCATCCCCGAAATCGACTATCTGACGGTACATATATGGCCCAACAACTGGGACTGGGTGAAGCAGACCGACCTCCCCAACACCGCCGCCCGGGGTGAAATGTTGACGGACAAATATATTGCCGATCACGTTACACTCGCCCGCCAACTCGACAAGCCGATGGTGATCGAGGAGTTCGGCTATCCCCGCGACGGCGGCAGCAACGATCCCGCCGCGCCTACGACCTGGAAAGACCGCTTCTACGGCCGCATCTATGCCGCGGCGCTCAAGAGCATGACCGAGGGCGGGCCGATCGTCGGCACCAATTTCTGGGCGTGGAATGGCGAGGCGCGGGCGCAGCACCCAGACTATCGCTTTGCCGAGGGCGACCGGCAATATATGGGCGACCCGCCCCACGAACCGCAGGGCTGGTACGGGATCTTCACCGGCGACACGACGATCCGGCTGGTCGCGGATCACGCGGCGGCGATCGCGCGGCTACCGCGGTAGGACGGGTCAGCGCCGGGTGCCCTCCAGCCCCGGCGCGACCACCGCCTGTGCAAGATAGCGCGGCGCGACCCGCGCCTTGGCGCGCTGCTCATAGGCGTAGCCTGCCGACAGGATCGCCGCGTCGGTGCCGGCGGTGCCGATGAACGACAGCCCTACCGGCAGCCCCTGCATCAGCCCCATCGGCACGGTCAGGTGCGGATAGCCGGCGACCGCTGGCAGCTCGGACGCGGACGGACCGCCATATTGGTCGCCATAGACCGGATCGCTGAGCCACGCGGCGGCATAGGTCGGTTCGACCAGCAGGTCGGCGCGCGCGGTCTTGAGCATCGCATCGATCCCTTCGCGCCCCGCCAGCCGGAGCGACGTCGCGCGGGCGGTGCGATAGGCAGGATCGGCCAGCCCCTTGGTCTTCGCCGCCTCCTCGAACAGTTCCTGCCCGAAGAATGGCATTTCGGCCGTGGCATGGGCGCGGTTGAAGGCGATGACCTGTTCAAGGGTCCGGGCCGTCACCGTCGCGGGCGTGGTGGCGAGATAGGTGTCGAGATCGGCCTTCAACTCGGTCTTGAGCACCAGCAACTCCGCCTCGCCCAGTCCGTCGAGCTTCGGCGGGGTGACATCGACCAGCGTCGCCCCGGCGGCGCGCAGGACCTTCAGCGCCGCATCGAAGCGTTCGGCGAGCGCCGCCGCCATTCCGGTCGGCCGGATCACACCCACCCGCTTGCCGTTAAACGTCCCCGCCGACAACCCGGCGGCATAATCGCGCGCGACCGTCCGCGCCGTCGCCGGGTCGGTCGGATCGGGCCCGATCATCGCCGACAGCAGCAGCGCGACGTCGCGGACCGACCGGCCCATCGGCCCCGGCGTGTCCTGGCTATGACTGATAGGCACGATTCGGCTGCGGCTGACCAGGCCCAGCGTCGGTTTGAACCCGACCAGCCCGTTGATCGACGACGGACACACTACTGAACCATCGGTTTCGGTCCCGACCGCGACCGCAGCCAAACTGGCGGCAACGGCCGCGCCTGATCCGGAGGACGATCCGCACGCCGTCCGGTCGAGCGCATAGGGATTGCGTACCAGCCCGCCGACCGCGCTCCACCCGCTCATCGACCGGGTCGAGCGGATATTGGCCCATTCCGACAGGTTCGTCTTGCCAAGGATCACCGCCCCCGCCCGCCGCAGATAGGCGACGACCGGCGCATCGCGACGGGTGACATTGTCTTTCAGCACTAGGCTGCCGGCGGTCGTCGCCATCGGATCGGCGGTTTCGATATTGTCCTTGATGAGGACCGGCACACCGTGCAGCGGCCCGCGTACCCGCCCGGCGCGACGTTCGTCGTCCAGCGCCTTGGCCTGTGCCAGCGCATCGGGATTAATCGCGATCACGCTGCGCAGCGTCGGCCCCTGCCGGTCCATCGCCGCAATCCGCGCGAGATAGGCCTGGGTGATGGCGACGCTGCTGGTCGCCCCCGACTGCATCCGCTGTTGCAACTGATCGACCGAGACTTCCTCGACCGGCTCGGTCTGTGCAGCGACGGGCGCAGCAACCATCGCCAGCGCCGCCACCCCGAAAACTCCGTGCCAGCGCATATCCATCCCCCGTTCGATCCGACCGGGCCAAGCTATCGCAGCGCACGCCCGGCGCAATGGTCGAAACGGACGCCAGACAGCAAAAACCCCGCCAATCCAACGGACTGACGGGGTTTCCGAAATGGTGGGCGCGGCAAGGATTGAACTTGCGACCCCTGCGATGTCAACACAGTGCTCTACCACTGAGCTACGCGCCCGGCGCTCTCTCTGTTTCCGGAGAGAGCGAAACCGGAGTGGCGCTGTTAGCGGCGCCGATTCCCGCTGACAAGCCCTTAATTGCTCGTTGGGATTCTTTCTCCCTCGAACAGCCGATCGACCTCCGCCACCAGCTCGCGCAGGTGGAACGGCTTGGACAGGATGCGTGCGTGCGGCACCTGTCGCCCGGCCTTGAGTGTCACCGCCGCAAAGCCGGTGATGAACATGACGCGCAGGTCCGGCACCATTTCCCCGGCGCGCTGCGCCAGTTCGATGCCGTCCATCTCGGGCATGACGATGTCGGTCAGCAGCAGGTCGAACGATTCGGTCTGCAACAACGGGATCGCCGCCGTGCCCCGGTCCACCGCGCTGACGAAATAGCCGGCACGTTCCAGCGCGCGCGTCAGATATTCGCGCATCACCTGATCGTCCTCGGCCAGCAAGATTCTGAACATCCGACTCCCTTCGATGCCAGCCCCTTAACTAGGCGAAGGTGGTTAAGATTTTCCAGCCGGACGCTCGACAATCGCGACGGAGCGTGATCCTTTGCGACCGATGGAAGCATCCCCCACCCGCCCCACATTCGACCGGTACGGACCGGACGAACCGGTATCGCCGGTGGTGGTGTCGGTGCCCCATGCCGGGCGGGAATATCCAGCGGCAATGCAGGCGCTGCTGACCGTGCCGGTCGCGCGACTGACTGCGTTGGAGGACCGGCATGTCGATGCCGTGGCGATGCAGGCGGTTGAACGGGAGGTGCTGTTCGTCGCCCGGCGCGCGCGTGGCTGGATCGACCTTAACCGCTCTCCGCTGCGCGACCGCGATCCGCAGGTCGATGCCGGTGCCGATCCGCGCGGCTTTGCGGCGCAGGCATCGGACAAGGTGCGCAGCGGCATCGGGCTCATCCCCCGCCGGGCGGGCGGGGCCGACAATATGTGGCGGCGCAAGCTGAGCGATGCGGAGGTTACGGCGCGGATCGCCCAGGACCACGCCCCTTATCATGCCGCGCTCGACGGCGCGCTGGCCTCCGCCCGGGCCCGGTTCGGCGTCGCACTGCTGCTCGATCTCCATTCGATGCCACCGCTGCCCGGCGTCGTGCCGGCGCAGGTGGTGCTGGGCAATCGCCACGGGCACAGCTGCGCTTCGCTGTTCACCGACACGGCAGCAGCGATCGTGCACGAAACCGGGCTGCGGGTGGCGATCAACCACCCCTATGCCGGCGGCCATATCCTATCCAGCCATGCCCGCCCGCGTGCCGGTATCCATGCACTCCAACTGGAAATCGACCGCAGCCTGTATCTCGACGAGGAGTTCGACCAGCCCGGCGACGGTGTCGCGACCACGGCGGCATGGGTCCGCGCCATGATCGATGCGCTGGCCGAGGCGGCGCTGTCCACCACCCACCGCATCGCGGCAGAGTAGCACAGAAAAAAGCCACCCCGTGCGGTTGCACGGAGTGGCCAAGGTTCAGGGAGGAGGCGCGTGAAACGCGCCGCACGGCCCAACGAAAGGGGGGAACATCGGACCGTGTATCTGCAACTTAGGAAGGCGGTCGCAGGGGTTCAAGACCCATTTTGCGATTGACCGTGACTTTATCGCCACGGCACGTCAGCGCACCGCGCGTGGCCCCGGCAGCATCCGCGACAGCACGCCGTCGCGCAGCAGGAAATGATGCCGCAGCGCGGCGGCGACGTGCAGCGCGACCAGTCCGAGCATCGCGAATCCGAGCAGCTCGTGCGCTTCATGCCCCAGATGGGCGAACGACGGCGGGATCGGCAGATAGGGGATCGGGAACAGCGCGAACCAGTCGAGCGGATAACGCTTCTCGCCCGACACCATCGCCCAGCCGCTCAGCGGCAGGACGATCAGCAGAAGATAGAGAAGCAGGTGCGTCGCATGGGCGGCCATCCGCTCCCATCCCGGCGTTCCGGACGGCAGCGGCGGTGGCCGATGGCCCAGACGCCAGCCGATCCGGCCGAGCGTCAGGACCAGCACGGTGATGCCGATCGCCTTGTGCGCCGGCATCGATCCGCCGATCAGGCCGATCCAGAGGTTGACCAGCACCAGCGCCGCGATCGTCCAGTGGAACAGGATCGCGATGCCGGAATAGCGGCCTCCCTGGATCGGCCGGACCGTCATCAGAAGGTCGGGACCGCGACCGGCTGCGGCTGCACCTTGCCCTGCTGCATCTGGCGCGCGAAAATGTCGCGCATCAGCGACAGCGAGAACAGATGGGCGAAGATCAGCGGCAACATGCCCGACTGCTGCATCTTGCGCAGCTGATCGCCGCGCAGTTCGTTCAGCTTTTCCTCGGACACCATCTGGAAGCCGCGGTACACGAAGGGCTGGTCGTTGCCTTCCTGCTGGATAGCAACTTCGCCGTCCATCAGCAGGCCCAGTTCCTTGATCTCCTTCATGAACATGCCGGTGCGCTGCCCGGCCTGTTCGAACTGTTCGTTGAAGGCGAGGATCTGCTTGGTCACTTCGCTCGGCTGGTCGCCATCGAACAGCGGTTCGCCATCCTCGAACGGGCCGATGACGTCCGACGTCGGGTCGAAGCACAGCGACAGGTCCTCCGAGTCGGGACGCAGCCGGGCGAGCAGATACGGATAACGGCGGATATAGGCCGGGATATAGGTGTCGAGGTCGCGCAGGCGGCCGTTATCGTCGAGGAAGGTGTTGACGCCTTCGTTCAGGCCCATCAGCGCCAGCGGCACGGGATCGTCACCAACCGAGAACACGATCGGCATCCGGCGCTGTACCAGCGGGAATTCCTCGACGGTCACCGGGATGGCGTGCTGCCCGACCAGGAACGGCGCGGTCTCGCTCGCGCGGACCTTCCAATTGGCATGCGTCTGGCTCGAAAGCGGTTCGAGCTGGTTGTAGAACAGCGGAAGCGATTGATTCTGCGGCGCGCTGGCCATTTCAGGGTCTCCAGATACTCTATAGTCGCCCCGGCGATACCATGCCGGGCGGCCGCCCCCCCGGGCGAGCCTCGACCCCCACGTCTATGGATTGGCGCTGCGGGGTGCAAGCGATACGAGCTTGCCGGGATTGAACAGGTTCTGCGGGTCCAGCCCGCTCTTGATGCCCCGCAAAGCCGCCAGCCGCGCGGGCGGGACGAGCCGTTCCAGTTCGCCGAGCTTCATCTGGCCGATGCCGTGTTCGGCCGAGATCGATCCGCCCGCCGCCGTCACCGCATCATGGACGAAGCGGGTGATGATCGGCGCGTCCTCTGCATACCAGCGCGCCGGGTCCGCCCCGCCCGGCGCACGGACATGGAAATGGACATTGCCGTCGCCGAGATGGCCGAAGGCGGTGGCGTGGGTGCCGGGAAAACGCGCCTCGGCCGCTCGCCCGGCCTCGACCATGAAGCGCGGCATGGTGTCGACCGGTACCGAGATGTCGTGCTGGACCGCCGGGCCGGTCGATTTCTCTGCTGCGGAAAGCGAGTCGCGCAACCGCCAAAAGGCTTCGGCCTGCGCCTCGCTGCTGGCCAGCACCGCGTCGGCGACCAGCCCCGCCTCGACCCCGCTCGCCAGCAACTCCTCCAGCAACGGTCCCGGTGGCGATTCGCCGGGGGCGGCCACCGCCTCGATCAGCAGCTGCCACGGATGGTCGCCGGACAGCGGTGGGCGGGCGCCCGGCAGATGCGCGACCGCCAGCGCCAGCGTGTCGGCCGGAATGATCTCGAAACTCTCGATCCGGTCGGTCGCCGCCTGCATCCGCCGCAACAGGTCCAGCCCCGCCTGCGGATCGGCGATGCCGACCCACGCCACCGCCCGCTCGGCGATCGCGGGGGCGAGCCGCAGCGTCGCGGCGGTGACGATGCCCAGCGTCCCCTCCGCCCCGACCAGCAGTTGCGTCAGGTCATAGCCGCGATTGTCCTTGGGCAACACCGCCAGCCCGTCATGGACCGTCCCGTCGGGCAACACCGCCTCGATCCCCAGCACCAGCCGGCGCATATTGCCCCAGCGCAGCACCTGCGTCCCGCCGGCATTGGTCGACACCAGCCCGCCGATGGTGGCGCTACCCCGCGCGCCCAGCGTCAGCGGGAAACGCTGCCCCGCCGCCGCCGCCGCCTCATGCAGATGTTGCAGGATGACGCCGGCCTCGGCCACGGCCTGCCCTTCGCCCAGCTGCCGGAGGCGATTTAGGCGACGCAGCGACAGCAACACCGCCGATCCATCGGCCGGCGGGGTCGCGCCACCGACCATCGACGTATTGCCCCCCTGCGGCACCAGCGCGACACCGTGCCGCCCGGCCATCGCGACCACGCTCGCGACCTCGGCAGTATTCGCTGGCTCGAACAGCGCCGCGCTGATCCCGTGATAACGCCCGCGCCAGTCGGTCAGCCACGGCGCGATCCGATCGGCATCGGTGGTCACGATCCGGTCGCCGAACGCAGCCCGCGCATCGGCGACCATGGCGGCTATGGCGTCGGTCGTCATCCGAAGGGGTTAGCATTTCGATCCCCCTTGCCGCCAGTTCATCTGCGGTTAAATTCCGGCATAGGATGATATCCGCGTGACCGCACTGCCGCTTTCCGCAGCGACCATGATGTTGCTCCTGCTCGCCCTGCCCGGCGCGGCACAGCGTCGTCCTGCCGAGGCGCCGCCGACGACGACCGTCCGGACCGAGGTGCGGGTACAGCGCGTGATCCTGCGCGTGCCGCGTGCGCCCTTCGCCCCCGTGTCCTACAGCGCGCCCCGCGCGCTTCCGCCGATCCAATGGGTCGAGAAGCGCACCGACCGCTGCGTACCGCTGCAAAATCTGGCGGCGGTGACGATCAGCCGCACCGACAGCGTCGACCTGCTGCTCAGCAGCGGCGGTCGCCTGCGCGCCCGGTTGGCCGACGATTGCCCGTCGCTCGATTTCGTGTCGGGCCTGTATATCAAGCCGAGCGGCGACGGGCGGATGTGCGCGTCGCGCGACGTCATCCGGTCGCGTTCGGGTGGCCAGTGCCGCATCGCCGCGTTCCGGGCGCTGGTCCCGGCGCGCTGACCCACGGAAAACTTGACTTTTCCGGTGTTTTTCGCAAGGGCCGGTCGGATTTATCGGAGCGCGGTCGTGTTGCGTTCCCCAGCCATGGAATCGCAATGACCTTTGCCGATCTCGGCCTGTCCGACGAACTGCTGCGTTCCGTCAACGATTCGGGCTATACCGAACCGACCCCGATCCAGGCGGCGGCGATCCCGTCGGTCCTGATGATGCGCGATCTGGTCGCCATTGCCCAGACCGGCACCGGCAAGACCGCGTCGTTCGTGCTGCCGATGATCGACATCCTGGCGCAGGGGCGCAGCCGGGCGCGGATGCCGCGTTCGCTGATCCTCGAACCGACGCGCGAACTGGCCGCGCAGGTCGCCGAGAATTTCGAGAAGTATGGCGCCAACCACAAGCTCTCCATGGCGCTGCTGATCGGCGGCGTGTCGATGGGCGACCAGCTGGCCGCGCTGGAAAAGGGTGTCGACGTGCTGATCGCGACGCCGGGCCGGCTGATGGACCTGTTTACGCGCGGCAAGATCCTGCTGACCGGCTGTTCGATGCTGGTCATCGACGAAGCCGACCGGATGCTCGACATGGGGTTCATCCCCGATATCGAGGAAATCTGCACCAAGCTTCCCAAGCAGCGCCAGACGCTGCTGTTTTCGGCCACCATGCCGCCGCCGATCAAGAAGCTGGCCGACAAGTTCCTCGACAATCCCAAGACGATCGAGGTCGCCCGACCCGCCACGACGAACACCAACATCACCCAGCATGTCGTGCCGGTCGCGCCCGCGAAGAAGCGCGACGTGCTGCGCAAGCTGCTGGCGCAGGAAGACGTTCGCACGGCGATCATCTTCTGCAACCGCAAGACGACGGTGCGCGAGCTGAACAAGAGCCTGCAGCGCGCCCGGTTCCGCTCGGCCGAAATCCATGGCGACATGGACCAGTCGGCGCGCATCGCCGAACTGGAACGCTTCAAGCAGGGCGACGTGTCGATCCTCGTGGCGTCGGACGTCGCCGCGCGCGGTCTGGACGTGAAGGGCGTCAGCCACGTCTTCAACTTCGACGCGCCGTGGCACCCGGACGATTATGTCCACCGCATCGGCCGCACCGGCCGCGGCGGCGCGACCGGGGTCGCCTATACGCTGGTGACGCCGGACGATGCCGAGAATATCGCCAATATCGAAAAGCTGACCGGTCAGAAGATTCCGGTCCTCGACATGGGCAGCGCGCCCACCGAAGACGCGCCCGAGCCGGAGGTGGTCGAGGAAGCACCGCGCCGTGGCCGTCGTCGCCCCGCCGCCGAGGCCGAAGCAGCGCCTGCCCGCGCGCGCCACCCGGAGCGCGACGAACGGCTGGCCCGCGAGGAGCGCCGCCCCCATCGCGAGCGCGAAGAGCGCTACGACCAGCGCCGCGACGAGCGCCCCGCCCGCTATGTCCAGCAGGACGCGGTCGAGGACGGCGCATGGAACGGCCCCTTCCCCGCCTTCCTGAACGTCCGCATCCCCGGCTGATCGCCGTGGACGACGATCCGTTCGAAACGGTCGCGGTACAGGCGATCGAAAGCCCGTGCGTGCTGGTCTGTTCGATCGATACCGCCACTGGCTGGTGCCTCGGCTGCGGGCGCACCCGTGACGAGATCGCGCGCTGGACCGCGATCGATTCCGACGCGCGCCGCGCGGTGATGGCGGTGCTGCCGCAGCGGATGGCCGTTCTGGAGCAATAGCTTAGGCGGACCCTAGGCGCAGCCCGTGCGTTCAGCGCGCGATCTGTAAGCCCTGGGAGTATCGTCATGGCCGTCACGCTCAAGCCGCTATCCGAACAGACCATCGTCATTACCGGCGCCTCGTCCGGCATCGGTCTCGCCACCGCCCGCCGCGCCGCGCGCGAGGGCGCCCGCGTCCTGCTGGTCGCCCGCAACGAGGACGCGCTGCGCGAGGCGGTCGAGGGGATTCGCCTGCGTGGCGGCAAAGCCGACCACCTCGCCATCGACGTTACCGCCGCCGATGCGCCCGAACGGATCGGGGCGAAGGCGCGCGAAGCGTTCGGCGGGTTCGACACCTGGGTCAACGATGCCGCCGTCGCGCTCTATGCCCGGCTGGAGGAAACCGGCATCGACGAACAGCGCCGGGTGTTCGATGTCGGCTATTTCGCGATGGTCGCCGCGTCGCTCTATGCCGCGCGCGAACTGACCGCGCGCGGGGGTGGTGCGATCGTCAATATCGGATCGATCCTGTCGGACCGTTCGGTTCCGGTGCAGGGCGCATACAGCGCGATGAAGCATGCGGTGCAGGGCTTTACCGAAGCCTTCCGCATGGAGGTGGAAGCCGATGGCAAGCCGGTATCGGTGACCTTGGTCAAGCCGGCCGCGATCGACACCCCCTATCCCGAACATGCCCGCAACCGCATGGATCAGCCCGCGCGCGTACCGCCCGTCGTCTACGATCCCGAACTGGTGGCCAAGGCGATCTGCTTTGCCGCCGCGCATCAGAAGCGCGACCTGACGGTCGGCGGGACCGGCTTGGCGATGACCAAGATGAGCAACCTGCTGCCGCGCAGCGCCGACCGGTTCATGGAGAAATTTTTCAAGGAAGAGGCGCAGACCACCGACACCCCCGCCACGCCGGGTGCCAAGGACAATCTGTACGAGCCGCGCGCCGATGGCCGCGCCCGGTCGAATCAGGACCATTATGTCCGCAAGCAGAGCCTGGCGCTCGAAGCGCAGATGCGGCCGTGGACGACCGCAGCGCTGCTCGGCGGGATCGGCGTAGCGGCGGGTATGCTGCTGTCGCTGCGCGGATCGACGCCGCGTCGGCGGAATGACGAACCGAAGCTGCTCCCCCCGCCCCGCGCGCATCAGGCGGACGGTACCGACGCCAGCGCGTCCTATGCCGCCGGGATTGCCGATGAAGGGACGGTTCCCGGCAGCGAGCCGGTATTCTCGGAACGCCCGGCAGGTGCTCCGGTCGCCCCGAACGCGGCGGAGATAAAGGTGGCGCAGCCGTAAGGGCGCACCCGCTCTCTGATCGTCACCCCGGGCCTGAGCCGGGGTCCCGCTTCTTGTGCTGCCGTTGGAAGGAAGCGGGACCCCGGATCAAGTCCGGGGTGACGTCCTTCTATCGAACGGTCAGCACGCCATCACTCGCCCGGGCCGCGCATCAGCTTGCGAATGAAGCCGATCACGCCGGTCTGGCGCGACCGGCGCAGGCGTTCGGCGGCGAGGATCGTCTGCACCTTGCGGAAGCAATCCTCGACATCGTCGTTGACCAGCACATAGTCATAGCCGTCCCAATGGCTGACCTCGGCCGCGGCGCGGGCCATGCGGCCCTCGATCACGTCCGCGCTGTCGGTGTTGCGCGACACCAGCCGCTGGCGCAGCTCGGCCATCGACGGCGGCAGGATGAAGACGCGCACCACATCGCCGCCGGCGATCTGGAACAATTGCTGCGCACCCTGCCAGTCGATATCGAACAGCACGTCCTTGCCGGCGCTCAGCATCGCTTCGACCGGCGCGCGCGGCGTGCCGTAGCGGTTGTCGAACACATGCGCCCATTCGAGGAATTCATGGTCGGCGACCATGCGGCGGAATTCCTCGAGATCGACGAAATGATATTCCTTGCCATCGGTTTCGCCCGGCCGGGGGGCGCGGGTGGTCGCCGATACCGACATGACCAGATCGTCCTCGGCGGCCAGCAGCTTGCGCGCAATGGTCGACTTGCCCGCGCCGGAGGGCGAGGACAGGACGAACAACACGCCGCGGCGCTTGAAACCGTGGAGGTCGGGGTCGGGCAGATGGCTCATGGACCGGCCTATTCGCGCGTACAGGCGGACGGCGTCAAGGGGCGACGGTACAAAGCCATCGCCCCTCGATCGGGTTCACACAGATGTGAAGGTCTGTCCGGCCGGTCGCGGGCGGCCCCGTCCGGCACCGGTCCGCCCGAGCCAGGCGGACCGGGTACGCGTCAGTAGCCGCGTCGCATCTTGTCCAGCTTGCGCCGGTCATAGGCCTTCTTGGCCACATAGCCGCCGCCCAGGATCATGCCCAGCGGCCCCATGCGGCGCATCGCGCTGCCCGCCAGCCAGCCCATCGCAGCACCCTTCGCACCACCACGTCCATCGCGGCGATCCATCTCACGCCCGACGAGCGCGCCGATAATCCGTCCGATCATGCTGCATCCTCCGTTTCGAAGAGTTGTTCCTTCAGTTCGGCGGCACCGCGCAGTACGGCCCAGCCGACCGCATAGGTTATCGCCATGGGCACGACGACTTTCAGTACATTGGCGACAATGGCACCCTTGATCGCACCATCGACGCTCGAATCGTCATCGCCGCTCATCTTGTCGATGGCCGCTCCGACCAATGCGCCTATCGTCGTCGCACCCATATTTTCCTCACCGAAGTTATACGGTTACAGCGCAGGAAGCGCCCGGATGTTCCCTGTCGGCGCACCATCGGCGCCACGCCCTCACCCCATCGCCGACGCCAAAGTTCACTAAGTTCACACTCACCGCGTTTTCGCAGCCTCGCGCGCCACGGCCGTCAAACAATGGCAAACCAACTCGGCACGACACTCCCCAGCAGGCAGCATGGCATTCGTCCGCCGTGTAGGAAAGCGGCCGGCGATAGCGGCTATCCGACCATCGTCTCCGGCCGGACCAGCCGGTCGAACGTCGCCTCGTCGACCAGTCCCAGCGCCAGTCCCGCCTCGCGCAGCGTCAGCCCTTCGCCATGGGCGTGTTTGGCGATCTTGGCGGCATTGTCATAGCCGATCTCGGGCGCCAGCGCGGTGACCAGCATCAGCGAGCGTTCGACCAGTTCGCCGATCCGCGCGCGGTTCGGTTCGATCCCGTCGACGCAGCGTGTCGCAAAGCTCGTCATGCCGATCGCCAGCAGGTCGATGGACCGCAGGACCGCCGCGCCGATCAGCGGCTTGAACACGTTCAGCTCCAGATGCCCCTGCATCCCCCCGACCGTCACCGACAGGTGATTGCCCATCACCTGCGCGGCGACCATCGTCAGCATCTCGCACTGGGTCGGGTTGACCTTGCCCGGCATGATCGAGCTGCCCGGTTCGTTGGCGGGCAGATCGATCTCGCCCAGCCCGGAGCGCGGGCCGGACCCCAGCAGGCGGATGTCGTTGGCGATCTTGGTCAGCGCAACGGCCAGCGTATTGAGCGTGCCCGACAGTTGCACGAGCGGGTCGTTCGACGCGAGAGCCTCGAACTTGTTGGGTGCGGTGACGAAGGCATGGCCGGTAATCGCCGCGATTTCCGCCGCAACCGCCTCGGCGAACCCCGCCGCGGCGTTAAGGCCGGTGCCGACCGCCGTGCCGCCCTGCGCCAGGCGCAACAGATCGCCTTCCGCCGATCGCAACCGGCGATAGGCGTCGCGCAACTGCGCGACATAGCCCGAAAACTCCTGACCCAGCGTCAGCGGCGTTGCGTCCTGCAAATGGGTGCGGCCGATCTTGACGATATCTGCCCAGTCCCGTGCCTTGGCCTCCAGCGATCCTGCGAGACGATCGAGCGCCGGGAGCAGGTCGCGGTTGAGCGCCACCACCGCCGCGACATGCAGCGCGGTGGGGAAGCTGTCGTTCGACGACTGGCCCTTGTTGACGTGATCGTTCGGATGGACCGGCGATTTGCCGCCGCGCTTGCCCGTCAGCGCTTCGTTGGCGCGGCCGGCGATGACTTCGTTGGCGTTCATGTTCGACTGGGTGCCGCTGCCGGTCTGCCAGATGACCAGCGGGAACTGGTCGTCGAGCCTGCCGGCGATCACCTCGCCCGCCGCCGCCTCGATCGCGTCGGCGAGTGTGGCGTCGAGGCCATGGGCACGGTTCACCCGCGCTGCCGCCTGCTTCACGATGGCGAGGGCATGGACGATGCCGATCGGCATTCGTTCGGACGGGGGGAACGGGAAATTCTCGATCGATCGTTCGGTCTGCGCGCCCCAGTAAGCGGCGGAGGGAACCTCGATCGCGCCGATCGAGTCGGTTTCGGTACGGGTATCGGTCATGCCGACAAAACCCGTGGCCGCGTCAGTCGATCCGTTTCGACAGGAAGAAGCGGCTATGCCCCGGCGGAAAATCGTCGATCGTGCCGAAATGACCGAACCCCAGCTTTTCGTAGAAGCCGCGCGCCTGGAAACTGAACGTGTCGAGCCACATGCCGATGCATCCTGCATCCCGCGCCAGCGTCTCGGCCCGCTGCATCAGCGCGCGGCCGATGCCCTGCCGCTTATGGTCGGGCGATACCGCCAGAAATTCGACGAACAGCCAGCGATAGCCGATCTTGCCCCACAGTCCGCCGGTGATCGTGCCGGCGTCGTCCCGGACGACGATCGCCACCTGCTGCCGTTCGGTCGGGCCGACCGAGGCTTCGTTATGCGCGACCAGGATGCGCAGGATCGCGTCGCGCTCGGCCTCGCCGGGCGAAGCGACGACCTCGATCGTCACTTCTTGCGCTTGAAATCCACCGCGACGACGTTCGACCCGTCCTCGCTGGTCGCGATCGGCGCGTCGTTTTCGGGCGGGTCGTGCGGTTCGGGTTCGTCGCCCGGCTCGTCATTCGCCTGAAAGCGCAGTTCGAAATTGACCGCGGGATCGTGGAAGCCGGTGATCGCGGCATAGGGAATGACGAGGGTCGACGGGATGCCGCCGAAGCTCAGGCCGACCGAAAAGCGTTCACCATCGACGGTCAGGTCCCAGAAACGGTGCTGGATGACGATCGTCATCTCGTCCGGAAACCGCTCGATCAGCCGCTTGGGGATGTCGACGCCGGGGGCCTGGGTCTTGAAGGTGATATAGAAGTGATGCTCGCCCGGCAGCGCGCCGGTGGCGGACACCTGCCCGAGGACGCGGCCGACGACGGCGCGCAGGGCTTCCTGGACGATCTCGTCATAGGGGATCAGGCTGTCGGCGACGGGCTGGCTCATAGCGCCTTGGGTAGCGGCGTTTGCCGGTCCGTCAAGATTCGTTGCGTTGCATGGGATGCGCCACACGCTATGGAGACGCCCATGCGCACCGCCACCATCGCCCGCACGACCAGCGAGACGTCGATTGACGTCACGGTCAATCTCGACGGTACCGGCATCTATGACGTGTCGACCGGGGTCGGATTCTTCGACCATATGCTCGAACAGCTGTCGCGGCATTCGCTGATCGACCTGACCGTGCGGACCAAGGGCGACCTGCATATCGATGCGCACCACACGGTCGAGGATACCGGCATCGCGATCGGCGAGGCGTTCGCCAAGGCGCTGGGCGACAAGCGCGGCATCCGCCGCTATGGCGACGCGCTGTCGCCGATGGACGAGACGCTGACCCGCGTGGCATTGGACATTTCCGGCCGTCCGTGGCTGGTGTGGAAGGTGCAGTTCACCCAGGCGCAGCTCGGCACGATGGATACCGAGATGTTCGGCCATTTCTGCCACAGCTTCGCGCAGGCAGCGGGCATCACGCTGCATGTCGAGACGCTCTACGGCACCAACAACCATCATATCGCCGAGAGCATCTTCAAGGGGCTGGCCCGCGCCCTGCGCACCGCGACCGAAATCGACCCGCGCAAGGCCGATGCCATCCCGTCGACCAAGGGAGTATTGTGACATGGTAGCCCGTCCGATGCAGCCGATGTGCCTGGCAATGCTGAGCTATGTGAAGCCGCTGGACGAGGTCGACGTCCACCGCGACGCGCATGTCGCGTGGATCAAGGCGGCGATGGACGAGGGCACGATGCTGCTGGCCGGGCGTCGCAACCCGCCGACCGGCGGCGTGCTGCTGTTCCGGGGGGAAGAAGACGCGGTGCGCGCGGTTGCCGAGACCGATCCGTTCGTGGTCAACGGCGTCGCCACGGTCGAGGTCGTCGCCTTCACCATGACGCTGGCGATGGACCAGATCGGCCAGCTGTTTTGATCGCACTGATCGATTACGGCGCGGGCAATCTCCAGTCGGTCGCCAATGCGCTGAAGGTAGCGGGTGCGGCCGATCTGGCGATCACCGCCGACCCGGATGCGGTCGCGAAGGCCGACCGGATCGTGCTGCCCGGCGTCGGCGCCTTTGCCGCGTGCATGAACGGGCTGACCGCGATCCCCGGCATGGTCGAGGCGATGCGGTCGCGGGTGCTGAACGGCGGCGTGCCGTTTCTGGGCGTGTGCGTCGGCATGCAGTTGTTGGCGACTACCGGCGAGGAGTTCGGCAGCCATGCCGGCCTCGGCTGGATCGAAGGCACCGTCCGGCGCCTGACCCCCGCCCCCGGCGTCACCGTGCCGCACATGGGCTGGAACGACGTGGTGCCGGTCCGCGAGCACCCGCTGCTGGTGCCCGGCGAAGCCTATTTCCTGCACAGCTATGCGTTCGAGGGCGAGGATGTACTGGCCACGACCGACCATGGCGGCCCGGTGACCGCGGCGATCGGCCGCGACAATATCCTCGGCGCGCAGTTCCACCCCGAAAAGAGCCAGCGCTACGGATTGGCGCTGCTGGAGAGGTTTCTCAAATGGCGTCCTTGACGGTTTTTCCGGCAATCGACCTCAAAGGCGGACAGGTCGTCCGTCTGGCCGAGGGCGATATGGACCGTGCCACGGTCTATGGCGACGATCCCGCGCATCAGGCGACGTTGTTTGCCGATGCCGGGGCGGATCATCTGCACGTCGTCGATCTGGACGGCGCCTTTGCGGGCCAGTCGGTCAATGGCGATGCGGTGGCGGGTATCCTCAAGGCGTTTCCAGGCCGGGTGCAGCTGGGCGGCGGCATCCGCAACCGCGCCAATGTCGACCGCTGGCTCGACCTCGGCGTCGCGCGGGTCGTGATCGGCACCGCCGCGCTGGAAGACCCCGATTTCGTGCGCGAAGCCGCCGCCGCCTGTCCGGGACGGATCGTGGTGGCGGTCGATGCGTGGGACGGCATGGTCGCGACGCGCGGCTGGGCGGATGTGTCGACGGTGTCGGTCACCGACCTCGCCCGCCGGTTCGAGGATGCCGGGGTGGCCGCCGTCCTGTTCACCGATGTCGGTCGCGACGGGATGTTGAAAGGTTGCAATGTCGAGGCGACGGCCGCGCTGGCCGCCGCCGTATCGATCCCGGTCATCGCCAGCGGCGGCGTGGCGGGGATCGAGGACATCCATGCGCTGAAGGGCAAGCCCGGCATCGAGGGCGTCATCACCGGCCGGGCGCTGTATGACGGTCGCCTCGACCTCGCCGAAGCGATCCGGGTCGCTGCCGCATGACGGTGCGGGCGCGGGTCATCCCCTGCCTCGACGTGCATGCCGGGCGGGTGGTGAAGGGCGTGAACTTCGTCGAACTGCGCGATGCGGGCGATCCGGTCGAGCAGGCGCGCGCCTATGATGCGGCGGGCGCGGACGAACTGACGTTCCTCGATATCGGCGCCAGCCATGAAGGGCGCGACACGATCATCGACGTGGTGCGGCGGACGGCGGAGGTGTGCTTCATGCCGCTGACCGTGGGGGGCGGCGTGCGATCGCCCGACGATGCCCGCGCGCTGCTGCTGGCCGGAGCGGACAAGGTTGCCGTCAATTCCGCCGCCGTGGCGCGGCCCGAACTGGTCGCCGACATCGCCGACCGCTTCGGCAGCCAGTGCGTCACCGCGTCGGTCGATGCCCGCCGGATCGACGGGCGCTGGGAAGTGTTCACCCATGGCGGTCGCCGCGCGACGGGGATCGATGCGGTCGAACATGCGCTGAAACTGGCCGAACTGGGTGCGGGCGAATTGCTGGTGACGTCGATGGACCGCGACGGGACGCGCGACGGCTATGACCTCGACCTGATCCGGACGATCGCCGACGCCGTGTCGGTGCCGGTGGTGGCGTCGGGCGGGGTCGGTACGCTCGACCATCTGGTCGCGGGCGTGACGCAGGGACATGCGAGCGCGGTGCTGGCGGCGTCGATCTTTCATTTCGGGGAAGCGTCGGTGGCGGACGCGCACGCCGCGCTGGCGGCGGCTGGGGTGCCGGTTCGCAGCCACTAAATCCTCCCCGCTCGCGGGGAGGATTTTCAGGCCTCGCAAAACCCCCTACAGCCGCCCCATGGCCACTACCGCCCTCGCCGCCCATTCGGGCATTGCGCCGCCCCGCGAAGGCTTTGCCTTTTCCGACGTCGCGACGTTCGTCGCCTTCGTCTTCATGGTGGTGCTGGCGCGGCGGGCGATCCGCAATCGGCAACGCAGGAACAGGGACTGACATGGACGCCTTCGACCGGCTCGAATCGGTGATCGCCAGCCGGATCGGCGGCGATCCCACCCAATCCTATGTCGCGAAGCTGCACGCGCGCGGCACGGCGAAGATCGCGCAGAAGGTCGGCGAGGAAGCGGTCGAATGCGTCATCGCGGCGTGCGGCAACGACCGCGCCGGGCTGATCGGCGAGGCCGCAGACCTGATATTCCACCTGACGCTGCTGCTGCAGACCCAGGGCATCGCGCTGGACGATGTCCGCGCTGAACTGACCCGCCGCGACGGGCTGTCGGGCATCGCTGAAAAAGCGTCCCGTCCCAAGGAGTAAGTCCATGCCGATCGACGCGACCCAGCCCTATGACGCCGACAATATCTTCGCCCGCATCCTGCGCGGGGAGATACCGGCCAAGCGGGTATATGAGGACGAACATGCCCTCGCCTTTCACGATATCGCCCCGCAGGCGCCGGTGCATGTGCTGGTGATCCCCAAGGGCGCTTATGTGTCGTGGGACGATTTTTCCGCCCGCGCACCCGATGCCGAAATCGCAGGATTCGTCCGCGCCGTGGGCCATGTCGCGCGCGAGCATGGGCTGGTCGAACCGGGCTATCGCCTGCTCGCCAATATCGGCGGACATGGCGGACAAGAGGTGCCGCACCTGCACGTCCATCTCTTCGGCGGCGCGCCGCTGGGACCGATGCTGGCGAGATAGGACAGCTTTATTGCACGAAAGGAATTGCGCGGGGCGGATTTGCGGGTAGGTTTACGCCTTTGTAATCTCGCGGCCCCGCAAGAAGGCGCCGCGTTTGGGGGGCCTGCATGATTTTTGGCCGTATCAAGCCACTCGATGCGATCCTTGCGACCGCAGAGAAGAAATCGCTTACCCGCACCCTGGGTGCGTTCCAGCTGACCATGCTGGGCGTCGGCGCCATCATCGGCACCGGCATCTTCGTTCTGACCGCCGAAGCCGCGCAGAAGGCGGGACCAGGCATGATGATTTCGTTCATCATCGCCGGCCTCGTCTGCGCGGTCGCCGCCCTGTGCTACGCCGAAATGTCGTCGATGGTCCCGGTATCGGGATCGGCCTATACCTACAGCTATGCCGTCATGGGCGAGATGCTGGCCTGGATGGTCGGCTGGGCGCTGGTGCTCGAATATGCCGTTGCCGCCGGCGCCGTTTCGGTCGGCTGGTCGGGCTATTTCGTCGGGTTGCTCAGGGAATTTGCCGGCATCGACCTGCCCACTGCGCTGACGCTCGGCCCGATCGATGGCGGCATCATCAACGTGCCGGCCTTCATCATCGCGCTGCTCGTCACCTGGCTGCTGGTGATCGGAACCAAGGAATCGGCGTTCATCAACGCGATCCTCGTCGCGGTCAAGATCGGTGCGCTGATCCTGTTCTGCGCGCTGGCGCTGCCGGTGATGCAGTCGAAGAATTTCGAGCCGTTCGCGCCGTTGGGCTTCGGCGGCATTTCCGCCGCCGCCGCGTCGATCTTCTTCGCCTATGTCGGGTTCGACGCGGTGTCGACCGCGGCCGAGGAGACGAAAAACCCGCAACGCAACATGCCGATCGGCCTGATCGGCAGCCTTGCCATCTGCACCATCTTCTACATTCTCGTCGCTGCCGGCGTCATCGGCACCGTCGGCGCACAGCCGCTGGTCGATGCGGCGGGCAAGGGCATCGCGCCGGGCAGCACCGAATTGGCGGCTGCCTGCGCCAATATCGGCAGCCAGGCCGTCGTCTGCTCGAAGGAAGCGCTGGCATGGACGCTGCGCGAGATCGGCTGGCAGCAGGTCGGCAACCTGATCGGCCTCGCCGCCGGGCTGGCGCTGCCCAGCGTCGTGCTGATGATGATGTTCGGCCAGACACGCATCTTCTTCGTGATGAGCCGTGACGGTCTGCTCCCGGCCAAGCTGTCGAAGGTGCACCCGAAATACGGCACGCCGCACGTGGTGACGATCATCACCGGCGTGTTCGTCGCCTTCTTCGCCGCGCTGTTCCCGGTCGGGGCGCTGGCCGATATCTCGAACTCGGGCACGTTGTTCGCCTTCGCCATGGTCGCGATCGCGGTGCTGGTGCTGCGCAAGACCGATCCGAACCGTCGTCGCCCGTTCCGCACGCCGGCGGTCATGGTCGTCGCTCCGCTGGCGGTCGCCGGCTGCATCTACCTGTTCTTCAGCCTGTCCTTCTACACGCTCGCGCTGTTCTTCGGCTGGGCGTTCTTCGGGCTGCTGGTGTATTTCGGCTATAGCCGCTCGCGCAGCCATGTCGGGCGCGGCATCGTCGACACCCATGAGGACGATGCGGGCGTTCCGCCCCTGCCGGTGCCGCCGCTGCCGGGCAGTCCCAAGGACTGATCGGCAACGACGCTTCGATACAGGAAGGGCCGGGGAATCGCTTCCCCGGCCCTTTCTTTTTGTCGGTGATGGATAGGCGGATCAGCCGTCCAGCTTGTCGGCCATCAGCTTCGTCAGGTCGACCTCGGGACGCGCGCCATAGTGCGAGATGATCTCGGCGGCGCACAGCGCACCCAGCTTCAGCGAGCGTTCGATGTCATACCCATGCGACTGGCCGTGCAGGAAACCGGCGGCGAACAGGTCGCCCGCGCCGGTCGTGTCGACCACGCGCTCGATCGGCTGCGCGGGCACGCTGGTCCGCTTGCCCTCCGTCACCGCGATCGCGCCATGTTCGCCGCGCGTGACGACCAGCACCGGCACCTGGCTCGCGATCTTGTCCACTGCCGCGTCGAAATCCTCGACCTGCGCCAGCGCGAGCAGTTCGTTCTCGTTGGCGAACAGGATGTCGACCTGCCCCTCGGCGATCAGCGCGCGGAAGTCGTCGCCGTGGCGCGAGATGCAGAAGGTGTCCGACAGGGTGAAGGCGACCTTGCGCCCGGCATCGCGTGCGATGCGGATGCCGGCGCGCATCGCGGCGCGCGGCTCTTCCGGGTCCCACAGATAGCCTTCGAGATACAGGATCGCGCCGCTGGCGATCAGGTCGGCATCGAGCGCCGCTTCGGGCAGGAACTGCGACGCGCCGAGAAAGGTGTTCATCGTGCGCTGCCCGTCAGGCGTGACGAAGATCATGCAGCGCGCGGTCGCCGGCTCGCCCGCACGCACAGCGGTGTCGAAGCGGACGCCGGCGGCGCGGATGTCATGGGCGAACACCGCCCCCAGCTGATCGTCGGCGACCTGGCCGATGAAGCCGGTCTTGCCGCCCAGCGCGGCGATGCCGGCAACGGTGTTGGCGGCCGACCCGCCCGACACTTCGCGGCCCGGGCCCATCTTGGCATAGAGCGCGTCGGCATCGGCCGGCGAGAAGACGAGCTGCATCGACCCCTTGGTCATGCCCTCCGCTGCGAGGAACGCGTCGTCGGACTGGGCAAGGATATCGACGATGGCGTTGCCGATCGCAACGACGTCGAGCGTGGGCTGGGTCAATCAAGGTCTCCGAAGAATATCGCCCGGCGACGTCGCGCGGACATTGGTTCGGGCGTTAGCCAGCGGCGCGCGCGCTAGCAAGCGGCAGCCCGGTCGGGCGTTGACGCGCCCTCCTTGCGCCACCATCGTCGGGTGCATGATCGAGAGCTTTTTCCTGTCCGTCGCGCAGCTTGGCGACCGTGCGTTCCTGCGGGTGCTGGCCAAGTCGCTGGCGCTCACCCTGGTCCTGCTGGCGCTGGTCGGTGCCGGGCTCGCGTGGGGGGCGCATTGGGCGGTGGCGGACTGGTTCGTGATGGGCGACGATGCCGGCACGCTGGCCGTGATCGCCGCCGTCATCGTCGCGATCGGCCTCGCCTGGCTGCTGTTCCGCATCGTCGCCATCGCCGTGATCGGCCTGTTCGCCGACGAGGTGGTCGAGGCGGTCGAGGCGAAACATTATCCCGCCGCGCTGGCGACCGCGCGCCCGGTGCCGCTCGGCCGGTCGATGGCGATGGGGGGCAAGTCGGTCCTGCGCACCGTGGCGGTGAACCTGTTCTTCGTACCGCTCTACCTGCTGCTGCTCGCCACCGGCATCGGCACGGCGGCCGTGTTCTTCGTCGTCAATGGTTGGCTGCTGGGGCGCGACCTGTCCGACATGGTCGCGGCACGCCACCTTCCCGCAGCGGCGATGCCCGCCGAACGTTCGGCCAGCGGCGGTCGGCGGTTTCTTCTGGGACTGGTGGGAACCGGATTGCTGTTGATACCGTTTGTGAATTTCGTTGCGCCGCTGATCGGCGCCGCGATGGCGACGCATGGCTTTCATCGACGCCGGGGCAAGGGGGTTGGGAATGCGTAGCGTTGGGATCAGCGTGGGCCTGGCGCTGGCCGTGTCCGCCTGTGCCACGCCCGGTCCCGTCGTGCGTCAGAACGCCCTGCCGACCCCGCCTCGCCCGAGCTATGGCACGGTCGGGCTGGAACGGGTGATGGGGCAGAACGCCAATGCGCTGACCCAATTGTTCGGCCAGCCGTTGCTCGACCTGACCGAAGGGGCCGGTCGCAAGCTGCAGTTCGGCTCCAACATCTGCGTCCTCGACGCCTATCTCTATGCCCCGCAGCAAGGCGGAGTCCCCGTCGTCCGCCATGTCGACGCACGCCAGCGCAGCGGTGCGCCGATCGACCGCGCCAGTTGCGTCGCGGCATTGACCCGGCGCGACGGCGGACGTTGACTTCCAATAATGCTGCGCTTGCGAAACAAAATGCCGTTTGTTAAGGCGGGCTCAGTAATAATGGATTGCTGCGTCGCGGTAATTCTTGACGGCCTTGCTTTCCAACTTCTTGTACAGGAACCTGCTTGACCATGCCGACGATCGTACCCGTGATCCTTTCCGGCGGTTCGGGCACCCGCCTGTGGCCGATGTCGACCCCGGAAACGCCCAAGCAGATGCTGGCGCTGACCGCCGAGGCGACGATGCTGCAGCTGACCGCCCAGCGCGCGGTCGGCGACGAATTCGGTGCGCCGATCATCGTGGCCAATGCCCGCCATGCCGACATGATCGACGAACAGCTGCGCGCGGTCGATGCCACGCCCAGCGCGCTGATCCTCGAACCGGCCGGCCGCAACACCGCGCCCGCCATCGCGCTGGCCGCACTGGCCGCCGGGACGCCCGATGCCGTGCTGCTGGTCATGCCGTCGGACCATGTGATCACCGACGTGCCGGCATTCCATGCCGCCGTACAGCGCGCGCTGCCCAAGGTGCAGGACGGCTGGCTCGCGACCTTCGGCATCTCGCCCGACGCGCCGGAAACCGGCTATGGCTGGATCCAGGCCGGCGAGGAGATTGCCGAGGGCGTCCACCGCGTCGCGCGCTTCGTCGAAAAGCCGCCGCTCGACGCGGCGCAGGCGATGCTGGCGGCCGGCGACCATGTGTGGAACGGCGGCATCTTCCTGTTCCGCGCCGACCGCTATCTGGCGGAACTGGGCCAGCATGAGCCGGAGATGCTGGCGGCGTGCGAGCGGGCGATGGACAAGGCCGAGCGTAGCGGCAACCGCGTCGCCCCCGACGCCGCCGCCTTTGCCGAGGCACCGTCGCAGTCGATCGACTATGCCGTGATGGAAAAGGCCGATCGTGTCGCCGTCGTGCCGGTCGCGATGGGCTGGAACGATCTCGGCAGCTGGGACGCGCTGCACGCGATCAGCGAGCGCGACGAGACCGGCAATGCGCATCGCGGCGAAGTGCTGGCGATCGACACCCGCGACTGCCTGGTGCGGACCGACGGCGTCCGCATCCGCATGGTCGGCGTGTCGGACCTGATCGTCGTCGCCAGCGGCAACGACATCCTGATCCTGCCGCGCGGCCAGAGCCAGAGCGTCAAGAAGCTGGTCGAAGCGCTCAAATAATCCCGGACGGGCGGCGCGGACGTCGCCCGTTCCCTCTATTCCCGCGGAGTACGACATGAAGCAACTGGTAGCCTTCGACCTCGACGGCACGCTGGCCGAAAGCAAGCAGCAGCTGACCGAGCCGATGGGCGAGGCGCTGGCCGACCTGTTGGGCGTCGCGCATGTCGCGATCATTTCCGGCGGCGACTGGCCGCAGTTCGAAAAGCAGGTGGCGACCCGCCTGCCCGCGCGTGCCGACCTGTCGCGGCTGTGGATGATGCCGACCAGCGGCACCAAGCTGTACACTTATGGCGACGGCCGCTGGAACACGGTCTATGCCGACCTGTTCGACGACGCGACCAAGACCAAGATTCTCGAGGCGTTCGACGCCGCGCTGGAGGCGACCGGCTTCGTCCCCGAACAGACCTGGGGCGAGCGGATCGAGGATCGCGGCAGCCAGATCACCTTCTCGGCACTCGGTCAGCAGGCCCCGATCGATGCCAAGGAACATTGGGACCCCAAGTTCGAGAAGCGCAAGATCATCCAGGCCGACCTGAAGCAGCGCCTGCCCGGCCTGTCGATCAACATGGGCGGTGCCACGTCGATCGACATCACCAAGGAAGGCGTCGACAAGGCCACCGGCCTCGCCAAGCTGGCCGATATCAGCGGCATCGCCACCGACGACATGCTGTTCATCGGCGACGCGATCTTCCCCGGCGGCAATGACTACGCGCCCAAGGCGGCGGGGATGGACACGGTCAAGATTCGCGACCCGCAGGAAACGCTGGCCGTGATCGAGGCGATCGTCGCCTGCCAGAAGTGACGCCGATCCCCCTGCCCCGCTGCGTGCGGGGCGGGGGTTTGCGGTCCAAAGTTCACTAAGTTCACACTCGCGCGGTGTTTGCGCGTCACCATGGTGTCCCCGGTAAGCGGTTGCATGGTTTCACGGTTTCAAAAAGCCGGCCGGATCATGGCATGGGCGTGCGGCTGTAGGAAAGCCGGCTGCTTTCCCCTGACGTTCATGCACATCGACGCGACGGCCTTCGCGGCACATTTTCGTTTTCGGGAAGGGCAATGCGCCCTACCCTGATTGACGCGGGCAGAGTGCGTCTTTCTATCTGAACGCATGAAAGCATTGTCGATTGTCGCGCCGGGTGGGGGTCACATTGCCACTGGTAGGAAGACGTTGGAAATTCGGCGCTGGATGCCGGATTTGATGCCGAACGATGATCTTGTGATCGTCGAGAACGGAATTTTCCTGAATGTCGACGGGGAGGAGGATCGCGATGGTCGTATCGTCGCGGTCGTTCGTGTGGCCGGTGTTCGCCCCTTTCTACAGACTGATGTGAAGCCGGCCTGTGCCAACTATTTCGAGGAGGGCTGGCTTGCATGGGAGTTGGCTGATGTGCGCCCGGCCTCGTCATCCCGCATGGTGCGGGCTGCTCGGGGCATCTACGAACTGGAGCTTCCGGACGACATGTCCATCGGGGGCGTAGTTGCGTCCAACAGCCGATAGGCATTGGCTTCCGCGTTCCCCCCCCCGTTCGACAATGCGCGATCGCCTACCTCACCCATCGAGCGCTGCTGCGAGAGCCGAAATTTCCGCCGGTGAAAATACGGCAATCCCTTGCTGTCGGAGCAGGGCCGCCGTCACGCCCTCACCCGCAATCCGGCGACCCTCGAAGCTGCCGTCATAGATGAAGCTGCCGCCACAGGACGGACTTCCATCCGTCAGGAGGGCGTGTCTGCAATCGTGCCGGACAGCATGTTCAAGCGCGATCCGCGCGCCGGCGAGATAGGCTTCGGTCACGTCATTGCCACCCGCCTCGACGATGCGACCGGCCCGTTCGATGACCGCTGCTCCGCTCGCCCCACCCGCTATCTCCGCTGGCGGTCGGGGTGTCGGTAATCCCGCCATGACCTCCGGGCACACCGACACGACGCGGCCTTCGCTGATCCAGCGGTCCAGCAGCGTGTCATGGAGGGTCTTCGCCGCACCATCATATCGCACCGGCCTGCCAAGGAGGCACGCGCTGACCAGTATCTTGGGGAGCGTCATGCGTCCGCCGCGAGCGCAGAGAACAGGGGCAGCACATGGTCCCTGGTCAGCGGCGCCAGCGGCATCGCCTCCGCCGTCGCCAGGTCCGCCCAAACGGCCTCCTCGATCTCAAGGCTCGGTGCCGGATCCTGTGCGAAACGGACATGGAATAGGTCTGTCCGAACCGATCGCCCCGGCTCGTTCGCGGCCGGCGCGGTGAAACAGCCCAGATGCCGCGGCATCGCCCGATCGACGGAAAAGCCGATTTCCTCGCGCAGTTCGCGGCAGAGGGCGTCGACCGGCGCTTCCCCCGCCTCGATCTTTCCGCCGGCCTGCATGAACCACGTCGTACCGGCCTTGCGGACCAGCAGCGTTCGCCCGTCTCCGTCATCGATCAGGGCGGCAGCGATCCGGATGGTGTCGGCGTCGGGCATGGACCGTTCATTGCGCTGGCGGACCAAAACGGCAAGCGCGAAGGCGTGACGCGGCATTCCCGTTCCCCGTTCCCGAAAGGAGCGCTTCCCGCGCCGGGCGAAGCCGGTGGAGCGGCGCCATTTCGACCTAGCGCCGCGCCTCCGTTGCCATCCTGACGGCCAGCCCGGCCAGGACGGTCCCCATCACCCAGCGCTGGACCAGCGCGAATGTCGGGCGCTGCGTCAGGAACATGGCGATCGACGCGGCCGAAACCGCGATCAGGGCGTTGACGAAGACGCTGATGACGATCTGGACGCTTCCCAGAACCAATGCCTGGCCCAGGATACTGCCCTTCGCAGGGTCGATGAACTGCGGCAGGAGGGAGAGGTACATCACCGCGATCTTGGGGTTCAGCAGGTTGGTCAGGAAGCCCATCAGGAACAGCTTGCGCGGACTATCGGCCGGCAAGTCCTTGACCTGGAACGGCGAGCGTCCGCCGGGGCGCACCGCCTGCCACGCCAGCCACAGCAGGTAGAGGGCGCCCGCGACGCGGATGGTGTCATAGGCATAGGGCACCGCCAGCACGAGCGCGGTGATCCCGAAGGCGGCGCACAGCATGTAGAAGACGAAGCCGAGCGCGACACCGCCGAGCGAAATCAGGCCGGCGGTCCTGCCCTGACAGATCGACCGGGAGATCAGATAGACCATGTTCGGCCCCGGCGTCAGGACCATGCCGAGGGCGATGGCGGCGAAGGTCAGCACGCTGGCAAGCTCGGGCATCTGCTTTCCCCATATCGGAAGGATGCCCAGACGCGCGGCCGATGCCCCCGCGCTCCCCGATGGTGGCCCATCTTTCAGCGTCAGTTGCGCGAGACGTGGAATGTTAGAGCCGTCATCGGCGATCTGTAAAGCCAAGTTGGTTGCGACCGCACGCGCGTTGCTTCTCGCCATCGGCAAGTTCCGGGAACGCGACCGCCTTCTCTATCCGGCATCGTCTTCGCTAGCCGCGCTCCGCTGCGCACCCCAACGAAAAAGGCCGCGCCTCCCATGTCGGAAGACGCGGCCCTTGTCGGCCGTCGCGGGCTACCGCTTACGCGGCCAGCTTGCGCAGCACATATTGCAGGATGCCGCCGTTCAGGAAATATTCCAGCTCGTTGACGGTATCGATGCGGCACTTGGTCAGGAAGGTTTCGGTCGTGCCGTCGGCGCGGACCATGATGACTTCGACGTCCTGACGCGGGCGCAGGTTGGCGACGCCCTGGATCGTGAAGGTTTCGTCGCCAGTCAGGCCGAGGGTCTGACGGGTCACGCCCTCGGCGAACTGCAGCGGCAGCACGCCCATGCCGACGAGGTTCGAACGGTGGATACGCTCGAAGCTTTCGGTGATGACCGCGCGGACGCCGAGCAGGTTGGTGCCCTTCGCCGCCCAGTCGCGCGACGAGCCGGTGCCATATTCCTTGCCCGCGATCACGACCAGCGGGGTGCCGTCGGCCTTGTGGCGCATCGCCGCGTCATAGATCGGCATGACCTCGCCGTCATAGCGGCTCATGCCGCCTTCGACGCCGGGTACCATTTCGTTCTTGATGCGGATGTTGGCGAAGGTGCCGCGGACCATGACATTGTCGTTGCCGCGGCGCGCGCCGTAGGAGTTGAAGTCGGCGCGCGACACCTGCCGCTCCATCAGCCACTTGCCCGCCGGGCTGTCCGCCTTGATCGAACCCGCCGGCGAGATGTGGTCGGTGGTGATCGAATCGCCGAGGATCGCCAGCGGCTTCGCCTCGATGATGTCGGCGATCGGGTTCGGCGTCATCGCCAGCCCGTCGAAATAGGGCGGGTTGGCGATATAGGTGCTGCTGGTCGGCCACTTATAGGTGTCCGAACCCTCGACCGAGATGCCGGCCCAATGCTTGTCGCCGGCATAGACATTGCCATAGCGCGCACGGAACATGCCGTCGTCGATATTGGCGGCCATCAGGTCGGCGACCTCTTCGTTCGACGGCCAGATGTCCTTGAGATAGACGTCCTGCCCGTCCGAACCCTGCCCGATCGGGGTGGTGACCATGTCCTCGGTCACGGTGCCCTTCAGCGCGTACGCCACGACGAGCGGCGGCGAGGCGAGGAAGTTGGCGCGGACATCGGCCGACACGCGGCCTTCGAAGTTGCGGTTGCCCGACAGGACCGACGCGGCGACGATGTCGTTGCCGTTGATCGCCGCCGAGATCGGTGCGGCGAGCGGACCCGAATTGCCGATGCAGGTGGTGCAGCCATAGCCGACGAGGTTGAAGCCGACCGCGTCGAGATCCTGGGTCAGCCCCGCCTTGTCGAGATAGTCGGTGACGACCTGCGAACCCGGCGCCAGCGAGGTCTTGACCCACGGCTTGGGCTTCAGGCCCAGCTTGTTCGCCTTGCGCGCGACGAGGCCGGCGGCGACCAGCACCGACGGGTTCGACGTGTTGGTGCAGCTGGTGATCGCGGCGATCACGACGTCGCCGTCGCCGATGTCATGGCCTTCGCCATCGACCGCGACGCGCTTGGCCGAATCCTTCTTGTAGACCTTGGCGAGGTCGGCGTTGAACACGTCGTCGACGCTGGGCAGTTCGACGCGGTCCTGCGGACGCTTGGGACCGGCGAGCGACGGCACGACGGTCGACATGTCGAGTTCGAGCGTGTCGGTGAAGATCGGGTCGACCGCATTCTCGTCGCGCCAGAAGCCGTTGGCCTTGGCATAGGCTTCGGTCAGCGCGATCACTTCCTCGGGACGCGCGGTCAGGCGCATATAGTCGATCGTCTTGTCATCGACCGGGAAGAAGCCGCAGGTCGCGCCATATTCCGGCGCCATGTTGGCGATCGTCGCACGGTCGGCGAGCGTCATCGACGACAGACCCGGACCGTAGAATTCGACGAAGCGGCCGACCACGCCCTTGGCGCGCAGCATCTGCGTGACGGTCAGCACGAGATCGGTGGCGGTGATGCCTTCCTGCAGCTTGCCGGTCAGCTTGAAGCCGACGACCTCGGGGATCAGCATCGACACCGGCTGGCCGAGCATCGCGGCTTCCGCCTCGATGCCGCCCACGCCCCAACCGAGCACACCGAGGCCGTTGACCATCGTCGTATGGCTGTCGGTGCCGACCAGCGTGTCGGGATAGGCGATCGTGCCGCTGCCATCGGTCGATTCCGACGACCACACCGCCTGCGCGACGTATTCGAGGTTCACCTGGTGGCAGATGCCGGTGCCCGGCGGTACGACCGAGAAATTGTCGAGCGCCTTCGAACCCCATTTCAGGAATTCATAGCGTTCGATGTTGCGCTTATATTCCAGCTCGACATTCTCTTCCGCCGCGGTCGGCGTGCCGAATTCGTCGACCATCACTGAGTGGTCGATCACGAGGTGGACGGGGACCTGCGGGTTGATCTTGCCCGCGTCGCCGCCGAGCGTGGTGATCGCGTCGCGCATCGCCGCCAGATCGACGACGCAGGGAACGCCGGTGAAGTCCTGCATCAGCACGCGCGCCGGGCGATACTGGATCTCGCGGTCCGACCGGGCATCCTTCTGCCAGTCGACGATCGCCTGCGCATCCTCTTGCGTGACGGTCACGCCGTCTTCGAAGCGGAGCATGTTCTCCAGCAGCACCTTCATCGAGAAGGGCAGCCGCGACACGTCGCCGAGCTTGGCCGACGCCTTGGCCAGCGAATAATAAGAATAGGTCTTGCCGCCGACAGTAAGCGTGTCGCGGGTGCCGAGCGTGTCCTGGCCAATGGCGGTCATGCGGGTCCTTCCCAGTTGGTCATGGCAGCCCGGCCCGGACGGAGCGGCGTATCCGCTCGCAAGGCCCGCCGCACATGCGAATACGAGCGATAACCGCTGCGCCTTAGCAACCGTGGGCACCGGGGGGAAGGGCATGATGCGCCCATAATTCGCGCAAAAGGTCAATCACTTTTGATCGGCATTCGCATTAGCAAGAATCGCCGTTACGGAACCCCCGCCCCCAGATTGGGTCGACGATAGAAGCGGGACAGCAACGGCTTTTCGATCGCATAGTGGACGACGAACGACCCGATCACCGCCGCGACTACCGTTCCGGCCCAGAACGCCCAGGGCGCGCGGTCGAACAGGCCGATCCTGCCCGCGATCGCATCGGTCACGCGAATCGTCACCGGGTGCGACAGGTACAGCGCGTAGGACGCATCGCCCCCCAGCACGAGCAGCCCCAGCCACCGCCCCGGCGTGCCCCGCGGTTCCAGCCCGAACACCGCCCCGCCCAGGATCAGCGCCGCCGGGATGCCGCCGGTCCACAGCCGCCAGATATGGTCGTACAGGTCGAGTTGATAGCTGATGACCGCCAGCACCAGCCCGGCGATGACCATCGCCCACCCGGTGCCGCGCGACACCCGCCAGCCGCGCAGGAACGCGGCCGCCAGACCGATACCGAACAGGAATTCGCCGATGATCGGATAGCCCCAGAAATGCAGCATCGACCACGACGCTGGCACGACCTGTCCGACGACGATCAGCCCGAAGATCAGCGCGACGACCACGGCGACGCCGGTCCGCCGCGAAAAGCCCAGCGCGATCGCGAACAGCGCGTAGAACAGCATCTCGTAATTGATCGTCCAGCCCAGCGTGAACACCGGGAAGCAATATTCGCCGCACACCGGCCCCGGCAGGAACAGGTAGGAGAACAGGATATTGGTCCAGCCCAAGTCGATCGCCCCGGTCGCGAGGCCGACCGACAGAACCAGCGTGGTGAACAGCCAGTACATCGGCACCACGCGCACGATCCGGCGGCGCAGGAAGGTCGCGGTCGCGCCCGGCCGGGCGAACCGGTCGTGCATCAGATAATACATGACGAAGCCCGAGATGACGAAGAACACGTCGACCCCCAGCCCCCAGTCGAGCGGCACGAACGCATAGCGCCCGGCCCCCGCCCCCAGCCGTTCGAGCAGCGCGTGCTGCGTATGGCCGACCAGCACCAGGAACGCGGCGAAGAACCGCAATATCTGAAGCGAATCGAGCCGCGAGGTCGCCCGTCCTGCTGTCTTCACGACCCGCCTTCCCCTCTGTATCGCGCGACCGCCCGGTTCAGCCGGGCGCTTTACGCATGGTTCATAATCGCCTAGCGCAATTTTGCAGTGCAGCAATATCGTTCGATCGCCGGTCCGGCAGTTTTTCGGTTTGCCGGTCCGGCTGAATGGAGTGATGAATAGGCCATGGCAGGGTTTGCGGGCAAATTGATGCGCGGCGGGTTGCCGAACATGGCGATTCGCGGGTCGCAGCTCTTCTTCCGTTTCGCCCTGTCCTTCTACATCGTCAGCGAGCTGGGGCTGGAGGCGGCGGGCATCTACGGCCTCGCGATCGGCGCGATCGGCATCGTGCCCGCGACGGTCGGCTGGGGCCTCAACTATTTCATCTCGCGCGAGGTGGTGGGCCATACCCCGGCGACCGCCGCCGGGCTGATCCGCGACCGGCTGGCCATCACCATCGCGTCGCTGCTGGCCGGGACCATCGTCGCCGTGCCGGTGCTGATCTGGATGACCGGGGGGTTGAGCGAGACCGCGATCCTGATCCTGGTCCTGCTGTGGCTGGAGACGCTGGCGCTCGACATCTACATGCCGATGATCGGGCTGGAGATGGCGTTGTTCGCCAACGTCATGGTCTTCATCCGCTCGGCGCTGTGGATTCCGATCGTGGTCGGCATCGGCTTTGTCTATCCGCCGCTCCAGACGCTGAACGCGATCTTCCTCGGCTGGATCGCCAGCCATTTCGTCGCCTATGCGATGCTGTTCGTCTATCTGCGCCGCTGGCCGATCCGCGAGGGCCTGCGCGAGCGGATGCAGCTCGGACGGCTGGGCAAGCGGGTGCGGACGGCGTGGTACATCTATTTCAGCGACCTGGGCATCGTCGGTCTCGGCTATGCCGACCGCTTCATCCTGAACGCGCTGCTGGGGCTGACCGCGACCGGTATCTACAGCTTCTATTTCTCGATCACCAATGCGCTTCAGACGTTGATCGCGACCGCCGTGGTGCAGCTGGCGCTGCCGCGCATGGTGCGTGCCGCTCGCGGTGGCGACCGGGCCGAATGGCGCGCCGAACTGCGCCGGCAGATGACCAAGACGCTGACCTATGCCGGGGTGCTGGGCGCGATCATCTTCGTCGCGACCGAGATCATCTTCTATGTCAGCCCCGAAGGGCGCTTCCCGGTCTATCGCACGCTGCTGGCGGTGATGCTGCTGGCCGCGACGATCCGGTCGGGGTCGGACCTGCTGAACGTGGCGATCACCAGCATGGGGCGCGACCATGCCTATGCCGTGACCAACGTCATCGGCGTCGTGCTGGCGCTGGTGTTCGGCGCGGGGTTCATGTGGGCGTTCGGGTTGATCGGCGCGGGCATTTCCGCCGTCGCCACCGCGCTCAGCCTGCTGGTTATCCGGGGCGTCTATCTGCGCAATATCACGCAGCCTGCCATCGGCGCGGAAGGGAGCCCCGCATGACCCGGCCGTCGATGGGTACCGGCTGGCGGCAGTTCCGCGAAGCGGTGGCGGGCGACCTAGCCCGCTTCGCGCGGGTCGGCGGGCGCCGCACACCGCAACGCGGCTTCCTGCTGAAGGCGTGGCTGTTCCTGCCCGGGTTCCGGTTCGTCCTGACGCATCGGTTGCAGGCCCTGATCGCGACCGTCCCGGTCGTCGGGCCATTGGTCGCCAAGCTCTACTGGGCGCGAAGCTGCCGCCGCTATGGTTCGGAAATCGCGCAGATCGCCCGTATCGGGCCGGGCTGCTACATCCCGCACCCCTATGCGGTCGTGCTGGGCGATTGCACGCTTGGCCGGAACGTGGTGATCCTCCAGAGCGTCACGATCGGGAAACGTGGCGACAGCGCGGCGCATGGCCCGCGGATTGGCGACGAAGTCGAGATCGGCGCCGGCGCGATCCTGCTCGGCGCGATCACGATCGGCGACGGGGCGCGGATCGGGGCCAATTCGCTCGTCCTGATCGATGTCCCGGCGGGCGCGATCGCCATGGGATCGCCGGCGCGCATCGTCCAGCCCAAGCCGCCTGCCCCGGAGCAAATCCATGAACGCGCCTGATTCCGGTCACCCGCTTCGTGTCTTCTATATCGGCGCCGGCGATCCGGTTTCGCCGCGATCGGGCATGGACGTCGTCGCGCGGGGGCATATCGCCGAACTCGCCCAATCGCCCGACATCGCGCTCAGCGGCGTGTTCGCCACCTTGCCGGCGGATGGTCCCGCCCCCTCGTTCGGCGGGGTGACCGGCTTTCGCGCCGATACCGCCAAGCCCCCCCGCGGACGCAAGTTGCGCCACATGCTGTCGGGCAAGTTGCTGATGAGCATCGGCTTCGTGTCCGAAGCCGCCCGCCGCGCGGTCCGCGACGGGCTCGCCGCAAAGCCGGACATCGTGGTCGTCGACCATATCCAGGCGCTCGCCAACGTGTCGCTTTGGCGCCTGCTGGTCGGGCGCACGCCGTTCGTGTTCGTCGGCCACAATGTCACGCCCGACACGCTGCTCGACGCGGCGCGACTGCGTACATCGCGGGCGTCGCGGCTGTTTCTGCGGCTGGAAGCGCTGCAGTCCTGGATCATGGAAGCGGCCTTGCTGCTGCGCGCTCGCCTGTCGGTCTTCATCTCGCACACCGATGCCGAGCGATACCGCCACTTGACCGGCAGTCGCGCGGTGGCGCTCTGCCCCGTGATCGAACGCGACGAAAGCGTGGCCAGGACGGGCGACGACCGAGACGCCCGCCGCGTCCTGTTCATCGGAAGCCCCGGCTTTCCGCCGAACCGCAGCGCGATCGACTGGATCGTCCGCGAACTGGCCCCCCGCCTGCTGCAGCGCGACGTTCCGGTCACGGTCAGTTTCATCGGCGGCGGAACGCGCGACTATATCGGTCCGCCGGCGACGAATGTCGAAACGCTGGGGTTCGTGGCCGATGCGGAAATGGAGCGGCTGTTGTCGCAGTGCCTGTGCATGCTCAGTCCCGTCGTTCACGGCAGCGGCCTGAAGATCAAGGTGCTAGAAGCGTTCGCAGCCGGTGCCCCGGTTCTTGCCACGCCCCTGTCGCTGCAGGGATTTGGATTCATGGGACAGCCGCCGATGCTGGACCTCGCGGACCCCGATGCCGCGGTCAACCGGATCGCCGCGCTCGCCGCCGACCCCGTCGCCGCGGCGTCGCTGCGCGATCAGGTCCGCCGCGCATGGAGTGCGCATGTCGCGGCACGGCACGGCGCGCTGGCCGACGCCATCCGCGTCGCAGCCGGACGTCGCCGGGTGCATCGGACAGGATAGGATAAGGCGATGACCACCGAGATATTGCCGGCCGGCGAAGCACCCACGCGCGCAATCCCCGCCGCTGTCCTCGACCAGAATCTTTCCATCTATCTCGACCTGTTGCGGCTGGTCGCGGCCGTGGAAGTCGTGCTGGGCCATGCCCGCCATTTCGTCATGCCGCGCCTGCCCGGTTTCCTGTCCGGGCATACGGGAGAAGCGGTCGCGATATTCTTCGTGCTGTCGGGTTTCGTGATCGCCTTCGTCGCCGACCGCAAGGAACGCACCCTGCGCAGCTACGCCACCGCGCGACTGTCTCGGCTCTTCTCGGTCTGCCTGATCGCGCTTGCGTCCAATGTCGTGTTCGATGCGATCAGCCGGCATTATGGCGCTCAGCCGCTGACCGCGCTGCCCTATTACAATGGCGATTACCTCGGCACGCTACCCTTCTCGCTGACGTTCACCAACGAACTGTGGTTCTCGCACCGGGTCTTCGGCACCAACGAGCCCTATTGGTCGCTCGGGTTCGAAGCGGCCTATTACGCCATCTTCGCGGCGTTCTTCTATGGCGGCCGGCGGCGGGGGGCGATCCTGGGGGTCGGGCTGATGCTGTTCTTCGGGCCGAAGATCGTCGCCTATATGCCCATCTGGCTGATCGGCTACGCTACCTATCACCTGCTGCGGACGGGACGCATCCGGCTGCATCCCGCGATGGCCGCCGGAGGCTTCGTGGTGTCGATCGGCCTCTATCTGATGGTCAAACGTACGATGGAGCATTGGGCGTCGCCGATGTTCGAGCCGGTTGCCGCCGAACAGCTGGCACGCAGCTTCGTCTATTTCGCGATCGTCGGCCTGCTGGTCGCGGTCAATATCGTGGCGTTGCGGCAGCTGGCACCGACACGCAGACTGATACCGGACCGCGTCGCTGCGGCGATCCGCTGGCTGGCCGGGGCCAGCTTCACGCTGTACCTGGTGCATCAGCCGTTCCTCGTCATGTTGTCGTCGCTGTTCCCCGGCATCCGCACCAGCGCAGTTGCGGGTGGCGCGGCCATCCTCGCGACGTTTGCGCTTGCCCTGGTGCTGGCGGAACTGGGGGAACGCCGCAAACGCACGTTCCAGTCGGCGTTCGGGCGGATTCTCGGCGTCGCACCTGCATCGAAGGATATGCCGGCGGCATGAACATCGACCGTTCCGAAGCGGCCCCCGTCATCGGTGGCAAGCGTCCCGGCGTCATGCTGTACAATCTGCACGCGTTGCGCGCGGTGGCGGCGATCCTCGTCATCTTCGTGCATACCACCGACGTGCTGGCGCCGGTCGGACTGCGCGACACCAAATTCTATTTCGGCATCGCCGGGGTCGACCTGTTCTTCGTCATCAGCGGGTTCGTGATGACCTTTACCCAGGATCGCAAACCGATCGCCCCGCGCGAATTCGCGATCCATCGCATCATCCGCGTCGTGCCGCTCTACTGGACGATGACGCTGGCGGTGTTCGCGGCGGCGATGGTCGTGCCATCGCTGTTCGCGTCGGAGACGGTGACGGTCGCCAAGCTGCTCCAGTCGCTCTTCTTCTGGCCGTACATGAATGATGTCGGCCGAATCCAGCCGCTGCTGTTCGTCGGTTGGACGCTGAACTATGAATTCTTCTTCTACCTGATTTTCACGCTCAGCATCGCGCTCTGCGCCGGGCGGCAGCGGGTCGCGCCGTTGCTGTGCGTCGCGTTGCTGGCGGCGATCGTCGCGCTGGGCGCGGCCGTGCCCGACCTGCCGGTCGCGGCGCAATTCTTCTCCAATTCGGTGATCCTCGAATTCGCGCTGGGCATCGTCGCGGGCCGGCTGTTCGCGCGCGATGCGCTGCCGCGTGGAGCATGGGCGTGGGCGCTGATGGCGATCGGGTTCGTGGTGCTGCTGGGTGCCGAACAGGCGGGGCTGCGCGCGCCGCGGGTGCTGGTACAGGGGATCGCGGCGACCGTCGTGGTGGTCGCCGCGCTGGGCATCGAACGCGACGGCCATGCGCTGCGCGGGGCCTTCGTCCAGTTGCTGGGGGCGGCCAGCTACGCGCTCTATTTGTCGCATCCCTTCGTCATGAAGGCGTTCGGGATCGTCAGCCGCAAGCTGCCGGCGGGACCGCTCACGTGGATGCTGGCGCTGCTGGCGATGATCGCGTCGGTGGCCGTCGCGATCGCGATCCACAAGCTGTACGAGGTGCCGGTCACCAAATGGCTGCGGCGGCGCGCGGGCTGACCGGCAAGTCCCTGCCGCCGGGCGGCAAGACGTTGCCGGCGCGGTAACCATTTAGGAACACGTTTTCGGAACCGCCCCTGCGGTAGAGCTGCGGTCCAGGGACAATATGTCTCGTGTAGTGACCGGGAACCGACGTGAACATCAACGCGCATCTCTATCGCCAGGACGATCGCCGTCATGAGGATCGGGTACTCGTGGAGCGGGCGGGCACGCTCCGGCTGGCCGAACACCCCCCCGAATCGATCACCATCGCCGACCTGACCCGCGACGGTTGCCGGATCGACGCACCGGTGCCGCTGGCCCCCGGTACGCAGATCGGGGTCGGCATCGCCGGCGTCGGCGTGGTGCGGGCCGAAGTCCGGTGGCGCAACGGGTCCGAACATGGCTGCGCCTTTGCCGAGCCGCTGCGGTCGGGCGCGGTCACGGCGGCGTTGATGTCGAACGTCCATCCGTTTCCGGGCAGCGCCGAACCGGTCGCCGCATCGTCGAAATTGTCGGTCGGCACCAGCAGCGCGGCGTTGTTCGCCATCGCCGCCAGCGGGTGGGGCGTCGTCGCCGCGCTGCTCTGGCTGGTCGACTGACGATCAGTCGAACGTCGCGCCGAGCGGAACGCCCGACAGCGCCGACGCGTCGATCACCACCGGGCGCGTGCCGACATCGACCACCGCCGCGGCGGCGGACGGTGCCGGCTGGCACAGCGGGCGCGCGGCCACCGGTCGGCCGCCGAACGACAGATGGGCGACCTGCCCCTGCTGTTCGGCAAAGGCGACCAGCCGCCGCCCCTGCGCGCCGTCGAGCTGGATCAGCGTCAGTCCGCCCCCCTGGCGCAGTACCCGCCAGCGGCGCGCGGCATGGACGATCCGGGTGACGTCGGCGACCATGCAGACCGCCGGCTTCGGCCGGTAGTCGTAATCGAACAGCCCGAAATTATCCTCCAGCTCGGCCGGGTTCCGCCCCTGGTCGCGCAACTGGTAGATCCAAACGCCGCCGATCCACGGCGTCGCCGCCGCCCACAACAGGAATTGCGCGGCATTGTCGCCCGCCACCTGGCGCGGAATGTCGCAATGCCCGCCGGTCGTCGTCGGCCATCCGGTTTCGGTGATGTAGAGCCGGGGAGCCTTCGCCCCCTGCGACGCGACCAGTTTGCGCCGCAGCCCTTCGATCCGGCCGATCGCTTCGGTCGCGGTGCGGTATCCGGGGCGCAGGCAGTGGTTGTAATAATGGACCGACAGGCCGCTCGCCTGCTGCGCCGCGCCCTGTGCGACGATCGCGTCGGTCCATAGCCATTGCGGGTCCTCGCCCACCGCGCCGACCAGCACGACCGCGTTCGGATCGGCCTTGCGGATCGCGGCGACGGTCCGCTTGGCCAGCGCGGTGTAGTTGCCGGCCGAGCGCGGATCGTCCGGCTGTCCGGCATCGGTCAGCTTGGGCCGGCCGAGGACCGCGCCCATATTCCATTCGTTCCACACCTCGTACATCGGCGGTTTGGCGCGCATCGCCGCCGCCGCCTCGCCGGCAAAGGCCGCGAATTTGGCGCGCCCCTCCTCGTCGATCGGGGAGGCACCCTTGCGGAACGCGGGATGGCCGTAATCGACCGCCAGCAGCGGACGCGCCGGCGTCGCGGCGATCATCCCCGCCAGGCGCGGCGACAGCGATCCGGGCTGGTCCAGCCCGTTGCGCTTGAACACCTGCCACGGCAGGTCGTCGCGGAACGAATCGACCCCCAGCGTCGCGATCGCCTTCGCGGTCGGGGTCGCTTCGTAACCGAAGGTGTGGTTCAGCCCGAAATGCACGCCGACACCCATGGTCAGCGGCGTGGCGCGGGCGGGCAGCGCGGAATAGTCGAGTTTCAGCGACAGCGGTTCGGCGGCGCGCATCGTCCCGCGCGACCATAGCAGCGACAGCGCGATCGCCGCGACGCCGACCAGCCCGGCCGAAGCGATGGTCGCGCTGCGTCGGCGGTCGGAGCGGTGCCAGGATCGTTGCATGTTCTTCTCCGCGGCGATTGGGGACGCCTGGACATACCGCATTGCGGCATGACTACCAATGCGCCGGCGGCGGCCGTGGCACGGCCGGTCGGAATTATCGCGCATCGGGACGCGGTTAGGCCGGTCGGGAGGCCGCACGGGACTCGATTTCCTTTCGCAGTCGCGGCATAGCCGCCCCATGCCAGCCGATCGGGATCGCCCCATGCCGCACATCTACGTCAACGGACGCTTTCTCGGTCGTCCGGTGACCGGCGTCGAACGCTTCGCTCATATGGTGCTGGACCGCATCCACGACCGCCAGCCGCAGGACGGTCGCGCGCCGGGGATCACCATTCTCGCCCCGCCGGGAATCGATGCGCCGGCGAAATGGCCGCGCTTCGCCTTTCGCACGGTGGGCAGCGGCGGCGGCCATCGCTGGGAACAGCTGTCGCTGCCCGGTGCCGCACGCGACGGCATCCTGCTCGGGCTGTGCAACGCCAACCCGGTGCGCAGCCGCCGCGCGCTGACCGTGATCCACGATGCCGCCGTCTATGATTTCGGGCAGGGTTTCGCGCGCAGCTATCGCCTGCTCCACCGCACGCTCGGCCGGTTGCTGGCCCGCCGGTCGCATATCGCCACCGTCTCGCGCTTTTCGCAGGCGCGGCTGGCGGCGGTGCTGGGGGTCAAGGGCGAGCGGATCGCGGTGATCCCCAACGCCGCCGACCATATCCGCGCGATCACGCCGGACGAGACGGTCCTCGAGCGCCACGGCCTGACGCCGGGCAAGTTCCTGCTGATCGTCGGGTCGTTCGCGCCGAACAAGAACCTGCCGCGCGCGATCCGCGCCTTTCGCGCGATCGCCCGGCCCGACGACCGGCTGGTGCTGGTCGGCGCGGCGGTGCGATCGTTCGCCGACAACGCCATGGGCGCGGTGCCCGAAGGGGTGATCCTGCCCGGCCGCATCGGCGACGAGGCGCTGATGACGCTCTACGCCCATGCCCGCGCGCTGGTCTTCCCCAGCCTGTACGAAGGGTTCGGCATCCCCCCGCTGGAGGCGATGCAGTTCGGCACGCCGGTCGTCGCATCGACCATCGCGCCGGTGCGCGAAGTCTGCGCCGACGCCGCGCTCTATTGCGATCCGGAGGACGAGGCCGCACTCGGCGCGGCGATGCGCCAGATGCTGGACGACGACGACGTCCATGCCCGGCTGTCCGCCGCCGCCCGCGCCCGGGCGCTCGCGTTCGACTGGGACGACAGCGCGACACGGCTGCTGGACACGCTCGCCGCCATCGGGTGACGACAGCGATTTCCTTGCTCGGGAGGAGCGGGAGGATGACGGAGGCACGCAATCATGCCCGTGCCTTTCCGTGGCTCGGGCGGCGGATACCGGGCTGAATCGCGCTGCTGTCCGGGTTGCTGCCGGCGTTCGCCATCGGCGTCCTGCTGTGGCGCTATCGCCCGGCGCTGCCGCTTTCGGCACTGGGCGTGCCGTGCATCGCCGGCCTGATGATCGCGTGCCCGTTGCTCGATCGCTGGTACGACCGCCCGGTCAATCGCTGGCTGAACCGGCGGTTCGGGGGCCGCGCGGATCCGGCGCGGATGGCGGCCCCCTGACGCATCAATAGTCGCTGTCGCGCCGCTTGAGCGCCATCTGCCGCACGACGAACTGGCAGCTGCCCGACCCGGCCGACAGCGCCCGCACCGACAGCTGGGCAAAGCCGCCGCTGCCGACATTCGCGCGGATCAGGTGCGGGCGGGTGCGCAGCGTCAGCCGCATCGCCTTGTCCACCCCGACATAATTCGCCGCCGCTGGGGCATAGAGACAGAAATTGTCGTAGCTCTGCCCGCCCGCCCCGGTATTCTGGGTAAATTGCAGGTAGAGCGAGGCCAGCCCGGACGGCGTGCCGAGGATGTCGACGACCGCCACCCCCTCCACGAGGTCGCCGGGCAACAGGTTGGCGGTCGCAACGTCCTGATGCAGCCGCACCTGCGCATTGGCGGCGGTGAAGCTGGCATCGATCGCGACGTTGTTGCCCAGGCCATCGGGATCGGCCTGCGTCGCATAGGTAGCACTTGCCCCGGTGCCGGCCGATCCGACGAAGCCGGCCGGGATCGTGCCGCTCGCCCCGTTCGCCGCCGTGCCGCCATTGGCCGTCACGAACAAAGGGTTGGCGACCAGCTGCCGCCGGCCATTGCCCGACAGCGCGGCGCGCATGTTGAGCGCGGCCCCCGGTCGCGCTGGCACGATCGCTCCCAGCAGCGCGGCGAGGCTTTCCCCCCAATAGGCAGCACCCCGCCCGTTCAGATGGGTTCCGTCATAGGCATGGGCGGCGCGGAACTGCACCGCGCTGTCGGAATAGGCGGGCTGCATCGCCACCAGCCTTGCGTCATGGACATGGACGCCCGGCGCGCGTTCGGCATGGTCGAACAGCATTGCGTTCAGGTCGTTGACCTGTCCGATCTGCGCGGCGGACAGCGCGTTGCTGCCGACCTCCGCCTCGACCACCACGATCATCCCGGCTGCCCGCGCGGTATCGATCATCGTGCGGATATTGGCGAAGGCGGTCGCCCCGCTGGTCGCGGCGCTGGGATAATTCTGGGCGATGTCGTTCAGCCCGGCATGGATGTAGAGCAGCCCCGCCCCGGTGCCGATCGCCGACGACAGGCGCGGCAGCATCTGGTCGGTCCGGTCGCCGGACTTGCCGAAACACGCTCCGATCACCAGCCGCTGCCCCAACAGGGCATTGGCCCAGTTGACCGGCGAGGTCGCGGCATAGCCGCGCTGGCCGCTGTCGATATAGATCGCCGCCGCGCGGCTGTCGCCCAGCGCTGTCACGACATGCGGCAGCCGGCGATTGGGCAGGACGGACAGCCGGGCGAGGCTGGACGGATTGGCGCCACCGACGGCACCCGAAGTGCGCGCCATGGTCAGGCCTCCGCGATCAGGTTGGTCGCGGTCGTCCCGGTCGCGCGGACATATTGCGCGCGCACCGCGACATAGCTGGCGTCGGGAAGGTTGCGATAGGTGACGTCGGCGCTGCCGCGCACCCCGCGCAGCGTCAGGTCGCCACCGGTCCCGACATAGATCCCCTTGGGCACGACGGGCAGTTCCTGCGTATCGCTCGGCACGACGGCAAAGGGTGCGGTGGCCGGAGCCTCGGGGCTGTCGGCATGGGCGGAAAAGCGATCGGCCATGGTTCCTCCTGTCTCGGCCGGCACGGTGCCGGCACAGGAGTTCCCGCTATGTTCTCGTCAGGCTAATGTATCCAACAATCGCCCCCGCTCCTTCAGGCGGCGTCCCCGGCGTAGAAGGACAGATAGTTGCCGACGACCTTTTCCTCCGAAAACGCCTCCAGCACCTCGGGCGCGACGCCGCGCACCGCGCGCCAGTCGTCGGCCGATGCGAGCGCGGTCGCCAGCCGTTCGGCAAGCGCCGCCGCATCGTCCTTGGCATAGATCGCGCCCAGCAGGGCGAGATGGCCGATCTCGGGCGTGCCGCCGGCATCGGAATAGATCACCGCCTTGCCGCGTGCCAGGCAGTCGATCATCGTGCGCGGCAACGGTTCGGGCCAGGTCGACGAGATGATGACGACATCGACCCCGGCATAGAAATCATCGGCATTGACGAACCCCAGCCAGCGGATGCGCGGATCGGGGTAGCGTGCCTGCAGGTCGGCGACATAGCTGCCCTTGCCCGCGCCCGCGATCACCAATTGCCAGTCGGGCCGCTCCAGCCGGGCAAAGGCGTCCAGCACGACCTCGATCCCCTTTTCGGGTTCGACCCGCCCGATGAACCCGAACGTCAGCCCGCCATCCTCGGGCACCGCCGCCGGGGTCGGGGCGGAGCGGACATCGGCGATGTTGAAGATCACGCGCGCATCGGTGTCGTTGAAATAGCCATGGCGACGATGGGTATCGATGACATATTGGCTGTTCGACGCGACCGCATCGACCAGCACCGAATTGTCCTTCTTGCGCCCGGTCAGCAGCTTGCAGTCGACGCAGCGCTGCACGCAGTCATGCCCGCCGCGATAGAGCGAGGCGCGCGCGCACAACAGGCTATAGTCGCGCAGCGTGTGGACGATGCGGATATTGCGCCGTTTGGCCTCGGCCCAGATTTCGGTCGAGAACCCTTGCAGGTTGTTGGTGTGCAGCACGTCCGGGCGGATGCGATCCATCAGCGCGACGAGATCGCGGGTCGCCGCCGGATTGCGCCGGTCGCGCAGATGCCATGCCAGGCGGCGGGGCTTGGATTCGTTGCGTTCGGCGTCGAACGGCCAGTACAGGTTGCGTAGCGGCAAGCGGTGGATCGTCACCGCGCCGTCCTGTTCCTCGCGCTGGTCGTCGGCGTCGTGCAGGCTGGCGACATGGACCTCGTGCCCGCGCCGGGCGGCGGCCCGCGCCAGCAGCGCGACGCTGCGTTCCGCGCCGCCCACGGTCGATGGCGGGTACAGGGTATTGACGATAAAAACCTTCACGACCGCGTCTCCGCCCCTTTTCGACCGATGCCGCCCCGACGACGTAGCGGCGCTACTATCAGCTTACGTCCGGTAAGGATATGGTAGCGCAGGAGACGATACGAAGGTTTCATGCCGCACTGCAACCTTGACCCGGTGCGTGCTTGCGACGAAGGCCCACGCATGACCGATGCATCGTCCCGATCCCCACGATTTCGCACGCTGGTACAGCAGGATATCGCCCATTTCGCCCGGCGCGACGGCGAAGCGATCACGCGCGGCTTCCTGCTGCGCCTGTTCCTGCTGACCCAGGGGTTCCAGTTCGTGCTGGCCCGGCGGATCCAGGACGTGTTGCCGCGCCTGCCGCTCGTCGGGCGACCGGCACGGCGGATCTGGTGGTGGTGGACCTGTCGCCGCTTCGGTGCCGAGCTGGCGATCGACGCGACCTTCGGCGGCGGCCTCTACATACCCCATCCCTATGGCATCGTCGTCGGCGCCTGTACCGTCGGGCGGGACGTCACGATCCTGCAGAATGTGACGATCGGCACCCGTAGCAGCGACGATATCGGTCGCGCAACGATTGGCGATGGAACTTATCTAGCCGCTGGTGCGGTTATACTGGGTCCGGTACGAATCGGTGCCGGCGCAAGGATCGGCGCAAACGCCGTCGTATTGCAGGACGTCGCGGCGGGGGAGGCCGCAGTCGGCGTGCCTGCGCGAACGGTACGTTCCGCGCATAACGCCGATCTTCACTTGAATTAAGGACTTTGCCGTTACACGGTCGGCGAGTTGGGGGGCGCGACGAGTTTCATGCGTATATTGGAAGTAAGCGCCTTCTATACCCCGTACATTATCGGTGGTGCGGAAATCTGTGCCCAGAATTTGACCGAATGGTTCACCGAACAGGGCCATGAGGTCGCGGTGCTGTCGGCCGCGCCGCAACGCGAGCATGAAAGCTGGGGCACGCCGATGAACGGCTACCGCCTCTACCGCGTCGGCACCCCGCATATCTATCCGGTGTTCCAGGCGAGTACCGCGCCGGGCTGGAAGAAGCCGATCTGGCACCTTCAGGACATTTACGACCCGCGCAACGAAGCGATGTTCGAGCGGGTGATCGAGGATTTCCGGCCGGATTTCGCCCATATCCACTGGATTCAGGGGCTGGGCTATAACGGGCTGAAGGTCTTGGCGCGGCACGACATCCCGACCGCGATCACGCTGCACGACCTCGCCTATGTCTGCGTGCGTACGACGATGTTCCGCGGCGACCATGAATGCGTACGGCAGTGCAAGGGTTGCCGCATGAGCATGAACGCCAAGATCGGCTATCTGGAGGATATCCCCCGGCTCGGCTTCATCTCGCCATCGCGCGCGAACCTCGACAAGGTCGGCAGCCTGATGCCGATCGCGCAATATCCCTCGTTCCACATCCTCAACCCGATCACCTACCCCGCCCCCAGCGTCCCCCATATGCCGTCGGACAAGGTGCGGTTGCTGTTCGTCGGGCGGCTGGAGAATACCAAGGGGATCGGCTTCGCGCTCGACCTGCTCGAGCCGCTGGCCGAACGCTACGATTTCCACCTGACCGTGCTCGGCAAGGGGCCGGAGGAAGAGGCGCTGCGCCGCCGCTTCGGCCATCTGCCCTGGGTGGATATCGTCGGCCATGTGCCGTTGCAGCAAGTGGCCGACACCATGGCGCAGAGCGACCTGCTGCTCGTGCCGTCGCTGTGGATGGAGAATTCGCCCGGAGTCGTGTTCCAGGCGCTGGGGGTCGGCCTGCCGGTCCTGGCCAGCGACAAGGGCGGACTGCCCGAACTGATCGATCCGGGCCGCAACGGCTATATCGCGCCGGCGGGCGACACCGATCGCTGGCGCGAGCAGATCGTGTCGCTGCTCGAACGGCCCGAACAGCTCGGCGCGCTGCGCGAACAGACGGCGACGTCGGCGGCGGAGTTCGATTACGGCAACCTCGCGCAGAAGATGCTCGACGCCTTTGCCGTTATCCGCGACCATCGCCGTCCCACCGCGAGCCATTAGGGTGCGGACCCATGCTGCAACGCAACATTACCTTATTGTCTCGCTCCGGTGATCCGGGCATAAGGCGCGGCGTGACAACGATATTGCCCTTCCGATCCCGTGCCTTCGGCACGCTGGTACCGCTTGTCGCGGGTGTCGTGGCCCTGCCGGCATCGGCACAGACCGCGACCCCGGCCTTCCAGCCGCGCGATACCCGCGTGGAGCGTCCCGAGATCCGCGATCCGGCCTTCACCCTGTCGGCCGGGCTGCTCGGCACCTATGATGATAATATCTTCCGTACCGATTCGGCGAGGCAGCGGCCGGTCGACGACTTCATCCTCACGCCGCAGGTCAACGGCCAGTACAAGCGGCAGATCGGGCTGAACGACATTACCGTGCGCGCCGATGCCAGCTATGGCTATTATGTGCGCAATCCGGGGCGCAGCCGGGTCCAGGCGATCCTCGACACGCAGGGCACGTTCCGCATCGCGGGCACCTGCGTCGTCAAGCCGCTCGCCCGGATCCAGCGGCAGCGCGCCGACTATGGCGACATCAACGGCTCGATCGACAATTTCCAGACCTTCACCGCGCTGGGGCTGGAGGCGACCTGCCCGCGTACCGTCGGCCTCTTCCCCATCGTCGGCGTCCGTCGCGACACATCGGACAATGATCCGCGCTTCGCCTTCGCCAATCAGAAGGCGATCAGCTACACCGCCGGCATCGGCTATGCGCGGCCCAGCATCGGCACGATGACCGCCTATTACAACCGGATCGACAGCGACCGCAGCGCCATCGGCGTGACCAACCATATCGACCGGGCGGGCGTCACCTTCGTCCGTTCGGTGGTGTCGAGCGCGTCGCTGAAGGCCGATGTCCAGTACCTCAACGCGCGCAGCATCGGCGCGGTCGTCCGCCCCTATCGCGGGCTCGGCTGGGCCGGCGAACTCGTCTACCGCCCGTTGCCGCGCCTGTCGCTGACCGGCACGACCGACCGCCGCATCATCAACGACACCTTGGTCCCGGCCGGGTTCGCGGTGCAGACCGATTACGGCCTGCGCGCCGACTGGCAATTCGCCGAGCGCACGCAGATCCGGACGCAGGCCAGCTACGCCACCCGCTCGTTCCGGGGCGATCCGCTGGTCATCGTCAGCGGGATCAACGACGACACGCTGGTCGACGCGCTGGTGCGCATGACCCGGCGGGTCGGTGCCCGTGTCGACCTGCAGGTCGAGGCGCGCCACATCTCGCGCCAGACCGATACCGATGCGAACCAGTATAAAGTCACGTTGGCGACAGGTGGCATCACCTATCGCTTCTGACCGACGAATCATCCGTGAAGGATCGACCATGCATATGTTTCGAGCATTGCTGACCGCCGCGCCGCTGCTGGCGCTCGCCCCCGCCGCCATGGCGCAGACCGCTGCTGCCCCGGCCTATGCACCGGCATCGGCGCCTGCCGCCGCCTATGTGCTCGGCGCGAACGACGAGATCGAGGTGAAGGTCTTCGGCCAGCCCGACATGAGCTACAAGACGCGCATCCGCGCCGACGGAACGATCACCGCCCCCTATCTCGGCACTGTCATGGCGGCGGGCAAGACGACGGGCCAGCTGTCCGACGAGATGATGCGCACCTTCCTGCGCCAGAAGATCCTGAGCGCGCCGTCGATCAACATCGAGGTGACGACCTTCGCCAGCAAGACGGTGACCGTGCTGGGCGCGGTGCCGACCGCCGGCCTCTACGCGCTCGACCAGCCCTATTCGGTCGCGGCGATGGTCGCGAAGGCCGGCGGCGCGCGTGCCGATGGTGCCAACACCGTCATCCTGACCCGCGCCAACGGGCAGGTCGAGCGCATCTCGCTGACCGATGCCGCCACCGCCGCGACGCGGTTGGTGGCACCGGGCGACACCGTGTTCGTGCCGACCGCCGAAAAGGTCTATGTCTATGGCGAGGTCAATCGCGGTGGCGCCTTCCCGGTGACGCCGGGCATGACCTTCCGCCAGGCGCTGGCGCTGGCCGAGGGGCCGACGCTCGCCGGTTCGACCCGGCGGATCGAGGTGCGCCGCGGCGGCAAGCCGCTTACCAAGCCGTCGCTCGACGACGTGGTGCAGCCCGAGGACGTGCTGGTCATCAAGGAAAAATGGTTCTGATGCCCGTACCGCCCGTCCGGCCCCGTCAGCGTTTCGCAAGGTATCGCGTATGAACGTCTTCCGTCAGTTCGCCGACTGGCTCGGCCGCCTGCTGGAGCCGCAGCCGGCCGTGCGCAGCCTGCCCCGCCCGGTGCAGGGTGCCGCTCCGGTCCCGGCCGTGCCGTTCCAGGCCCCGCCGGCGCCGGCCAGGCCGGAACGGTCGCGGCGGGCGATCATGCACGAGGTGTTCGACACCGGGATGCCGGTCGCCAATCGCGCGGCGCTGGCCGGGCGTACCAACGAGCTGGAACGGCTGCTGGATGCGGTCCTCGACCATCGCAAGCACGGCATCATCTATGGCGCGCGCGGGTCGGGCAAGACGTCGCTGTCGCGCATCTTCGGCGACATGGCCGATGAGCGCGGCTGCCTCGTCCTCTACAATCTCGCCAGCGGCGACATCGCGTTCCACGACCTGTTCCGCCCCTATCTGCTCGACATCGCCGCCGAACCGCAGTCGAAGGTGCGCCGGTCGGAAGTCGACGCGCTGCTGAACGAACCGTTCGACGCGCGCCGGCTGGCCAGCCTGCTCGCCGACCGGGTGGAACGGCGCACGATCCTGATGCTCGACGAGTTCGACCGGGTGCATTCGCAGGAGACCAAGGCAGAGCTGGCAGCGCTGATGAAGCTGCTGTCGGACATGCGTTCCGAGGTCAGCATCGTCACGATCGGCATCGCCGCCAATCTCGAGGACCTGATCGCCGGCCATCCCTCGCTGCGCCGCCACCTGATCGGCGTCGCGGTCGGCGGGCTGACCCCGACCGATCTCGACGCGCTGCTGCGCCGCTGCCTGAACCGTGTCGATCTCGACATCACCGACGATGCCGCCGCGACGATCGTGTCGGCGGCGGTCGGATCGCCCTATCACCTGCGGCTGTTCGGCCTTTATGCCGCGCTGCAGGCCGATGCGATGGGCAAGACCGTGATCGACGCCGATGTCGCGTCGCGCGGATTGCAGGTCGCGTTCGCCGAATGGCGCGACGTCAGCCGCCGCAACGCCGACCTGCTGCTGGCGCAGATCGACCGGCCGCGCGCGTCGGCGCTGCCCGCCGCCATCATCTGCCTCAACGCCGCGATGCGCTCGCGCGTCGACCGGGCGGAGGTGATCGCGGAGCTTGGCGAACCCGGCAGCGCCGAACAGGTCGATGCCATGCTCGACACGCTCGCCCCGATCCTGGTCGAAAGCAGCACGTCCGGCCAATATGTGTTCGACGATTCGCTGGCGCCGCAATTCTTCTTGCTGCTCTTCACCCGCAAGATCGCGTCGGACGGCGGCAGCATCGGCCGCGGCGCGGGCGACGACCTGCGCGCGCTTCTTCACGACAAGGGGGCCACCCAATGATGAGCTTCTCCGACCTGATCAGCGCGATCCGGCATCGGCTGCGTACCGTGATTATCGTCGGGCTGCTCGTGTTCGGCGCACTAGTCGCGCTGGCCATGGTGCAGAAGCGGCAGTACAGCGCCTCCTCGTCGCTGCTGGTCGACCTGACGCAGAGCGACAGCAACGCCGCCAACGCCAATGGCAACGCCCAGCAGAACGCATCGGTGATCGACACGATCATCGGGACGCAGATCGACATCATCCGCAGCAACGCGGTGCTGGAGGAAGTCGCGCGGACCGACCCCGCCTTCCAGAGCGCGGCATTTGGCGAAACCGCCGAACAGCGCATCCAGAACGCGACCGGGCTGCTCCGCCGCCAGCTGATGATCGGCAGCGAAAAGGGCAGCAACGTCATCCGCCTGAGCTATACCGCGACCGATCCGGAAGCGGCGGCGGCGACGCTCAACCGCATCGTCGACACCTATCTGACCAAGCAGGTCGAGCTGCGCACCAGCCCGGCGCGCAACAGCGCGAAATGGTATGACGAGCGCACCCGTGCCGTGCGCGAACGTTTCGAAGCGGCCCAGCGCCGCCTGTCGGACTTCCAGCGCGCCAACGGCATCGTCGGCGTCGACCGCATGGACATCGAAGGCGACCGGGCGAAGAACCTGTCGACCGAACTGGTGCAGGCCCAGGCCGAAGCCGCCGCGGCCCGCGCCCGCGCGACGTCGTCGGACGGCCCGGAAGTCGAATCCTCCACCATCGTGCAGGAACTGCAGCGCGAGGTCGGGTTGCAGGCGGGCAAGGTCGCCGAACTGTCGAAGACGCTGGGCGCCGCCCATCCGACGATGGTCGCCGCCAATGCCCAGCTGTCGGCGCTGCGCAGCGAACTGGCCAAGGCCCGTTCGACCCAGGCCGGCGCGCTCGATTCGGCCAGCCTTGCCGCCGGCCGGCGCGAGGCCGAGCTGCGCGCGCGGCTGGAACAGCAGCAGCAGCGGATGCTGAGCATGTCGGGCGTGCAGGACCAGCTGAACGTCCTGCAGCGCGACGTCGACGCCACCCGCCAGACCTATGACACGGTGCGCCAGCGCTTCAACGAAGCCTCGCTGCAGAGCGAGATTTCGCAGGCCAATGCCAGCCGTCTCGACGAAGCCGTGGCACCGCTGCTGCCCTCGACCCCCAACCTGCCGTTGTGGTTCGCCGCCGCGCTGGTGCTGGGGCTGGGTGCCGGCATCGGTGCCGCCGCCGCGCAGGAATTCGTGCGGCCGCGCCTGCGCACCGCATCGGGCACCGCATCGGCGCTCGACCTTGACGTCATCGTCGACATGACCGCGCTCGACGGCGCCGGTCGCCACCATTCGAACAGGGAGTTCGCGGCATGAGGATCCGGTCGAGCAACTGGGCGGAGGATACCGCCCCGATCGCCGCCGATCGCGCGGAGCGGGTCGGCGTCGCCCCGGCGGTGTCGGCGGCGCAGGTCGATCCGTCGCTGGTCGCGGCGTTCGATCTCGAACTGCCCTATGTCGTCGCGCTGCGCACGGTGCGCAGCCGGATCGTCCAGCATTACGGCACCGATGGCGAACAGCAGGCCTTTTCCTGCGCGATCATCGGGCTGGACTGCGAAGAGGAACTGGCCGCGTTCGCCGCCAACCTGTCGGTCGTGATGGCGCGGATGCAGACGCCGACGCTGCTGATCGACGGCAATCTGTCGCAGGCATCGGTCCATCCGCTGTTCGGCCTGCCTGAGCGGACCGAGGCGCAGGCGACGCCGATCGCCAACCTCTGGGTCGCCGGATCGGGCGGCGCGACCGGACAGGCGGCGCTCGAACAGCGCCCGATCCTGGAGCGCAGCTATGACTGGAACCTGCCGGTGACGCAGACGCTGGCGGCGCTCAGCGTACAGGGTGCGGCCAGCGGCGCGTCGATCGCGGCGGCGCTTACCGGCTTCGACCAGGCGATCCTGCTGCTGCGCAAGAACGTCACCGCCCGCCGCGCCGCGCGGCAGCTGGTCGACCGGCTGGACGAACGGCGGATCGCGATCACCGGCACCGTGCTGGTCTGACGTCCGCGATTACGATCCCGTCATGCGTATCCTGCACGTCTGCGACAGCATCATCGGTGGCACCGGCAGCTACCTCGCCGAACTGCTGACGTTGCAGGCGCAGCGGCGGGGGCCGGGCAAGGTCATGTTGCTGATGCCCGAGGAGCATCGCGACCATATCGAACCGCGCCTGGCGAACAGCGGGGTCGAGTTCCGCTATTTCACCCGCAAGAGCCGGCTGCGTGGCATGGCCCGGCTCGCGCTGACCTTCCTGTCGGTCCGGCGCGAATTCCGCCCGGATATCGTTCATGGCCATACGTTTGGCGCGGGGATCGTCACCCGCGTGCTGCGGTTCGGGCGGCGGCCGGCAACGGTCTTCTGCCCGCATGGCTGGGCGTTCGATATCGAGATGCCGGCACCGGCGCGCAAACTGCTGGTCGCGACCGAACGGCTGCTGGCGCTGCGGTCGGAAAAGATCATCCTGATCTCCGAACATGAGGAACGCCGCGCCCGCGCGATCGGCATCGCCGAAAAGCGGCTGGCGGTGGTGCCCAACGGCATCGCCGCCGCGCCGCCCGCCATTCCCGCGGTGCCGTGGCAGGACGACCGGCTGAAGCTGTTGTTCGTCGGCCGCTTCGACCGGCAAAAGGGGCTGGACCTGCTGATCGAGGCGATCCGCCCGCTGGCGGACAAGGTCGCGCTGCGCATCGTCGGCGCGCCGGCGGTCAGCAGCGGCTATCATCCCCCCGCCCTGCCCCATGTCGACATTCGCGGCTGGCGCGACCGCGACGGCGTGGTGGCGGAGATGAAGGCATGCGACATGCTGGTCGTGCCGTCGCGCTGGGAAGGGTTCGGACTGGTCGCGGTTGAGGCGATGCGCGTCGGCAAACCGGTCCTCGCCGCCGCCGCCGGCGGCCTGAACGACATCATGGACAGCGGTCGCTACGGCATCACCGTCCCCGTCAACGATCCCGCCGCGATCCGCGCGGCGATCGAGGCGCTGTCGTCGGAAAAACTGGCCGTGCTGGCGCAGGCCGGCCATGCCCGCTTCCACGACCGCTATACCGCCGAACGGATGACCGACGATATCGACCGGGTGTACGCCGAACTGGCGTGACGGGCGGCTAGTCCGGGCGGAGGTGGTCCGTCCGACCTGCGCAAGAATCCGGGGCACTCGCAAAGCCCGACCGTACCCCCGCGCAGGCGGGGGTCCAGGGCCCCAGACGCAGGCGGTGACTTGCGTGGCTCTGGCCCCCCGCCTTCGCGGGGGTACGACAGAAGCGAGGCAACGTCGTAGCCCCTACCGCTCCCGTGCAGCCTCGCGAATGCCGGTATCCATCGGGTCGAACAGATAGCGGATGATCCGCCGCTCGCCGATGCGCACGTCCGCAGTCGCCGACAGTCCCGGCGTCAACGGCACGCGGCGGCCATCGGCCTCGATGGTCCGCTGGTTGAGTGCGATGCGCGCGACATAATAAGGCGGCGTCTTCTCATCCTGCACCGCGTCGCGGCTGATCGTCAGGATACGGCCCGGCACCGTGCCGAACCGGGTAAAGGGAAACGCCTCCAGCTTGACCGACACCGGCTGCCCCGCGCGGACGAAGCCGGCATCGCGGTTCATCACCCGCGCCTCCATCACCAGCGCATCGTCGGGCACGACGACCATCAGCGGCCGGACCGGTTCGACGACGCCGCCGATGGTATGCACCGCGAGCTGCTGTACCGTGCCGTCCACGGGCGCGCGCAGCTGCTGCATCCGGCTGCGGTCGCGCGCCTTGGTCAGTTCCTCGCGGCGCATCATCGCCTCGGCCTGTGCACGGGCAAGGTCGGTCAACGCGCTCTGCCGCGCCGCCTCGCGCGACTGGGCATATTGCTGGGCATAGCGGCGCGCCTCCGAATTGCCGCGCGCGACCTGCGCCGCCGCGACGTCACGGCTGCCCGCCTCGCTGCGCCGCTGGCGCTGTACCTCCAGCAGGCGCAGGCCCGACGCATAGCCCTTGTCGGCCAGCGTCGTGATCGCCGCCAGATGCTTGTCCATCAGCGGGCGATTGGCGTCGTAGGTCCGCACCTGGTCGCGCGCCGCCGCCGCGTCGGACAAGGCTGCCGACCGCGCCGCCGCCAGCCCCGCGCCCTCGGCCCGGATCGTCGCCAGCTGTGCGGCGACCAGCCGCCGCTGCGTATCCGCCACATCGGCGGGCGTGCCGGCCGGGGCGACGAAATGCCCCGCCCCGCCGCTCAACCCGTCGACGATCGCCTGGCCCCGCGCCACGTCGATCTCGGCGGCGAGCAGCGCGCGCGCCGCCTGCGATTCCTCGGCACCCGATACGGTCGAATCGAGGTCGACCAGCACCTGCCCCGCCTTCACCCGGTCGCCGTCATGGATATGGATGTTGCGGACGATGCCGGCGGTCGCCGCCTGCACCAGCTTGACGCTGCCGACCGGCGCGATCTTGCCATCGGCGGTGGCGACGACATCGACCTTGCCCAGCACCAGCCATGCCGATGTCGCGGCGAGGCAGCCGAGCATGACCCACGCGGTCCGCCGTCCGGTCGGCGATACCGGCCGTTCGATGACTTCGAGCGCGGCGGGCAGGAAGCGCGGTTCGAGATTCTCCTTCCGGTCGCGCGCCTCGGCACGATCGTCGGCCAGCGCGCGGCGGAACAGGCTCCAGTGATAAGCAACGGCACTCATGCGGCAATTCCGTGCAGGACGCCCATCTGGCGTCGGTGAAGATCGGCGTAGCGGCCACCCAGTTTCAGCAGTTCGTCATGATCGCCCGCCTCGACCAGCCGGCCGCGCTCCATCGCGACGATCGTGTCGCACTGGCGGATCGCGGACAGGCGGTGGGCGATGATGATGACGGTGCGCCCCTCGGCCATCGCGCGTAGATTGGTCTGGATGATCTCCTCGCTCTCCGCGTCCAGCGCGCTGGTCGCCTCGTCGAAGATCAGGATGCGCGGCCGCGTGACGAGCGCGCGGGCGATGGCGAGGCGCTGGCGCTGCCCGCCCGACAGGTTCGCGCCGCGTTCCTCGATCATCGTGTCATAGCCCTGCGGCAGGCGCGTGATGAAGTCGTGCGCGCCGGCCAGCGTCGCCGCCTCGATCACCTGTTCCAGCGGCAGCGCGGGATTGGCGAGCGCGATATTCTCGCGCACCGACCGGTTGAAGAGCATATTCTCCTGCAGCACCACGCCGATCTGCCGCCGCAGCCATGCCGGGTCGATCTGGCTGATGTCGATCCCGTCGATCAGCACGCGGCCCGCGGCGGGGACGTAGAAGCGCTGGAGCAGCTTGGTCAGCGTCGACTTGCCCGATCCCGACGATCCGACGATGCCGAGGGTCGATCCCGCGGGAATGGTCAGGTCGACATCCTCCAGCGTCCACGGCCCTTCGTCGGCATAGCGGAAGCGGATCGATTCGAATGTCACGTCGCCGCGAATGGCGTGCGGCGCGCTCTGGCTGCCCGATCCCGGCTCGACGCGCTGGTTCAGCAGGTCGCCCAGCCGCTGTACCGCCAGGCGGACCTGCTGGAACTCCTGCCACAGCTGGGCCATGCGGATGACCGGGCCGGACACGCGCTGCGCGAACATGTTGAACGCGACGAGGCCGCCGATGGTCAGGTCGTGCGAGATCACCGCCTGCGCCCCGAAATACAGGATCGCCGCCATGTTCAGCTTCGATACCAGCTGGATCGCCTCCGACCCCGAATTGCCGAGGTTGATGACGCGCTGGTTCGCCCCGGCATAGCCGGCCAGCTGGCGTTCCCAGCGATCCTGCCATTGCGGCTCGACCGCCGCCGCCTTCACCGTCTGGATCCCGCCGATCGTCTCGATCAGCAGCGCGTTGTTGGCCGCGCCGCGTTCGAACTTGTCGGCGATGCGCGCGCGCAGCGGCCCCGTCACCAGCATGGCGATCACGAAATAGGCCGGGATGGTCAGCACCGCGACCGCGAACAGCGTCCACGAATACATCGCCATCGCCGCGAGGAAGACGAGCGTGAAGACCGGGTCGATCAGCACGGTCAGCGAGGCGTTGGTCAGGAATTCGCGGATCGTCTCGATCTGGCGGACGCGGGCGGCGGTGTCGCCGACCCGGCGCTGCTCGAAATAGCTGAGCGGCAGGCGCAGCAGATGGCGGAACAGCCGCGCGCCCAGTTCGACGTCGATCTTCTGGCTGGTCTCGGAATAGAGGCTGGTACGCAGCCAGCCGAACGCGGTTTCCCACAGCGACACCGCGACGAAGCCGACGACCAGCACGGTCAGCGTCGACATCGTCTCGTGCACCAGCACCTTGTCGACCACATTCTGGAAGAACAGCGGCGCGGCAAGGCCGAGCAGGTTCAGCGCCAGCGTGATGAGCAGCACCTCGCCGATCAGCCGGCGATAGCGCACGACCTGCGGAATGAACCACGAAAAGTCGAAGTCGCGCAGCGCGAGCCGCGCGCTCTCGCGGGTGGTGACCAGCACCAGCTCGCCCGACCACATCAGCTCGAAATCGCTGCGGCTGACCTTGGTCACCGGCAGGCCGGGACGCTGTACCAGCACCGCGTCGTCGCTGACCTGCCCGATCAGGAACCAGCCATCGACCCCGTCGGCCAGCGCGGGCAGCGGGAGGCGGGCGAGATCGGCGAAGGACGCCCGGCGCTTCTTCGCGCGCACGCCCTCGATATTGCCGGTCAGCCGGATCAGGTCGTCGGCCGACACGGTATGGAAATGCCCCATCTCGTGGCGCAGCTGCGCCGGATCGACCGCGATGCCATGGATTTCCAGCAGCGCCGCCAGCGCGACCAGCCCGCTGTCGTTGCGGATCGTCTGGTGGATCATGCCGCCACCCCGCCCGTCGTTCCGCCCGTCGCGGTCCCGCGACGCCCACCCCGATGTTGCACGCACATACCCTTTCACAACGGTCCGGCACGTCGCCATGCCATGGTGCGGCGCAGCGTATCGGCGGACCGGGATGGGACATGCTTAACGCCGAATGCCTAAGATTCCCTTGCGGGCGGCGTCACATCACCGACATGAAGCCAAGCATTTTCATGACGTTAGCGTTACGAAACGACACCGCCCCGCACCGGTGGTCCGATGCGGGGCGGTGGTACGGGCCGCGGAGGATCGATCGATCAGCCGAGCATATACACCCCGCTCGCCTGCGGCGAAGCGACCAGCCGGCTGGGATCGACCCCGGCCAGGGTCACCGTCTCGCCGCTGCCGAAGCGCAGCACGGTATTGCCGCCCGACAGGGTGATGGTCGGCTGCCCGCCCTTGGTCAGCGCGCTGAGGTCGAGCAGGTCGTGTCCGACACCGAAATCGGTGATCGTCGCACTGGCGCCGCGCTGGATCACGAAGCGGTCCTTGCCCAGGCCCCCGGTGAGGATCGTCGTCGCCGCGCGATCGGCCAGCAGCACCTCGTCCGCCAGCGTACCGGCGATCTTGCCCGATCCATTGTCGAACAGCACCGCCTGATATCCCGACAGCGCGCGGGCGCCCGACAGGTCGTGGCCGTTTGCCGAGAAGCTCTCGGTCATCTTCGCGCCGTTCGCCATCTGGGTCGTGCGGTCGGTCACCACGCCGTTCCGATAGGAAGCGGTGATGGTGTCGCCCGCCGACGACTGGACGACGCTCTTGACCAGCAACTGCGTCGCCGGATCGAAATAGAGCGAGGTCTTCGATCCATCGGCGGCGGCGGTCACCTGGCTCTGGCGGCGGTCGGCGGCGTCGAACCATTCGCTCGTCTTCGTCCCGTCGGCGGCGACGGTGAAGCCGGCGATGCGGGTGCCGTCGGCACGGGTCTGGCCCCCGGCCACGGTCCGCTTGGCGCTGTCATATTTCTGCCAGTCGGTGACGAGCGACGCGCCCGATCCGGTATAGCTGAAATTCTGGCCGCTGCCGTCGGCATATTCCACGAAGCGCCGGCTGACCGCGCCGCTCGCCACGTCGTAGCGCAGCGTTTCCCAATTGCCGCCGGCATCGGTCGTCGCCTTCGTCGCCAGCCGCCCCTGCGCATCGAACGTCTCGACGATCCGGTCGCCCTTGACCAGGTCGTTGGTGACCCGGGTTTCGACCCGGCCCGCCTTGTAGACCGACTGCACCTTGGCGGTCGCGGTTTCGGCGATGGTGTCGACGATCCCGCCCGACTTCGCATCGAAGCGGGTGGTGAACTTGTCGCCATTGGCGGCGATCGCGGCGTTCAGCGTCTTGCGTCCGGCCCCGTCATAATAGGTCAGCACGCTGCTGCCGTCGGGCGCATTGGTTTCGGTATAATCGAGGCTGCCATCGGCGTGCAGGCGCGTGACCCCCACCACCTTGCCCGCGGCATCGATCACCTGGGTTTCGGTGACATAGCTCTTGCCGGTGATGCCATAGGCGGTGACCTCGCCGCTATGGTCGGTCCGCTCGACATAGCGCCGCGACGGCTTGCCCGCCGCGTCGTAGATCAGCGTGGTCCAGGTGTTGGCCGAATCGACCGTCACCGCGCTGATCCGCTTGCCATCGGCGGCGAAGGTATCGATCTGGCGCGTGCCGGCCACGACCGCCTCGTTCACCTTGCGCCCATCGGCAAACACCGTGCGCTGCGCGGTCATCACCCCGTTGACGAAGGTCGCGTCGATCAGGTCGCCCGTCGCCGTCTGCGTCTGTTTCTGGGCCAGCGCCTGGGTATCGGGCGTGAAGGTCATCGACACGCGCGTGCCGTCGGCATGGATGTTCAGCTGGTTCAGCTTCAGCCCGGTCGCATCGAAATTGCTGATCTCGCGCGCGCCATCGGCATCGTTGCGTTCGTGATAGTCGAGCGTCCCGTCGGCATGGGTGCGAAAGATTTCGACGACCTTGCCCTTGGCATCGGTCACCTGGCGCAGCGTGACATAGGATTTGCCGGTGATGCCATAGGTCGTGTTGTCGCCGCTGCCATCGGCATTCTGGACGAAGCTGCGCGCGGGATTGCCGGTGGCGACGTCGAACTGGATGGTGGTCCACGTCTTCGTCGCGCTGACCGATACCTCGGTCGTCTTGCGCCCCTGCGTGTCGTAGCTGACGGTATCGCGGCTGCCATCGGCACGCACGGTCAGGACCTGCGTCACCACGCCGCCGGTATAGGTCGTCGTCAGCGTGTCGCCCGCCGCCTGCACGATCGACTGGGTCGGTTTGCCGGTGACGGCGTCCCAGTTGCGCGTGGTGCGGCTGCCATCGGCCCCGGCGATCACCTCGCTCAGCTTGTTGCCGGTCGTGCCATAGGTCGTGGTCGTCTTGGTCCCGTCGCCGGCGACCGCCTCGCTCGATACCAGGCTGCCATCGGCGCGCGACCGTTCGACCAGCGTCACCACGCCCTTGGCGTTGGTCACCTGCCGCATCGTGACATAAGACTGGCCGGTGATGCCATAGCTGACATTCTCGCCGCTGCCGTCCGCATTCTGGACGAACTTGCGGGTCAGCTTGCCGCTCGCCGCGTCGAACTGCTGCGTGATCCACGTCTTGGCCGCCGTCACCTCGACATCGCTGACCTTGCGGCCCTGCGCGTCGTAGCTGATCGTATCGCGGCTGCCATCGGCACGCACGCTCAGCAACTGGGTCACGACCCCGCCGGTATAGGTGGTGGTGACGGTATCGCCGCCCGCCTGCACGATCGACTGGGCAAGCTTGCCGGTGGTCGCGTCCCAGGTGCGCGTGGTGCGGCTGCCATCGGTACCGGCGACGACCTCGCTCAGCTTGTTGCCAGTCGTGCCATAGGTCGTGGCGGTCTTCGTCCCGTCCGCCGCCACGGCGTCGGTCGACACCAGCGTCCCGTCGGCCCGCGACCGTTCGACCAGCGTCACCACGCCCTTGGCATTGGTCACCTGCCGCATCGTCACATAGGACTGGCCGGTGATGCCGTAGCTGACATTCTCGCCGCTGCCGTCCGTATTCTGCACGAACTTGCGGGTCAGCTTGCCGCTCGCCGCGTCGAACTGCTGCGTCGTCCAGACATTGCCGGCGCTGACCGCGACGTCGCTCGTCTTGCGGCCCTGCGCGTCATAGCTGATCGTGTCGCGGCTGCCATCGGCGCGCACGCTCAGCAGCTGGGTCACGACCCCGCCGGTATAGGTGGTGGTGACGGTATCGCCGCCGGCCTGCACGATCGACTGGGCCAGCTTGCCCGTGGTCGCGTCATAGGTCAGCGTCGTGCGCTTGCCATCGGCCGCGGCGATCACCTCGCTCAGCTTGTTGCCGGTCGCGCCATAGGTCGTCGCGGTCTTCGTCCCGTCCGCCGCCACGGCGTCGGTCGACACCAGCGTCCTGTCGGCCCGCGACCGTTCGACCAGCGTCACCACGCCCTTGGCATCGGTGACTTGGCGCATCGTGACGTAGGGCTGGCCGGTGATGCCGAACGCGATATTCTCGCCGCTGCCGTCGCGGCGCTGGATATAGTGCGACTTGACCGCCCCGCCCGCATAGATCGACGTGGTCCAGGTACCGGCGGCATCCACCGTCACCTCGCGGGTCCGTACGCCCGCCGCATCGAATTCGTCGATCGTCCGGCTGCCATCGGCGCGGTTGAGCGTATAGCCCGACAGCACGCCCTTGGTGTAGCTCGACACCGCGACGTCGCCATTGGCCGATTTCTCGACCAGTTCGGCGATCTTGCCCGTCGCGACGTCATAGGTCGTCGTCACGGTCCGCCCGTTGCTGACCGCCACGACCTGCGACAGCTTGCCGCCGCTGTAGACATTGTCGGTCACGTCGCCCGTGGCGGTGACGGTGCGCGAATGCTTCAGCACGCCGCCGTCAAAGGCAAGGTCGGTGGTCGAGGTCAGCTTGCCCGCGCCGTCGAACAGCCGGTCCTGCCGCCAGTTCGATCCGGTCTCGCTGACCTTGAAGCTGACGCCGCCGCCGGCGACCTTGGCCAACAGCGCGCCGTAATTCTTGACGACATAGTCCTTGGTCGCATCCGACGCGAGTTCGATCACCTTGCCGTCGGTCAGCGTGACCGACTTCAGGCCGCTCGACCGGGCGAGCGTGTCGATCTGCGTCGCGAACTGCGCGGCGGTCATCGTCAGGTCGGGCGCGCTGACCGGCGGCAGGTCGACGACCGGCCCGGCGGCGCCCACCTCCACGACCAGCGGACGATCGCCGACCGCAAGCTGGATCGAGGAGACGTTGGTATAGACCGCGATCGGCTTGGTCCCGCCCAGCGGATCATAGACATAGACCGTCTTCTGCACGCCGCCCAGATCGACGGTGACCGTCTTCGCCTCGGTCACGTTTTCCTTGTCGAGCGGGTCGTTCCACGCCTTCACGTCGCGCCATACGACCAGGTCCCATGCCCCGCTCGCCTTGGTCAGCACCATCGAATGGCCATCGCCCGGCAGGTTGCCGAGCGTATATTTCGCCTTGCTGGCATCGGTGCCGGTCCCGGCATCGACATAGCCCAGGATCGTGGTCAGGTTGTGGATCGCCGTCGCCGCCAGCTTGGGCGTGCCATCGGCGTTGAACAGGCCGAAATTCTTTTCCTTCTGCGGCCCGTCGGGCGCAAGGTTGCTGTCGAGCAGCTCGTACAGATAGGTCTGCTGCGCGCCGTTCTCGAACGCCAGCAGCATGGCGTTGAGCGTCAGCTTGGCCTGTGCCGACTGGTTCACGCCCAGGTCGGGATTGCTGGCGAGCGTGGTATAGCCGGTCTCGGTGATGACCACCGGATCGCCCTGCGACGTGCGCTGCGCACGGGCCAGCGATGCTTCCATCACCTTGTCCGCCTGCTGCCCGGTCGCGGTATAGGCATGGGCGTTGGCGAAGTCCGAATAGGCCCCCAGGTCGCCCAGCGCCGCGGCATCGGCGTCGCTTTCCATGCCCAGCGACATGTTGATGACCGGAATGCCGGCCAGTCCCGCATTGGACTTCACCGCGCCGTACAATGCCTTCTGGAACGCGCCGGCGGCGGCCAGCGACGACGATCCCTTGTAGCTGAACGCCTGGATATTGGCCTCGTTCAGCCCCTCCACCGCGATCACGCTGCCCTTGTAGTTCGCCGCGAACGCCTCGATCGCCTTGATATGCTCGACGAGCGCGGCATCGCCCGCCGTCGGCAGCGACGAACTGATGAGGAAGTCGAACTTCACCCCGGCGGCGGCCATCGCGTTGGTCACCGCGCTGGCGGTGCCGAGCGTCGGCAGGTTGTCGCGTACGCGGTTGATGCCGAGATAGGCGAGGCTGTTGTTGACGATGCTCGAATTGGCATAGCCGGCATTGCCCGAATGGGCATTGACACCGAGCGTCGAGAGAAAGGCGGTGGCGGTGGCGAAGCTGGGCACGGACAGGCTCTCCGGGTGGGATAACATGTTCGTTTCTACCGACACTGTCTGGACAGTGACTTACGCCGACCGGTTAATCCGCCGTTATGCACGAAATGCCGGACCATGCGGCATTGCAGCAGAATCCCGGATTGCCGGGCATCATGCTGTATCCGTAACGATTCTCGTGTCGGATGCATATCGAAAAACTGCGCCAGTACGGCACTTTGCTGCATTGCGGCATGGCATTGTACTTTGTCCCCCGCGCCCGTAGAACGCGGCTGTCGTGCCGGTATCCGGACAGGCCGGACGTGCGCGACCATCATGCGGCCTGACCGCCAATCGGATATCTGCGATGGCAACGACGATCGATTCCCAGTTCCCGGACATGCCGTCCGCCCCGACCGGGCTGCGCCGCTGGGTCCGCGACGTCGATGTCGACCGGGCGGTGCTGCCGCTGACGATCGTGTTCCTGACCTATGGCACGCGCGATGCGCTGACCGGCGTGTTCCGCTACTGGCTGCCGAAATTCCATCTTGCGGGTGCGTGGTTCGTGCCCGACTTCATGTCGTTCCTGGTCGTGGCCTATTTCGTTTGGGTCTTGGCGATCCGCCGGCAATCGGCATGGGCGATCCTGTTTTCGATCAGCGTGTTCGTCTCGGCGATCCTTGGCTGGATCTTTATGGCGTCGTCGGCGGTCGCGCTGCTGTCGTCGGTCAAGCTGATGTCGCCGATGTTCGTCGGCCTCGCCTTTGCCGGGCGATCGATCGCCGATCGGAAATGGGCCTGCTATTTCATGTTCATGCTGGCGGTCGTGTCGACCGTGGGGCTGCTATGCTCCCCGCTGTTCGACTATCCCTGGGTCGGCATGGCGGTCGAAACCTTTGGCCAGACCAAGGCGGTCGGCCGCGTATGGTGGTCGGGCGGCGCGATCCGCTATGGCGGCTTTGCCGGCGACAGCACGATGGCGGCCTATATGTGCCTGTTTCCGCTGGTCATCGTCCACCGCCATATCTCGCCGAAGCTGGTGCTGCTGATGGCCGGACCGGTCGGCCTCGCGCTGCACCTGTCGACCAGCAAGACCGCGATCGGGTGCGGCGTGCTGTTCGCGGCCTATTATCTGTTCGTCGTGCTGCCGGGGCTGCGCAAGGACGATGGCGATCGCCGGCGCGAACTGACGCGCCTGTTCGCGAAATGGTCGTTCGTGCTAGTGCCGGTTCCCTTCATCCTGATGCTGGCGCTGGGCGGTACCGACCTGACGAAGATCGATCCGATGCTGTTCAGCATGCAGGACCGGATCAACAATACCTGGACGTTCCCGTTCACCTATCTGGGGCAGAATTTCCCGATCGGGCTCATCACCGGTTGCGGCCTGGGCTGCTTCACCTATCCGATGGAATATACGCAGCTCGCCTATCTGATGGTGCCGGTCGATAACTTCTACGTGGCGACCTATGTCATGCTGGGCGTGCCGTTCATCCTGTTCGTGATCGGCATGTTCACCGCGACCATCAAGAGCATGGACAATGAAAAGCTGACGCTGATGGCGTTGCTGAACGTCTATGTCATTACCGTTCAATGCTATGGCCCGTCGACCGCGACGATCGTCATGGGCTATGCGTTCAGTGACATGTTTCTGAACCACACCCGCCAATGGAAACGCCGCCATCGCGCCGGGTCGGCAGCCGGCTGACGGTTACCGACATGCCCGTGACCAACGTGCCGAGGCGTATCGCGTTCGTCATGGCGACGCGCCACGAATATGGCGCGCAGCTGCAACGCCGGTTCGATCCGCTCGTCACCGGCGTCGGCCCGGTCGAGGCCGCTGTCGCGACGGCGACCATGCTGGCCGAGGCGGCGGCAACGGGCGCGCTGCCCGATCTGGTCGTGTCGATCGGATCGGCGGGATCGCGGACGCTCCCGCTGGGATCGGTGTGGCAGGTGGCGAGCGTGTCGTGGCGCGACATGAACGCGTCGCGCATCGGCTTTGCCAAGGGAGTGGTGCCCTTTGCCGATTTCGGCGCGGTGCTGCCGCTCGGCACCGCGCTCGACTGGCCGACGGCGCGGCTGTCGACCGGCGCGGACATCGTCGGCGGCGACGACTATGCGCGGATCGATGCCGATATGGTCGACATGGAGACCTATGCCGTGGTGCGCGCCTGCCAGCGCTTCGGCGTGCCGGTCATGGGCCTGCGCGGCATTTCGGACGGGCCGGGCGAGCTGGAGGCGCTGGGCGGATGGACCGCGATGCTGGGCGTGCTGGACGAGAAGCTGGCGGCGGTGGTCGACCTGCTGGCGTAGCCTATGCCCGGTCGAGGAACACCACGCCCGGCACCGCGATGCGCACGGGCGTGGGGCGCAGGCGGCCGTCATAGGTCAGGTCGAGGATCGACACCGTGCCGCTGCGCTCGTTGGCGACGAGCAGCTGCCCCATCTCCTGCAGCAGCAGGAAGAAGCGCGGCCAGTCGCCGCCGCACGGGACATGCTGGGCAAGCGTCGCGCTGCCGTCCTCGGCCAGGTCGAATACGGCGATGCTGTTGTGCCCGCGGTTGGAGGCATAGAGGCGGCGGCCGGCGCGATCGATCGCGATATGCGCGGCATAGGAGGTGCCCTGCCAATCGGGCGGGAGCAGCGAGGTCGTGGCGCGCGCGGTCAGCGTGCCGTCGAACTGCGCGTCGAGCGTGGTCAGCGTGTTGGCCAGTTCGGTGACGACATAGGCGATTGGCAGCGTCGGGTGATAGGCCAGATGGCGCGGCCCCGATCCCGCCGGCGCGCGCCATGCGACCGCCGGCTCGCCAATCTCTCCGGTCGACAGCGCATAGGCGAAGACCGCGTCGGCGCCGAGATCGACCGAATGCAGGAAACGATTGTCGGGGGTGAAGCCGACCCAGTGCGCGTGCGGCCCCGCCTGACGGTCCTTGCGCGGGCCGGTGCCCTTATGCTGGCGGATGATCGGGGGCTGCGGCATGCCGGCGGCGAGCGGATAGAGCGCGACGGTGCCCGACGAATAATTGGCGACCGCCAGCAGGCCGCCGTTCGGCGCGATCGCGACATGGCAGGGATCGTCGCCGCCGCTCGGCAGGTCGGCAAGGACCTTGCCGTCGCGGTCGGTCGCGACCATCCGCCCCTGCGCGAATTCCCGCACGAAATAACGCATGTCGCCGCGCGACACGCCGAAGGATGCGTCCTTCAGCGCGGGATCGGCGTCGCCGACGCTCCAGCTGCGTGCCGTAGCGGGCAGGCGATAGACCCCCGCCCCGCCCTTTCCGGCATAGGTGCCGGCGATCAGCGCCTGCCGCCATCCCTGCGCGCGGACAGGCAGGGCGGACAGGGTGGCGGTGGCGGCCATGCCGGCCAGAACGGAGCGTCGCGTGGTCATGGACCCGCTATGCGCCGCCCGGCCGCCATGCGCAATCAGGCGGCGGTGAACACCCCGCAGGCGATGCGACCACCCGAATTGCCCGACGGGTCGGTCTTATAGTCGTCGGCATTGGCGTGGACCACGAACGCCGCTCCATCGGCGTCGAGCAGCCCGTCCATCGTGCCGGCGGGCAGCATGATCGTGACCGACCCCGATCCATCGGCACCGATGGTCAGGTTGGGCGCGTCACCCGCATGCGGGCCGGCGGGGTTGCTGGTGCCGTGCTGCTTCGACGTGGGGTTCCAATGCCCGCCGGCGGTGGTGAAATCGGGCGCGTCGCAGCGGCCGGTGGTGTGGACATGCGCGCCATGGACGCCGGCGGGCATGCCGCGTGCGTCGATCATGATCTGGATGCCGCCCGCCATTTCGGTCGCGGTGACGGTGCCGACATCGGCACCGGCGGCGGTGCGCAGCGGCGCGGTGGCGGTCCGGCCGGCACTCGCTCCGGTCGAGGCGGTGGTGGTGCAGCCGGCAAGCGCGGTGGCGGCGATGGCGGTGAGCAAGGTGGCACGCAGCATGATCGAGTTCCCCTTTGATACAGATGCGGAATGTTTCTCTGGCACCGAGGGTTCCGTCACGGCGTCATCGGTCCGGTCAGCAGCAGCGGATCGATCCGCGCATCGTGCCATTTCATGCCCCAGTGGAGATGCGGCCCCGTCGCCCGCCCGGTCGCGCCGATGGCGCCCACCACCTGTCCCTGGCGCACATGGTCGCCCGGCTTCACATCGATGCGCGACAGATGGAGGAACGCACTGTTCAGTCCCATGCCGTGGTCGATCATCAGCAGATTGCCCTCCAGCGTGAAGGGGGCCGACGCCGCGAGGATGACGACGCCATCGGCGGGCGCGGCAACGGGCGTGCCGGTCGGGCGCGCGACATCGACGCCCGAATGATAGGCGCCGGGTTCGCCGGCATAGATACGCTGCGACCCGAACAGGCCGGAGATGCGACCCTTGACCGGCCAGGCGAAGCGTTGCCGCCACCCCTGCGCATCGGTCGCTATGTCCCGCGCGGCGGCGATCTGCGCAAGTTCGGGCGCACGGCGGCGCTGGAATTCGGCGGAGGGCTGCGCGATGCGCGGCAGGGTCGGCAGCCGCTCGATCCGCCACGCGCGCGGCGCGACGCTCAAAGGACGGACGATGCGCTGGCCATCAGGCAGCGTCGCGATCAGTGTCGCGGACGGGCCGGCGTCGCGGTCGAACGCGATCAGGAACTGCCCGTCCGGCGCGACGGCGACCGGCTGTCCGTCCAGTTGCAGCGTCGCGCCTACGGCCACGCTGCCGGTCAGCACCGCGCCCTGCCCCGGCGCACCGCTCAGCACGATCGCGGCGGGAGCGGCCGCGATCAGGACGGTGGCGGCGATCACTCCGGCGCGAGCGCCTTGGTCGATGCCTCGGCATCGACATAGGCTTCCTGGCGGCCTGCATTCCAGTAGCGCAGTTCGTCGAGCGGGATACGGCTGCCGGTGACCGCACAGGTCACGAAGTCGCCATCGGCCAGCACCCGGAAGTTATTGGTCAGGTAGTGGAGCTTGGCGGGGCGGCTTTCGGGCTTCAGCATCTTGGGTGTCCGGATCAGAGCAGGGTGGGTTGCGTGGGCTCGACATAGGCGCGCCCTCCGGCACGCTCAACCTTCGCGTCCAGCACGCCGTCGCGGAAGTGGAGTTGCAGCGCCCCGGCCGCGCGCGCATCGGCGGCGGTGGCGACGGTCTTGCCGTTCGTCTTCGCGACGACGCGGACATAGCCTTTCTGCAGCAGATTGTCGGGGTTCACCTGTTCCAGCATCCGTGCGGTGCCGTCGAATCGGGCGCGCGCCTGCGCCAGCCGCTGGGTCAGCATCGCAGGCCTGAGCGCATGGCCGTGACGGTCGAGGTTGCGCCGCGCGGTTGCCACGCGGCGTTCGAGTGCCAGCGACAGGCGACCGGCGACATCGTCCAGCCGCTGGCGCTGCGGCCCCAGCAACGCGTCGCGGCGCGGCATGACGCGGACCAGCGCCGCGAGCTGCTCGCGCCCGCGATCATGATAGCGCCGCACGCAACGCTGGGTGCGCAGCGACAGGGTGGCGAGCGTGTGGGCAAGGTCGGCGCGGACCGGCACCGCCAGTTCGGCGGCGGCGGTCGGCGTCGGCGCGCGCAGGTCGGCGGCATGGTCGCACAGGGTCGTGTCGGTCTCATGGCCTACCGCCGAGATGACCGGGATCGGCGAGGCGGCGACCGCGCGAACGACGACTTCCTCGTTGAAGCACCACAGATCCTCGATCGACCCGCCGCCGCGCGCGACGATCAGGAGGTCGGGGCGATAGATCGTGCCGCGCTCACCATTTGCCGTACCCCCGCGCAGGCGGGGGTCCAGGGTTTCAGTCGCCGACGCCGGTGCTTCCGGCTCTGGACCCCCGCCTGCGCGGGGGTACGGGTTCGATTCTTCGGAAGTCGGGCGCGGGGGGAGCGCAGCGAACCCCTTCACCGCCGCCGCGATCTCCGCCGCCGCGCCTTCGCCCTGCACCTTGACCGGCCAGACGAGCACATGCGTCGGGCAGCGATCGGCCAGCCGGTGGAGGATGTCGCGGATGACCGCGCCGGTCGGCGAGGTGACGATGCCGATGGTGCGCGGCATGAACGGCAGCGGACGCTTCTTCGCCGGATCGAACAGCCCCTCGCCCGCCAGCTTCGCCTTCAACTTCTCGAGCAGCGCCATCAGCGCGCCCTCGCCGGCCAGCTCCAGATGATCGATCACGATCTGGTAGCGCGAGCGGCCGGGATAGGTGGTGAGCTTGCCGGTGGCGATCACCTCGACGCCGTCCTGCGGCGTGAACGCCAGCCGCCCCGCCGATCCGCGCCACATTACCCCGTCGATCAGCGCAGCATCGTCCTTGAGCGCCAGATAGACATGGCCCGACGACGCGCGCTTATAGCCCGAAATCTCGCCGCGCAGCCGGACGCGGCCGAACTCCCCCTCGACCATCCGCTTCAACCGGCCGGCGAGTTCGCTGACGCTTTCGGGCGCGGCGTTGTCGTTCGCGCGCGGCTCGGCTACGAGCCGGCTCGACATAAAATCGGGGAAACGATCGTCCATGAATGTCCTGTTGATCGGATCGGGTGGGCGCGAACATGCGCTGGCGTGGAAGCTGGCACAGTCGCCGCTTCTCGATACGCTTTATGCCGCGCCCGGCAACCCCGGCATCGCCCAATCCGCGACGCTGATCCCGCTGGACGTGACCGATCACGCCGCGGTGGTGCGCTTCTGCGTCGAACGGTCGGTCAAGCTGGTGGTGGTCGGGCCGGAAGCGCCGCTGGTCGCCGGCCTTGCCGACGATCTGCGCGCGGCCGGCATCGCGACCTTCGGGCCATCGGCAGCGGCGGCGCAGCTCGAAGGGTCGAAGGGCTATACCAAGGATCTGTGCCGCGAGGCCGATATCCCGACCGCAGGCTATGTCCGCGTGTCGTCGCTCGACGAGGCGATCGCCGCGCTCTCCCCCTTCTCGCTGCCGGTCGTCATCAAGGCCGATGGGCTTGCGGCAGGCAAGGGCGTGACCGTGGCGATGGACCGTGCCGAGGCCGAGGGGGCATTGGCCGCGATCTTTGCCGATGCCGGCGGCGAGGCGGTGATCGAGGAGTTCCTCGCCGGCGAGGAAGCCAGCCTGTTCGTGCTGACCGATGGCGTGTCGCTGCTGCCGTTCGGGTCGGCGCAGGACCACAAGCGCGTCGGCGACGGCGATACCGGGCCGAATACCGGCGGCATGGGGGCCTATTCCCCCGCCCCGGTCCTGACGCCGGCGCTGGAGAAACTGGCGATCGATACCATCGTCGCGCCGACCGTCCGCGCGATGGCAGCGCGTGGCACGCCCTATTCCGGCGTTCTCTATGCCGGGCTGATGCTGACCGATCGCGGACCGAAGCTGATCGAATACAACGCGCGCTTCGGCGATCCCGAATGCCAGGTGCTGATGGCGCGGCTCGACAGCGATCTGCTGCCGGTGCTGCTGGCAGTCGCGCAGGGAACCCTGGCAGAGGTGGCGCCGCCCGCCTTCAGCGACGATACCGCATTGACGGTCGTGATGGCGGCACCCGGCTATCCGGGCACGCCGGAAACGGGCCGCGCGATCGGCGGGATCGACGCGGCGGAGGCGACCGGCGCGACGGTGTTTCATGCGGGAACCCGTTCGGAGGGTGCAGGCGTTGTGACCGCCGGTGGCCGGGTGCTGGCCGTGACCGGGCGCGGGGCCAGTGTGACCGCCGCGCAGGAAGCGGCGTACCGGGCGGTCGATGCGCTCGACTTTCCGGGCTTCTGCCGCCGCGACATCGGCTGGCGGGAAGTCGCGCGCGAAGCGGCGATGAAGGATTGAGACGATGGATAGCGGCACCACTCCCCTGCAATCGCCCGGTTTCCTGGGCGCGCTGACGACGGTCCATTTCGTCCTGATCGCCGTGCTGGCGGTGCTGACGATCATCGGCATCGCCTATGGCATGAAGCTGGCGCGGGCGCGGCGGCAGGCAGCGCGCGAGCTGGAGGATGCCGGGCATCTGGAGCATGGCGATGCGGCGGTCCCCGAGCCGGCGGCAGCGGTCGAGACTGCGCGTCCGACTCCGCCGGTCGAACGGACGCCGGTCGAGCGCATGCCGGAACCGGCGATCGCTCCCGCGCCTGCTCCGGTCGCCACCCCGATACCGGCCGCGCCCGCTGCTGCGGATACCGACCTGACCCGCCTGAAAGGTCTCGGCCCCAAGGTCGCGGCGATGCTGATCGAACAGGGCGTTCCCGATATCGCGACGTTGGCGACACTGGATGCCGCCCGGGCCGATGCGGTCGCCGCGCAACTCGGCATGTTCGCACCGCGCATGACGAAGGATCGCTGGGTCGAACAGGCGCAGTTCCTTGCGGCGGGCGATATCGCCGGGTTCGAGGCCAGGTTCGGAAAGCTGTAGCGCCGGTCGATACCGCGTCGTACCCGCGCTACATCAGGCGCAGCGATTCATCGATGACGTGGTTGATGTGGTGCAGGACGTCGGACGTCTGGCGCGACAGATGCCGGATTTCGTCGGCGACGACCGCAAAGGCCCGGCCGCCCTCTCCGATCCGTGCCGCCTCGATCCGGGCATTGAAGGCGACCACCCGCTTCTGCGCGGCGATGTCGGCGACCCGGTGGAGCAACGTACCGGCTTCGCGGGTCAGGTTCTCGCGGCGCTCGCTGACCTTGGTCAGGTGGCGCGTATGGGTGACATCGACATAGGTCAGGATGGCGCCCCCCTGATCGACCGGCGTGAAGCAGATTTCCAGGATCGTCCCGTCGTCGAAATGATGGTCGAAGTGCCGCACTTCGCCCGCCCGCCGCCATGCGCGATGATTTTCGACGACCCCGGCCACCCGGTCCGGCGACCAGCCGACGGCCGCGCCGACATGGGCGAGATATTCCGGCAAGCTCGCCCCGGGGCCGATGGCCGAACCGGCAAAGCCCAGCATGCGGCCGACATGCGCGTTCATCGGCACGATTCGCTCGGCAGCATCATAGACGAGCATGCCGTGGCGCATATGGTTCATGACCAACGCTAGGAGTTCGGGTGCCGCCATCGCCAAGATCGTATACCTTTCGACACGAGCGGTAGCCCCAATCTCCCTAACGGACCGTTACGCAGGCGAAACCGGGTGGCGCGTTACGCCGCCTGCTCCACCAGCAATTTGTCGATCTTGCGCCCGTCCATATCGACGATCTCGAAGCGCCAGCCCTGTTCGGTGAAATGCTCGCCCTCGGTCGGCAGGTGCTTGAGGATGGCGAGCGCGAGGCCGGCCACGGTCGCATAGTCGCGGTCCTCGGGCAGGTCGATGCCGATGCGTTCGGCCAGCTGGTCGGCAGGCGTCTGGCCCGATACCAGCAGCGATCCGTCGTCGCGCCGGACGATATGCGGATGGTCGCCCTCCTCCGCATCCGACGCGAAATCGCCCGCGATCGCGCGCAGCAGGTCGGCTGGCGTCACGATTCCTTCGAAATGGCCATATTCGTCATGGACGAGGCCCATCGGCACCGCCGCCCGGCGGATCGCCTGCAACGCGTCCATCGCATCGACCTGATCGGGCAGCACCGGTGCCTCGTGCAACAGCGTGCGCAGATCGAGCGGTTCGCCGCGACAGATCGCCGCGACGATGTCGCGCGCCTGCACCACGCCGATCACCGCATCGACCGATCCTTCGGCCACCGGCAGGCGGGTGTGCGGCGTCGTCGCCATCGCCGCGCGGATGCCGGCATCGTCGAGCGTGACGTCGAGCCATTCGACTTCGGTCCGCGGCGTCATCACCTCGCGTACCGGACGGTCGGCAAGGCGGACGACGCCCGAGATGATCGAGCGCTCATGCTCCTCGATCACGCCCGACTTGCTGGCTTCGGCGACCAGCAGGTGCAGTTCCTCCGCCGTCACCCGGTTTTCGGATTCGCGGTTCATCCGCAGCAGCTTGAAGATCAGGCCCGAGGTGGTGTCGAGCAGCCACACGAACGGCGCGGTGATCCGCGACAGCCACAGCATCGGCAGCGCGACCAGCACCGCGATCGGTTCCGGGCTGCGCAGCGCGAACTGCTTGGGCACCAGTTCGCCGATCACCAGGCTGGCAAAGGTCGTGACGCCGATGACGACGCCGAACCCGACATTGGCCGCGAGCGATTCGGGCAGGCCCAGCAGCACCAGCCGCTCGCCGACCGGCCCGCCCAGGCTGGCGCCCGAATAGGCGCCCGACAGGATGCCGATCAGGGTGATGCCGATCTGGACGGTCGACAGGAATTTGCCGGGATCGTCGGCCAGCCGCATCGCGGTAGCAGCACCCCTGCCCCCCGCTTTCGCCAAGCCTTCGAGCCGTGCCTTGCGCGCGGAGACGATGGCGAGTTCGGACATGGCGAACACGCCGTTCAACGCCACCAGCGCGAGGATGATGACGACGTCGAACCAGGGGAAGGGTGTGAGAGGTTCCATTGAACTGCCCCACCCATGCCGCAATGCCGCGCCCCGCACAACCGGCGAGTCGCGGCGGGACGATCAATTTGAGCGTCGGCCGGTCAGGAACCGTTCAAAACGGATGCGGAACAAGTGCGGCGTTGCCCGGTTTTTCCGGGCAAGACCGAAATTGGATACGTTGGAGGACATGACATGGCGAAGGGCTCGAAATTCTGGATCGCGGGTGCGCTGTCGGCGGCGCTGCTGACCGGCGGGTGCGTGACCGACCCGGAAACCGGCGAGCGCAGCATCTCGCGCGCGGCGATCGGCGGCATCGGCGGTGCGGTCGGCGGCTATCTGCTGGGCGATCTCGTTGGCGGACGCCGCGACCGGACCGAGAAGATTTTGGGTGCCGGCATCGGCGGCCTCGCCGGCGCGGGGATCGGCGCGTACATGGACAAGCAGGAGCGCGACCTGCGCGCCCGCACCGCGGGCACCGATGTCGAAGTGACGCGGCGCGGCGATGACCTCGTGCTCAACATGCCGGCGGGGATTACCTTCGCCTATGATAGCGCCAATGTGCAGCCGCAGTTCCGCGCGACGCTGGACCAGGTCGCCGACGTGCTGCGCGATTACAACCAGACCTATATCGACGTGTACGGCCACACCGACTCGACCGGTTCGGACGCCTATAACCAGACGCTGTCGGAGCGTCGCGCCGCATCGGTCGCGACCTATCTGACCTCACGCGGGGTACAGTCGGCCCGCATCGGCACGCGCGGTTTCGGCGAGACCCAGCCGATCGCGTCGAACGAGACCGAGGAAGGCCGCGCCGAAAACCGCCGCGTCGAGATCAAGATCGTGCCGATCGAGCAGGACCAGCTGCGGTAATGTGCGATGTTCCGCCGTACCCCTGCGCAGGCAGGGGTATGGCGGATCAGCGGCGACCCGACGGCACCTCGTCGGACCGTAGCGTCAGCACTTCCACCCCCGTTGCGGTCACCGCGACCGTGTGTTCGAACTGTGCCGACAGCTTTCCGTCGGCGGTGACGACGGTCCAGTCGTCGTCCTCCTGCACGACCTTGCGCGACCCCTGATTGACCATCGGTTCGATGGTGAAGGTCATCGCTTCCTGCAGCACGGCGCCGGTGCCGGGGCGGCCGAAATTCAGGACCGAGGGTTCCTCGTGCATCTCGCGGCCGATGCCATGGCCGCAATATTCGCGCACCACGCTATAGCCCTGCTTCTTCGCATGGCGTTCGATCGCCGCGCCGATATCGCCCAGTCGCGCGCCGGGGCGGACCTGTGCGATGCCCGCCCACATCGCGCCCTGCGCCGCCTGCACCACCCGCCGCGCCTGCGGGGTAACGGTGCCGACCATATAGGTCTTGGACGAATCGGCGATGAAGCCGTTCTTTTCCAGCGTGATGTCGAGGTTCACGATATCGCCGTCGCGCACGATCGCCGCCGCATCGGGCACGCCGCGGCACACCACATCGTTGATCGAGCTGTTGAGGACATAGCCAAAGCCATATTGCCCCTTGCTGGCCGGGCGGGCGGCAAGGTCGTCGACGATGAACCGCTCGACCAGATCGTTGATCGCCAGCGTCGACATGCCCGACAGCGGCTGTCGGTTGAGCATTTCGAAAACGGAGGCCAGCAGCCGGCCCGATTCGCGCATCAGGCCGAGTTCGGCGGGGGACTTCACCATCTCAGGCGGCGACCGCATCGACCGCGCCGACCTGTGCGGCGGCGAGGCGCGTACGGATGATGTCGTTGAACGACAGCTCGGGATTGGCCTCGGCGATCATGCCGATCGTCATCCAGAATTCGGCCTGTGCATTGATCGAGCGGCACAATACCCCGCTCGCCCGCCGCACCTCCTCGTGCAGCGCGTCGTCGATCTTCACGATACCCATTGCCGTCCTTTCGATATACGAACCATATATGGTCCGTATACCGCGCGGTCAAACCCCGCGTCGTCCGGCGAAGAACGCGCGCAGCAGGGCAGCCGATTCGGCCTCGGCAATGCCGGGATAGATGTCGGGCCGGTGGTGGCAGGTCGGCTGGATGAAGAAGCGCGGGCCGTGCTCGACCGCCCCGCCCTTCGGATCGGACGCGCCATAATAGAGCCGGGCGATCCGGGCATGGGCGATCGCCCCCGCGCACATCGCGCACGGCTCCAGCGTGACCCACAGGTCGCAATCCTCCAGCCGGTCGCGGCCAAGTGCCTGCGCGGCGGCCCGGATCGCGAGGATTTCGGCATGGGCGGTGGGGTCGGCCAGCGTGCGCGGGGCGTTGGCGGCGGTGGCGATCACCTGCCCGTGCCGCATCACCACCGCCCCCACCGGGACCTCGCCCGATTCGGCGGCGGCACGGGCGGCGGCAAGGGCATGGCGCATCGGCGCGGCGTCGAACATGCCGGCCCCCTTGCCAGCCGGGGCCGCTACCCGCCAGCGGTTACTGCGGGGCCTTTTCCACGTCGACCGTAGGCACCGCGACCGTGCGGTTGACGGTGCCGACATCCACCTTGCCGACCTCGACGTCGAACTTCGGTACCTGACCACCCTCGATCTTGACCTGGGGCAACGCCCCCTGCTGCGTCTGCGGAATGCCGATCACCTGAAAGATCATCAGCCCCGCGACGAACAGCACGACCACACCCAGCAATGCCAGAAATCCGCGCATCCATCGTCTCCCGATCTTGTCATCATCCGAATCGTTGCCGTAACAACGCAGTCGCGGCGGTACCGGTTGCACGCGCGCCCTTGCGGTTGACGCGGCGGCCGTTCGACGCTATCCGCGCCGTCTTTCCGGGGCATGTGTCCCGACACAGAATCAGGATCAAATCATGTCGCGCATCTGCGAGCTGACCGGCAAGGGCCGGCAGGTGGGTCACAATGTTTCCCACGCCAACAACAAGACCAAGCGTACGTTCCTGCCGAACCTGCAGAACGTCACGCTGATGTCGGAAGCGCTGGAGCGCTCGATCCGCCTGCGCGTGTCGACCCATGGCCTGCGTTCGGTCGAGCATGTCGGCGGCCTCGACAACTGGCTGCTGAAGACCAGCGACGACGACCTGTCGCTGCGTGCCCGCCGCCTGAAGCGCGACGTGAAGAAGAAGGCCGCCGCGGCAACCGCCGCCGCCTGATCCTGTTCGCGACGGATGATTCGAAACCCCGGACGGCCCGCCGCCGTCCGGGGTTTTCGCGTGCCCGGTTGCCGGCAGGTGCGATGCCCGGTATCGGCGAAGATGCCGTCGGGCCGGTCGCTGCCCCGCTCAAAGCTTGAGGCGGAACTTCAACAGCAGCGAGCGTTGCCAGAACGCCTGGTTATCGTCCGACGCGACCCACAGGATATCGCGCCCATTCTCGCGGGTAAGGGCCAGCGCTTCGAAATTGTCGTGGATCGCATCGCCCTCGAACGCGGAGATGGTGCGGCCGGTCACGATCGCGCCGGGGCGGATCGCCCCCGCCTCGACCAGTTGCAGCCGCGCGGTGAACAGCTGGGGCAGGCCGAAGCGGCGGACCAGCACCAGCAGCCGTCCGTCGGGCAGCGCGAGTGCGTCGGTCACCGCGAATTCGGGCGGCGCCACATAGCGGAAACCGTACCACGGCACCGCCGGGTCGATCGGATTTCCCTTAAACCGGATCGCGGCAAAGCCCTTCAGCCCGCGCTTCGCGTTCGATTCGCTGAACACCACCACGCTGCCATCGGGCAGGGTCGCCACCGCCTCAGGCCCGCTATTGGCCGACCATTTGCGCATCGAGCGCGGCGCGCGCGACCCGACCACCCGGCGCAGGTCGTGATCGTAGCGCCACAGCGCATTGGCGCGTTCGAACCCGACCAGCACGTCGCCGCCGGGCAGCACCGCCATCGATTCGCTGTCGCGGTCGCGCTTTTCCCATCCGGTGCCCGGACCGCCGGGCAGTTCGCGCGCCGCCGCGTCGCGTACCTGCCAGTCGCGGCCCATCGTCAGCCGGACGATGCCGCCGCCGTCGGACAGCAGCGTGAAGCGCGTGCCCTCGACCCGCATCGACGAAAAGCCGCCGAACACCGGGTCGGGACTGCGCAGTTCGACCCCGCCCAGATAGGTCAGCGCGCCGAGCCGCCGCCGTGCCGGATCGCCCGCGAACAGATCGACCGGCGTCGTGGTCACCTGCGCCGGTCCCGGTCGCAGCAGCGGCAACCGCTCCGCACCCGACCAGCCGGGCACGATCAGCAACACCGCAAGGGTCACGAACAGGATACGCATCGCCAACGGCTCTAGGGGGGCGCCGCCCCTGCCGCAATGTCGTGCGCCATTGCATCCGGCGCATAGCTGGGCGATGCGGCGGCAGTCCTGCCGTCCTGTTCGAAAGCCAATCGATGTCCGATGTCGTCGCCCTGACCAAGGCCCTGCTCGCATGCGACAGCGTAACGCCCGCGACCGGCAGCGTGTTCGACGTCGCCGAAGCGATGCTGGCACCGCTGGGCTTCGCCGTCGAACGGTTCGTGACGGGCGAGGCGCCGGACGGGCCGGTCGAGAATCTGCTGGCGGTGCGCGGGGACGGCGGGCGGCATTTCGCCTTTGCCGGGCATCTCGACGTCGTGCCGCCGGGGCCGGGCTGGACCAGCGGGCCGTTCGAGCCGGCCGAACGCGGCGGGCTGATCCATGGGCGCGGCGCGGTCGACATGAAGGGGGCGATCGCCGCGTTCATCGCCGCCGCCGCGACGCTGCCCGCCGGGCTGGGCACGATCAGCCTGATCCTGACCGGCGACGAGGAGGGACCCGCGATCTTCGGCACCCGCGCGCTGATCGACCGGATGACCGAACGCGATCTTGCCCCCGACCTGATCCTCGTCGGCGAACCGACGTCGCAGGCGCTGCTGGGCGACATGATAAAGATCGGGCGGCGCGGATCGGTCAATCTCTGGATCGACGTGCCCGGGCGGCAGGGCCATGTCGCCTATCCGCACCTGGCCGACAATCCGATCCCGAAGCTGGTCGCGGCGCTGGCGGCGATCGAGGCGGTGGTGCTCGACACCGGCAACGACTGGTTCCAGCCGTCGAACATCGAGGTGACCGACATCGCCGTCGGCAATCCGGCGACCAACGTCATTCCCGGCCATGCCCAGGCGCGGCTGTCGATCCGCTTCAACGACCTGCATCGCGGCGACGCGCTGATCGAGCGGGTCCGCGCCATCGTCTATGCCCATGCGCCCGAAGCGGTGGTGACCGGTCGCGTGTCGGGCGAGGCGTTCCTGACCCCGCCGGGCGCGTTCTCGACGCTGATCGCCGATGCGATCCGGCGGCACACCGGTCGCACGCCCGAATTGTCGACGACCGGCGGCACGTCCGACGCCCGGTTCCTGTCCCGCCTGGCCCCCACCGTCGAATTCGGCCTGCTCAACGCGACGATGCACAAGGTCGACGAAGCGGTCGCGGTCGACGATCTGCGGCTGCTGACCGCCATCTATGCCGATATCGCGAAGGGGGCGCTGCGCCAGATATGAGCTTTCAGGCCTACCCGTTCGTCCTGAGTAGTCACTGAGCTTGTCGAAGGGACGTATCGAAGGACCGTTTGCGGCAAGTGCTTCGATACGGGTCTTCGACTGCGCTCAGCCCCTGCTCAGCACGAACGGGTGGCTTTCAACTCGTCAGCTCCAAGCGCCAACGCACCACTCCGTCCAGCTATAGCCGCTCCGGCTCAACCGACCCGATAATAGTCCCGATACCAGTCGGCGAAGCGCTGCAACCCTTCGGCCAGCATCACCTTGGGCTGATAGCCGGTCAGCTCGCGCAGCTTCGACACATCGGCATAGGTCGCGGTTACGTCGCCCGGCTGCATCGGCTTCATGATCTTGACCGCTTCCCGCCCGATGGCGTTTTCCAGCGTCGAGATCATCTCCATCAGCCCGACCGGATGGCTGTCGCCGATGTTCAGCACGCGGTGCCCGCCCTGTTCCGGCGGATGGTCGAGCGCGCCGAGGATGCCGGTGACGATATCGTCGATATAGGTGAAGTCGCGCGCCATCTTGCCTTCGCCGTACACCTCGATCGATTCCCCCGCCATGATGCGGTTGGTGAACGAGAAATAGGCCATGTCCGGCCGGCCCCACGGGCCATAGACGGTGAAGAAGCGCAGGCCTGTCTGCGGAAAGCCGTAGAGCTTCGCATAGGACTGGCTCATCAGCTCGCACGCACGCTTGGTCGCGGCATAGAGCGAGACCGGATCGACCGAGGGTTCGTCCTCGCTGAACCCCTGCCCGCCCATCGGCTTGTCGCCATAGACCGAGCTGGACGAGGCATAGACCAGATGCTCGAACCCCGGTGCGTGGCGGCACGCCTCCATGATCGACAGATGCCCGGCGAGGTTCGACCGTTCATAGGCCATCGGGTTGTCGATGCTGTAGCGCACCCCCGCCTGTGCCGCGAGATGGACGACGCGGGTCACGCCATTGTCGCGCACCAGCTTCGCCATCGCCTCGGTATCGGCGATGTCGGCGCGGTGGAAGCTGAACTCCCGCCGGCCGTTGAAGGTCGACAGGCGCGCTTCCTTGAGCGACGGGTCGTAATAGTCGTTGACGATGTCGACGCCGATCACCGTCTCGCCCCGCTCCAGCAGGCGGTGCGCGGTCGCGTGACCGATGAAACCGGCGGCGCCGGTGACGAGGACGGGACCGGCCATCGGATCAGCGGCCCACGGCGGTGTAGGAGAAGCCGGCAGCCTCCACCACGTCCCGCGGATAGATGTTGCGCAGGTCGACCAGGATCGGCTGCGACAGCAGCGACTTCACCCGCGGCAGGTCCAGCGCGCGGAACGCGTCCCATTCGGTGACGATGACCAGCGCGTCCGATCCCTCGATCGCCTGATACACCCCGTCGCAGAAGGTGACGTTGTCGACCAGCTTGGCGGCATGTTCCATGCCTTCCGGGTCATAAGCGCGGATGGTCGCACCCGCGTCCTGCAACGTCTGGATCACCGCGATCGCCGGGCTGTCGCGCATGTCGTCGGTGTTCGGCTTGAAGGTCAGGCCCAGCACCGCGACGGTCTTGCCACGGACATCCTCGCCCATCGCGGTGATGACCTTTCGGCCCATCGCGCGCTTGCGGTTGTCGTTGACCGCCACGACCGCCTCGACGATGCGCTGCGGCGCTTCGAAATCCTGGCTGGTCTTGAGCAGGGCCAGCGTGTCCTTGGGGAAGCACGACCCGCCATAGCCGGGGCCAGCGTGCAGGAACTTGGCACCGATACGGTTGTCGAGGCCGATGCCGCGCGCGACGTCCTGCACATCGGCGCCGACCTTCTCGCACAGGTCGGCGATCTCGTTGATGAAGGTGATCTTGGTGGCGAGGAACGCATTGCCCGCATATTTCGTCAGTTCGGCCGCGCGGCGGGCCATTTCGATCACCGGCGCACGGTTCAGGCTGAGCGGACGGTAGATTTCGCGCATCACCGCCATCGCCCGCTCGTCATCGCCGCCGACGACGACGCGGTCGGGACGCTTGAAATCGTCGATCGCGGCGCCTTCGCGCAGGAATTCGGGGTTGGAGACGACCGCGAAATTGCCCTCGGGATTATGCTTGGCAAGGATGCGCTCGACTTCGTCGCCGGTGCCGACCGGCACGGTCGACTTGGTCACGACGACCGTGAAGTCGGTGATCGCCTGCGCGATTTCTTCCGCTGCGGCATAGACATAGCCGAGATCGGCATGACCGTCGCCCCGGCGCGACGGGGTGCCGACCGCGATGAAGATCGCCTGCGCGCCCTTCACCCCTTCGGCAAGGTCGGTGGTGAATTCGAGCCGGCCGGCCGCGACGTTGGAGGCGACCAGCGCGTCGAGGCCCGGTTCGAAGATCGGAATGCGGCCGGCATGAAGCGCGTCGATCTTGCTCGCATCCTTGTCGACGCACACGACATGGTGCCCGAAATCGGAGAAGCACGCCCCCGACACCAGACCGACATAGCCCGTTCCAATTACCGCGATGCGCATTTCCTGGCCTCCATACGTCCGTTCCTGCCCGGCAACGTTGTTTTGCGGCAGGGCAACATGAAAATTGCCTCACCTTGTTTCCACGGGAATGACAAGCCCTGTTTTTGTGGAACAGGTCAAGCGCGGGACGAAGCGTCCCGGGTGCAGGATGATCGGGTCCGGGGTTTCCCAAGCGGTCCGACGGCGGCTTGTCCTTCCAAAGCTTCCATTTGGCGCGGGTTTCCGGCAATGGTTGAAATCAGGCTTTTCATTTAGTCACTTTTGCATAACGGATTTCGGTCAATGGGCCGGTACGTGGTCACAACCGTCCAAGGGGTGCGAATCCGGTGAACTCTACACCGACCGACATGATCGTTTCGCCGGACGATGCTGCAGCGCAGCAAGGCTTCTGGAGTACCCCGCACGCCCTTCGCTTGCGGGTATTCGGCATCCTGCTGATCCTCGACCTGTTGTCGATCGGGATCGGTTTCGCCGTTCCCTGCATCTGGTATCGCTACGACCCGTCGCTGGTCGGCGTCTTCTTCGTGGCGAGCGCGGTCTATGTCGCGATCGCGTTCAACGGCGGGGCATTCTCGTTCAAGCCGTCGCGGACGTTCATGATCGATACCGGCCCGGCCGTCCGGTCGCTGCTGTTCACCTATGGCACGCTGTTCCTGATGTCGTACTTCCTGCGGCTGGACCAGACGCTGCCGCGCGGATTGCTGGTGATCGCGATGGCGACCGGGCTGATCCTGCTGTCGGTCCTGCGCCAGATCGTGGTCGTCTATACCGCGACCCATTTGCGCGACCGGCTGCTGACCCAGTTGCTGATCGTCGACGGCATGCCGATCACCCCGCCCGACGGGTTCCAGGTGTTCGACGCCCGTGCGCGCGGGCTGCGTCCGAACCTGCGCGATCCGGCGATGCTCAATGCCTTCGGCCTGCTGATCCGGGGATGCGAACGGGTCGCGATCGCGTGCCGGCCGGAGGATCGCAATAACTGGGCGATGATGCTGAAGGGCGTGAACGTCCGTGGCGAGATCGTCGTCAACGACCTCGAATCCTATGGCGCGTTCGGCGTGTCGAACGTCGGCGACCTGCCGGCGCTGACGGTCGCGGTCGGGCCGCTGCCCTTGCGCAAGGCGCTGGCGAAGCGGCTGTTCGACCTTGCCATCTGCGTGCCGGCCCTGATCGCGCTGCTGCCGGGCATCATCCTGATCGCCATCGCGATCAAGCTGGACAGCAAGGGCCCGGTACTGTTCCGCCAGCGCCGCGTCGGACAGGGCAACGAATTCTTCTACATCCTGAAATTCCGGTCGATGAAAGTCGAGCAGAGCGACCCCGACGGCAAGAAATCGGCCAGCCGCGACGACGACCGCATCACCCGGGTCGGCTATTTCATTCGGCGGACGAGCATCGACGAGCTGCCGCAGTTGTTCAACGTGCTGCTGGGCGACATGAGCATCGTCGGGCCGCGTCCGCACGCGCTCGGCTCGCTGGCCGGGGACAAGCTGTTCTGGGATATCGACGAACGCTATTGGCACCGCCATGCGCTCAAGCCCGGCATCACCGGCCTGGCGCAGGTCCGCGGTTTCCGGGGCGCGACGACCGAGACGACCGACCTGACCCAGCGGTTGCAGGCGGACCTCGAATATATCTCCAAATGGTCGTTCTGGCGCGATGCCGCGATCCTCGTGCTGACCGTCCGGGTGCTGGTCCACCGCAACACCTTCTGACCGGTCGGACCGGTCAGTCGGGGCGACGCCCCGGCCGGCGCAGGATCAGGTACAGCGCCCCCTGCCCGCCATGGCGGATATGCGCGCCGCGGATCGATGCCACCCGGTCGGCATAGGGACCGGCGATGATCCAGTCGTGCACCGCCGCCCGGATCGCGCCGCGCGCATGCGGGCGTTCCGATTCGGCGCGGGGCGGCTTGCCGGTCACCAGCAGCAGCACCCGGTCGCCGCGCTGGATCGCGCGCGCCAGCCCCTGGTCGAGCAGCGCATGCGCCGATGCCAGCGTATGGCCGTGCAGGTCGAGCGTCGAATCGGGGCTGACCAGCCCGCGCGCGAGCTTCCGGTCCCACCCTGCGTCGAGCGTCGGTCCGGGGATGCGCGCCTTGGCCGGGGCCGGCGGGGGGACGCAGGCGCAGGCGCGGACCGGCTTGGGCGCCGGCACGCCATGCTTCTCCAGCCGTTCGAGCGGCGGCGGCGCGGAGGGCCTCGCGCGGGCGGCGTGGAGCGGCTTTACCGCCGCGACCACCCGCGCCCATAGCGCCGCCTCGCCCGGATCAAGGCGTCGCCCGGCCACCCGCGATCCGTGCGACGGTGCCGATCGGCAACAGGAGGAAGGCGGTGCCGCGCGCGCTCATGCCGCCGGCGATCGCCCGCGCTTCGTCGCCCGCACCCCAGAAGGTGTCGAAGCGGTTCGTGCCTTTGATCGCGCCGCCGGTATCCTGCGCCACCCACAACCCGCTGGCGTCGGTGCGGTCCATCGACAGGAAGACCGGCGCGCCCAAGGGCACGAAGCGTATGTCCGCCGCGACGCTGGCATTGCCGGTGACGGGCAGGCCCATGGCGCCCAGCGGCCCCGGCCCGGTCAGTTCGCGGAAGAAGACGAAGCTCTTGTTCTCGCGCATGATCGCGCGGCCCTGTTCGGGATTGGCGCGCAGCCATGCCATCAGCCCCTGCATCGACGCCTGCCCCAGCTGGACCAGCCCGCGGTCGCGCATCAACTTGCCGATGCCGGTATATTCCCGGCCATTCTGCCCGGCATAGCCAATGCGCATGACGCCGCCATCGGGCAGCCGCAACCGGCCCGATCCTTGTACCTGCAGGAAGAACATCTCGACCGGATCGGCCGCCCACGCGATCTCCAGCCCGCGTCCGGCCAAGGCGCCTTGCTCGATCGCGGTCCGGTCGAAATAGGGAACGAAGGCGGTGCCATCGACCCGCCCGCGAATGCGCTTGCCCTTCAGATCGGGCGAGAACAGGCCGAGGTCGACCTCGACCAGATCGCCCGGCACGCCGTAGATCGGCGTTTCATAGCCGCTGCGCCGGGTACGCGATCCATGGATTTCGGGTTCGTAATAGCCGGTGGCGAAGGCCTTGCCGTCGCCGACCTGCGCGGTTTCGAACCAGCGCGCGAAAAAGGCGCGCGCACCGCCCGAGGGAACGCCGCGCGCCGCGTCGCATGCCGGCTGCCAGTCGACCGGGCGGGTCAGGCCGGTCGGGTCGGCGCGGCGCACGACCGAGGCGCAGCTGATCCGGAAGGCGGCCACCGCGCGGGCAGCGACATCTTCGGCAATCGGCAGGTCGGCGACCGGCGGTCCGGCGACGACACCGGCCGCCAGCGCGGTCGTCGCGCCATCGACGGTGCCGACCCCGGTGATTGGCGGCAGGGGTACCGACGCGGTCGGCTGGCGCACCGGTAGCGGCCGGGTCGGCGTGCCGGGCGACGGATCGACCCGACCCGGCGCGGGCCGCGACGCCACGCTCTCCGCCCCGCGCGGCACGATCGCGTTCGAACAGCCGGCCAGCAGCAGCGCAGCGAATGCCGCCATCCCCCCTGTGCGCATCGCGATCAGGCTTCGTCGGTGTCGGCAAGCTTCCAGTTCGGGTCACTGCTCTTGAGCACCCGCAGGAACGTCCACACGTCATGCGTCTCGACCGCGTCCGACAGCGAGCCGGCGATCATGTTGCCATCGGCATCGCGGGTGACCGCGGCGATATCGGCATCAAAACGGACCGCGACGCGGGCGACCCCGCCCTCGACCGATGCCTCGGTCACGACCGCGCGCTCGATCGAGACGAGGCGGTTGTCGAGCGTCTGGCCGGCGGCGTTACGCTCGGCGATCGCCTGTCCGAAGGCTTCGCGCACGTCGCGTTCGGTCAGCCATTCCAGCGTCGCCTCGTCGTCTTTCCAGAAAGCCTCGAGGATCATGCGATAGGCGGACTTGGCCCCTTCGATGAACTGCGCGACGTCGAAGCTAGGATCGGCCGCGATCAGCGCGCGCAGGCCGGGTTCGGCACCGCTTTCGACATGGCGCGGACCCAGCACGCGCGCCTCCGGCGTCACCTCGATCGGGCGGGCGGCCGGCGGCGTGCCGATGCGTTCCTCGGCCGGGCGCGGCAGGGGTTCATGGCCGGTGCGCTTGCCCAACACGGCATAGAGCCGCATCGCCAGAAACGCCGCCACCATCGCGAGCAGGACGACAAAAACCAACATGCCTTCACTTCCTTCCGTCGATCGGACATAGGACCGATCGGGCGCGGATACAAACGCTGCGGCGGCCATCTGTTTCGCCGGGCGGGTCGACCCGTTGAATCGCGGTCCTGCCGCTGCTAGTCCGCGCCATCTTAACGCGGCAAGCGCCAAAGCTTTCCGCCGTAGCGGACAGGAACTACCATGGAAGATCAGAACGACGCCACCGGCATCGACGCCTTTGCCAATGGGGACGACAGCCAGCCGTCGGTCAACGTCATCACCCAGTACGTCAAGGACCTGTCGTTCGAGAATCCGAACGCGCCGGGCGTGTACCAGCTGCCGGGCAGCCCGAAGCTGGACGTGCAGTTCAACATCGGCGCGAACCAGGTCGGCGACGATGTCCATGAAGTCGTGCTTAAGATCGAGGCCCGGGCCGAGATCGAGGATCAGGTGATGTATCTGGTCGACCTGTCGTTCGCCGGCCTGTTCGGCCTGCGCAACATTCCCGCCGAGCATCTCCAGCCGTTCCTGCTGGGTGAAGCGCCACGCATCCTGTTCCCCTTCGCCCGCCGGGTGCTGGCCGATGCGGTGCGCGACGGCGGCTTCCCGCCGCTGATGCTGGAGCCGATCGACTTCGCGCAGCTGTATCTCAGCCAGGCCGAACAGCAGGCCGGGATGGGCGAGGTCGCCGGTCACGCCTGAAGTCTTGGCGGCGGGGCTGACGGAAGTCCGATCGGCATTCAGACCCTGACTGCCGCCCGCTTCCGTACCCCCGCGCAGGCGGGGGTCCAGAGCCAGGCAAGACGAAGGCTTGCGTATGTTGCCCTGAATCCCCGCCTGCGCGGGGATACGCCAAGGGCTACTTCGCCGAGGTCTCGACCATGTCCGGGATGATGAACGTCGCGGCCCCTCGATCCAGAACGGCACCGGGAACACTGCATGTCGATCGGCCCTAGGGCATGAAACTCGCAAAATCGCTGGGATCGGTCGGCGGGCTGACGCTTGCCAGCCGGGTGCTGGCGCTGGTCCGCGATTCGCTGCAGGCGACGTTCGTCGGCGCGGGCTTCGCGTCGGATGCGTTCCTCGTCGCGTTCCGGCTGCCCAACATGTTCCGCGCGCTGTTCGCCGAAGGGGCGTTCAACGCCGCGTTCGTGCCGCTGTTCAACAAGAAGGTGGCCGAAGGCGACGAGGCCGCCGAGGGACAGGGGCTCAGCGCCGGCATCGCCTTTGCCCGCGACGTGCTCTCGGTGCTGCTGCCGGTGCTGATCGCGGCGACGGTGGTCATGCTGATCGCCGCTTGGCCGCTGACCTATTTGTTGTCGGGCGGGTTCAACGATCCGACGCCCGACCAGTTCGCCTATGCGGTCACGCTGTCGCGGATCACCATTCCCTATCTGTTGCTGATCTCGATCGTGTCCTTGCTGGGCGCGATCCTCAATTCGCTCGATAAATTCTGGGTGAATGCCGCCGCCCCGATCCTGCTCAACGTCGCGATGGTCGCAGGGCTGTTGTTCTTCCACGGGCCGGACGCCTATGCGACGGCGCGGGTGCAGGCATGGGCGGTGACGGCGGGCGGCGCGTTGCAGCTGGGCTGGCTGATGTTCGCCTGCCGCCGCGCGGGCGTGTCGCTCAAACCCCGCCGGCCGCGCATGACCGACGATGTGCGCGCGATGCTGAAGCTGATCGTGCCCGCCGCCGCCGGGGCGGGGGCGATGCAGTTCAACCTGGTCATATCCACCGCGCTGTCGGGCAAGCTGCTCGATGCCGGGTCGATCTCCTACATCTATTATGCCGACCGGCTGAACCAGCTGCCGCTGGGGCTGATCGGAATCGGGCTTGGCACCATCCTGCTCCCCACCATTTCGCGCCAGTTGAGCCGCAAGGACGATGCGGGCGCGATGGATACGCAGAATCGCGGCATCGAACTGGCGCTGCTGCTGACGCTGCCCGCGACCATCGCGTTCCTGACCGTCGCCGAACCGATCATCCGCGCGCTGTTCCAGCATGGCGCGTTCGGGCCGGAGGATACGATCCGCTGCGCCCAGTCGCTCGCCGCCTTCTCGCTGGGACTCCCGGCCTATGTCCTGATCAAGGTGCTGACGCCGGGCTTCTATGCGCGGCAGGATACGCGGACGCCGGTGCGCTTCGCCATGTGGTCGATCGGGATCAACATCGTGCTGAACCTCGCGTTGATCCCGACCGTCGCCCATATCGGCCCGCCGCTGGCGACCGCCGTTGCCGCATGGGTCAATGTCGCGATGCTGTACGTCACGCTCAAACGGCGCGGCCATTTCGCGCTGGACCGGCAGCTGACCCATCGCCTGCCGCGCTTCGCCGTCGCCGCGCTGCTGATGGGGGCGGCGCTGTTCTTTGCCGATACGCTGGTCGCGCCGTGGACGACGGGGGCGGTCGTCACCCGCATCCTCGGCATGGTCGCCCTCGTCGGCGCGGGCGCGATCGTCTATGGCGTCGCCTGCCTTGCCACCGGAGCGTTCCGGCTGGCCGATCTTCGCGCGCTGCTCCGGCGGCGCGCCGCGTAACTAGGAACCCTGCAATGCGTGTCGTCTCCGGCATCCAGACCACCGGCAATCTCCACCTCGGCAATTATCTGGGCGCGATCCGCAACTGGGTGCGGTTGCAGGACCGGATGGGCGCGGACGATGTGTGCCTGTTCTTCCTCGCCGACCTCCATGCGCTGACCGTCACGCAGGACCCAAAGGAACTGGCGTCGAACACGATCGAGATGGCGGCGACCTTGCTGGCGGCGGGAATCGATCCCGACCGTTCGATCCTGTTCAACCAGGCGCGCGTGCCGGCGCATAGCGAGCTGGCCTGGATTCTCGGCGGCACGGCGCGGGTCGGCTGGCTCAACCGCATGACCCAGTGGAAGGACAAGGCCGGCAAGAACCGCGAAGGTGCCAGCGTCGGGCTGTTCACCTATCCGGTGCTGCAGGCCGCCGACATCTTGGCGTACAAGGCGACGCATGTGCCGGTCGGCGAGGACCAGAAGCAGCATCTGGAGCTGGCGCGCGATATCGCGACCAAGTTCAACCTCGATTTCGGGGTCGAGCTGTTCCCGCTGCCCGAACCGATGATCCCGGAGGATACGCCGCGGATCATGAGCCTGCGCGATGGTAGCGCCAAGATGTCCAAGTCCGATCCCTCGGACATGAGCCGCATCAACCTGATCGATTCGGACGAGGCGATCGCGACCAAGTTCCGCAAGGCGAAGACCGACCCCGAACCGCTTCCGTCCGAGGTCGCGGGGCTGGCGGAACGGCCCGAGGCGCGCAACCTCGTCACCATCTATGCCGCACTGTCGGGACAGACGCCGCAGGACGTGCTCGGGCAGTTCGGCGGACAGGGATTCGGCGCGTTCAAGCCGGCGCTGGCCGATCTGGCGGTGGCGAAGCTGGGGCCGATCCGCGACCGGCTGGTCGCGCTGCTCGACGACCGGGTGGCGGTCGGCGCGACGCTGGCCAAGGGCGCGGCCAGGGCCGAGGCGCTGGCGCGGCCGACGCTGCTGGCGGCGCAGCAGGCGCTCGGCCTGCAAGTCTGAGCCTGATTTCACTGTCATAGTCAAAGTCGGCGCGATATGCGCTCCTCGTTATACCAAACGAGGAGCCGCTCGTGACCAGCACCGTCGAAACCACGCCCTTTACCGACCAGAAGCCCGGCACGTCGGGCCTGCGCAAGAAGGTGCGGGTGTTCCAGCAGCCGCATTATGCCGAGAACTTCATCCAGTCGGTGTTCGACGTAGTGGAGGGCGAGGACGGTGCGACGCTGGTGATCGGGGGTGACGGGCGCTACCTGAACCGCGAGGTCATCCAGACCGCGATCCGCATGGCCGCCGCCAACGGCTTCGCGCGGGCGATCGTCGGACAGGGCGGCATCCTCTCGACGCCTGCCGCCTCCAACGTCATCCGCACGCGCGGCGCGATCGGCGGCCTCGTCCTGTCGGCCAGCCATAATCCCGGCGGGCCGGACGAGGATTTCGGCATCAAGTACAATGTCTCGAACGGCGGCCCGGCGCCGGAGAGCTTCACCGACGCGCTCTATGCCCGTACGCTGGAAATCGACCGCTACGTCATCAGCGACATAACCGATATCGACCTCGACACGCTCGGCGAGACGACCGTCGACGGCCTGACCGTCGAGGTGATCGACCCCGTCGCCGCCTATGCCGAATGCATGGAAGGGCTGTTCGACTTCGCCGCGATCCGCGACCTGATCGCCGGCGGCTTCCGCCTGTCGTTCGACGCGATGCACGCGGTCACCGGCCCCTATGCGACCGAGATCCTCGAGCGTCGCCTGGGTGCCGCCACCGGCACCGTCGTCAACGGCGCCCCCCTGCCCGATTTCGGCGGCCATCACCCCGACCCCAATCTCGTCCATGCGCATGAACTGTACGAGCGGATGATGGGCGACGACGCCCCCGATTTCGGCGCGGCATCGGACGGTGACGGTGACCGCAACCTGATCATCGGGCGCGGCATTTTCGTGACGCCCTCCGACTCGCTGGCGGTGCTTGCGGCCAACGCCCACCTCGCCCCGGCGTACAAGGACGGCATCGCCGGCATCGCCCGCTCGATGCCGACCTCCGCCGCCGCCGACCGCGTGGCGCAGGCGCTGGGCGTGCCGCTCTACGAAACCCCGACCGGCTGGAAATTCTTCGGCAACCTGCTCGACGCCGGTCTTGTCACCATCTGCGGCGAGGAAAGCGCGGGCACCGGATCGAACCATGTCCGCGAAAAGGATGGCCTCTGGGCAGTCCTGCTGTGGCTCAACATCCTCGCCCGCCGCCGCCAGCCGGTGGCCGAGATCATGGCCGACCATTGGGCGCGCTATGGCCGCAACTATTATGCGCGCCACGATTATGAGGGCGTCGAACAGGCCGGCGCCGACGCGCTGATGACGTCGCTGCGCGACCGTCTGGCGACGCTGCCCGGCACGACGATCGGCGACCTGACCATCTCGGAAGCCGACGACTTCGCCTATCACGATAGCACCGACGGATCGGTCAGCCGCAAGCAGGGCATCCGCATCCTGTTCGCCGATGGCTCGCGCATCGTGTTCCGCCTGTCGGGCACCGGCACGCAGGGCGCGACGCTGCGGGTCTATATCGAGCGCTACGAGCCGGCGGACGGCGATCTGGCGCAGCAGACCGGCGACGCGCTCGCCCCGCTGGTGGCGGCGGCGGAGACGGTGGCGTCGATCCGGGAGCATACCGGGCGGAACGAGCCGGACGTCGTTACGTAAGAAATTGGGTTCACGCGGAGGCGCGGAGGCGCGGAGGGAGTGCGATCGGGGCACCTCCTCCGCGATCGGGAGATGCTTGCGCTAGCGATAGCCCTAGGGGTGAGGCTGCTGCCGCGGCAAGGCGCCTGCCCGACGCGCACACGCTCCGCGCCTCCGCGTGAACCCTTCTGCCCCCTTCCCCCGCAATCCGTTCGGTTCGAGCAGCTTCGAGCTTGTCGAGAAGCGTCTGTCGAGAACTTGGTCGTTTGGGGCACCCCCTTCTCGACTTCGGTTCTCAACAGGCTCGAACCTGCGCTCGAAGCAAACGGCAGTGGCGTTGGGTAAGGGGCTTCAGCCTTCGAGCGAGCGCATCAGCGTACGGACCGCCGCGTCGATTTCGCGATCCACCCCACGCAGTTCCTCGATCCGCCGAACCGCATGGATCACGGTCGAATGGTCGCGATTGCCGAACTTGCGGCCGATCTCCGGCAGCGACCGGGTGGTCAGCCGCTTGGCGAGATACATCGCCACCTGACGCGGTCGCGCGATCACCTGTGCGCGGCGCGCCGATACCAGGTCGAGCTGCTTCACCTCGAAATGCGCTGATACCGCGCGCTGGATATCGTCGATCGTAACCCGCTTGGCCGGCCCCGCCAGCATCTCGCCCAGCGTCGCATGGGCAAACGCCATGTCGATCGTCTCACCGGTCAGCGAGGCATAGGCGACAAGGCGGTTGAGCGCGCCTTCCAGCTCGCGCACGCTGCCGCGAATCCGCCCGGCGAGCAGGTCGATCACATCCTCCGGCACCGCGGTACCCGGCACCTCGGCCAGCTTGGCGGCCAGGATTTCGTGACGCAGCTCGGTTTCGGGCGTCTTGATATCGGCGACCAGACCGCCGCCCAGCCGCGACAGCAGCCGCGGGTCGATCCCGTCGAGCAGCGCCGGCGAGCGGTCGCAGGCGATCACCACCCGCTTGCCCGCGTCCATGAACGCGTTGATCGTGTGGAGGCATTCCTCCTGCGTGGCGTCCTTCCCGGCAACGAACTGCAGGTCGTCGATCATCAGCAGGTCGACGCCGCGCAGCCGCGCCTTGAAGCTGTGCGTGTCGCGCGCGCGCATCGCCGCGACGAATTCGAACATGAACCGCTCGGCCGGCAGATAGACCGCGCTCGCACCCGGATCGGCCTCGAGGAAGGCATGGCCGATGGCGTGCATCAGGTGCGTCTTGCCCAAGCCCGTGGCGCTGTGGAGGAACAGCGGGCTGAAACGCGGCACGCCCGGTTCGGCCAGCGCCTTAGCCGCGTTGAACGCCACGCGATTCGACGGCGCGACCACGAACCGGTCGAATCGATAGCGCGGGTCGAACGCCGGACGCTCGGCCGGGGCACGCTGCGGCACGGCGGGCATCGGTGCGGCGGCGGCCGCCGCCATCAGCGGCAACGGCGCTTCGGCCGGTGCCGAATCGAACAACGGAGCGGGCGGAACGATTCGGGTGGGCAAGGCGGTGGCGGTTTCGACGGTGACGTCACGGACATGGGGCAGCTGGGCACGGAATTCATGCGCCAAGCGCTCGGCATAATGGTTGCGGACCCAATCGGTCATGAAGGCCGATGGCAGCGTCAGGCGGACCACGCCGTCGCCATCGGGCGCGACCAGCTCCATCGGCTTCAACCACCGGTCGAACAGTCGCTGCCCGGCGGACACGCGCAGGTTCTGGCGCACGCGGGCCCAAGCCGCTGCCACCTCCACCTGTTCATGATCCACCGGCATCGTCACTGAAACATACCTCTCCCGCGCCGGGAAGCATGCCTCCCGGCCCTGTCGGTCCGTCGTCTAAAAATCCCCCCTCGACCGCGCCGAAGCGTCGGTCGCACGCGAAGATTCGCGTGGGCCCCTGCTCGCCACGAGTGCGTCGGGGAGTGCTGTTTAGGAACCGGAATGCGCTTCGATCAAGTCATCAAACCGAAATAAAGGCAGTTGACACGCCCCCAGCCGCAGAAATGCGTCGGATTTCTTTTTTATGGTTCAATAACAATATGTTAAGCGCAAGTTCGCGCCGTGAATCAGCGGAATCCTAGGATTTCCGCCATTTCCCGAAGGCTTGATTCGACGTGGGCTCGCGGAACCAATTTGGGGATGGTTGGCCGGCATCGATACCATAGCGCGCTTGGCATAGGCCGAACGCAACAAACCCCGCCGGCGCTATGGCCGACGGGGTATCCTGCTTGCCGACAATGGCCTTACGCGATCAGGCGATCGCGCCGACGGCCTTGGTCAGACGCGAGAACTTGCGGCTCGCGGTGTTCTTGTGCAGCACGCCCTTGGCGACGCCACGGGCCAGTTCCGGCTGGACGTTCGCCAGCGCGGTGGTGGCTGCTTCGCGGTCGCCGGCGACGATCGCTGCCTCGACCTTCTTCACGAAGGTACGGATGCGGCCGACGCGCGCACCATTGATTTCCGCACGACGCGCATTGCGCCGGATACGCTTCTTCGCCTGTGGCGTATTCGCCATGCCGTCCTCGACTCTCGCAAATGATTGGTGCCGATCGAGTAGATCCCGACCGGAGAAGGTGCGCCCCTTAAACGCTTAAGCCCGCGCGGTCAACTATTGCTGGCATGTCCGGCACCAGAAGGTGGAGCGCCCGCCATCGACCCGGCGCTCGACCGTGCCGCCGCACGGACACCGCTCGCCTTCCCGGCCATAGACCCGGAATTGCTTCGAAAAATAGCCGAGCTCGCCGTCCGGCCGGGCATAGTCGCGCAGGGTCGACCCGCCCGCCTCGATCGCTGACAACAGCACCGCGCGAGTCGCATCGACCAGTGCCGCGAGCCGTTCGGGCGCGATCTGTCCTGCCGGCCGGGTGGGGGCGATTCGCGCGACGTTCAGCGCCTCGCAGACATAGATATTGCCGAGTCCCGCGACGATCCGCTGGTCGAGCAGCAGCAGCTTCACCGGCGCGATCCGCCCGGCGAAGCGGCGTTCCAGATGCTCGGCGGTGAAGTCCGGTCCCAACGGCTCGGGCCCCAAGGCGAGGAACGGCGGCCATGCCGGCACCTCGGCGGTCGGCATCAGGTCGACCGAACCGAAGCGGCGCGGGTCGTTCAGCACCACCTGCCGCCCCGCCGCCGTTTCCAGCACGAGATGATCGTGGACCAGCGGCTCCTCCGGGTCGACCCGCCAGCGCCCCGACATGCCGAGGTGGAAGATGAAGCTGTCGCCGCGATCGGTATCGATCAGCCCATATTTGGCCCGGCGCGAAAGACCGGTCACCGTCGCCCCGGTCAGCCGCTGGCCCAGATCGACCGGTATCGCCCGACGCAGGTCGGCGCGGTTGGCGACGACGCGGGTCAGCCGCTGGCCGTGCAGCACGGGGGCGAGGCCCCGGACGGTGGTTTCGACTTCGGGCAGTTCGGGCATGGGATCCTGACGATCGGGACGGTACGCCCCTTGGTGCAAAGAAAGCTAGGTTCGGTTTGCCCCCGCCACAAGGCGCGGCTAGGGCTGTGCCCATGAACGACACGGTATCCTTCGGTTACGAAGACGTAGCCCCCGATGAGAAGACGCGGCGCGTCGGCGATGTGTTCGCGAGCGTCGCTGCCCGCTACGACCTGATGAACGACGCCATGTCGGGGGGCATGCACCGGTTGTGGAAGGACCGGTTCGTCGCGCGGGTGAAGCCGGGCAAGGGCGAATCGATCCTCGACATGGCCGGCGGCACCGGCGACATCGCGTTCCGCATGGCGAAGCACGGCGCGGCCATCACCGTCGCCGACATCAACCCGGCGATGCTGGGCGTCGGCATGGAACGCGCCGAAAAGCGCGGGATCGACGGCCTCGTCTGGTCCGAACAGAATGCCGAGACGCTGGATTTCGCCGATCGCAGCTTCGATGCGTACACGATCGCGTTCGGCATCCGCAACGTGACCGACATCCCCAAGGCCCTGCGCGAAGCGCACCGCGTGCTGAAGCGCGGCGGGCGGTTCTTCTGCCTCGAATTCTCGACCGTCACCTGGCCGGGCTTTGCCGATGTGTACGACCAATATTCGCACAAGCTGGTGCCAAAGCTCGGCAAGCTGCTGGCGAATGACGAGGACAGCTATCGCTACCTGATCGAATCGATCCGGCGCTTTCCCGACATGCCGACCTTCGAGCGAATGATCGCCGATGCGGGCTTCATCCGCACCCGGGTCGAACCGATCATGGGCGGGCTGGTCGCGATCCATAGCGGGTGGAAGATTTGATGCCGAAGGCATCAAACCCCCGCGCAGGCGGGGCTCCAGGGCCAAAGGCAGCATGACCTCGACGCTCACCCACACATGGCGCATCCTGAAATGGGGCCGCACGCTGGCGCGGCACGGCGCGCTGATCGATATCGAGCGCAACCCGCGCACGCCGCCGCGCCTGCGCCGCGTGGTGCGCCTTGCCCGGTTCGGCGCGCGCGTGCCGAAGACCCCGCGCTATGCCGAGGCGTTCGCCGCGCTGGGTCCGGCGGCGATCAAGCTCGGCCAGACGCTCGCCACCCGCCCCGATCTGGTCGGCGAGGCGGTCGCGCAGGATCTGCTGTCGCTGCAGGACGCCCTGCCCCCGCTGCCCTGGGACGTGGTGCGCCCGGCGATCGAATCGGGCCTGGGCCAGCCGATCGAGGCGCTGTTCGCCTCCATCGAGGAAAGCCCGGTCGGTGCCGCCTCGATCGCGCAGGTCCACCGCGCGATCACCACCGATGGCCGCCGCGTCGCGGTCAAGGTGCTGCGGCCGGGCGTCGAGGCGCAGTTCTTCGACGCGATCGACACCTATGAATGGGCCGCCGCCCGGCTGGAGACGATGGGCGGCGAGCTGAAGCGTCTGCGCCCGCGCCTCGTCATCGAAACGATGAAGCGCTGGACCGCGCGCGAACTCGACCTGCGTCGCGAAGCCGCCTCCGCCTCCGAACTGGCCGACGGCATGGAGGCCGAGCCCGACTTCACCGTCCCCGCGATCGATTGGCAGCGCACCACGTCCAAGGTGCTGACCACCGAATGGATCGACGGGATCAAGCTGTCGAACCGCCCCGCGCTGATCGCCGCCGGCCATGACCTGAACGCGATGGCGACCCGCCTCGTCCGCGCCTTCCTGCGACAGGCGATCGCCGACGGCTTCTTCCATGCCGACATGCACCAGGGCAATTTGTTCGCCTTGCCCGACGGGCGCATCGCCGCGATCGATTTCGGCATCATGGGCCGGATCGACCGGCGCGCGCGGGTGTGGCTGGCGGAGATTCTCTACGGCCTGATCACCGGCGACTATAAGCGCGTCGCGGAAATCCATTTCGAAGCGGGCTATGTGCCGGCGCACCACAATGTCGCCGAATTCGCCACCGCCCTGCGCGCGGTGGGCGAACCGATGCGCGGCCTGGCGGTCAAGGACATGTCGGTCGGCATGATGCTCGATTCGCTGTTCAACATCACCCGCGATTTCGACATGCAGACCCAGCCGCACCTGTTGCTGCTGCAAAAGACGATGGTGATGGTGGAGGGGGTTGCGACCGCGCTCGATCCCGATATCAACCTGTGGGAGACGGCGGCACCGTTCGTGCGCGGCTGGATCCGCGACGAGCTGGGGCCGGAGGCGATGGTCGCCGACCGCATCGTCACCGACCTGCGCACCTTTGCCCGGCTGCCCGACCTGATCCGCAATATCGAGGCACGCTATCCCGCCCCCGGCGGCGCCCCGCCCTCTCCGCCGCTGCCCGATATCGCGGTGGTGAAGGTCGGCGGCGGTTGGCGCTATGGCCTCGTCGCCCTGGCGAGCGGAGCGGCCGGCGCGGCGCTGGTACAGCTGCTGGGATGATCCGCCCGCGGCCACCGCTGTGGCTGTCGTCGCCCAGCCGGTTCGCAGGAGTGCGGCCGGCCATGGCGCTGGTGCTCCTGCTGCTCGGCATCGCCCTGTTGCTGACGGCATGGATGCGGCCGGTCGAGGATGTCGGCACCCGCGCCGGGGGACAGGGCGACCTCGGCCTCTACGGCGCGGTGATCGACGGGTTGCGGCGCGGCGGCGACTATTACGGCGTCATCGCGACCGAATTTCGTGCAGCCGGCTATCCGCTGCGCCCGTTCACCGCCGTCCGCCTGCCGACGCTGACCGTGATTCAGGCGGCCCTGCCCGATATGGTGTCGGTCGTGCTGCTGGTGCTGATCGCCGCCGCGACCGGTTTCGCCTGGACCCGGCGGATCGGCGACTGGTTCGATCGCGGCCCGCCGCGCATCACCGCGCTGTTCCTGCTCGCCGGCGGCATGGTCGCCTTCGTCCAGCCGGCGCTGGTCCATTTCCATGAGCTGTGGGCCGGGCTGCTGGTCGCATGGTCGCTCGCCATCCGGCGTGCCGATCGCTGGATCGAGGCCGTCGCGCTGGCACTGTGCGCGATGCTGATTCGGGAGACTGCCGCGCTCTATGCCGTCGTCATGCTTCTCGCCGCGCTGGTCGGGCGGCAGCGGCGCGAGGCGCTGGCATGGGGTGCGATCCTGCTGCTGTTCGTCGCCATCCTGTCGCTCCACGCCCGCGCGATCGCCATGGTGTCGGGGCCGCTCGACATGAGTGCCGCTGCCTGGGGCGGCTGGCACGGCCCCGCGCTGTTCGCATCGGGCATGGCGCGCTCGACCGCGCTGACCATGCTGCCCTGGTGGCTAGGCGCGCCGCTGGCGATGCTCGCGCTGGTCGGCTGGGCGGCGGCGCCGGGGCCGGTCGGCGTGCGCGCGGCGGCGACGTTCGGCGTCTTCGCCCTGTTGATCGCGGCATTCGCACGGACCGACAGCTTTCACTGGGTACTGATCGCCGCGCCCGCCTATCTGGTCGGCATGGCCTTTCTGCCCGATGCCTTGCGCGATCTGACGCGCACCTTGCTCGACAGGCGGCGCGTTCGGGTGCAGAGGATTACCCGATGACACGCATATTGCTGATCGTCGGTGGGGGCATCGCCGCCTATAAGGCGTGCGAGCTGATCCGCCTGCTGCGCGGGGCCGGGCACAGCGTCCGCTGTGTCCTGACCGATGGCGGCGCGCAGTTCGTGACACCGATGACGCTCGCGGCGCTGAGCGAACAGCCGGTCCATACCAGCCTGTGGGACCTGAAGGACGAGGCGGAGATGGGCCATATCCAGCTCAGCCGCCAGGCCGATCTGGTCGTGGTCGCACCTGCCACCGCCGACCTGATGGCGCGCATGGCCGCCGGCGTCGCCGACGATCTCGCCACCACCTTGCTGCTCGCGACCGACAAGCCGGTGCTGGCCGTGCCGGCGATGAACGTGCGCATGTGGCAGCATCCCGCGACCGTCCGCAACGTCGCGACGCTGCGCGGCGACGGCGTGAGCGTGATGGACCCGGACGAGGGCGCGATGGCGTGCGGCGAATATGGCCCCGGCCGCCTGCCCGAACCGGCGGCGATCGTCGCCGCGATCGAATCACTGACCGCGCCCGCTGCGCGACAGACGCTGGCCGGACGGCATGTGCTCGTCACCGCCGGCCCGACGCATGAGGCGATCGATCCGGTCCGCTACCTCGCCAACCGTTCCTCGGGGAAACAGGGTTTTGCCATCGCCGCCGCCTGTGCCGCGCGCGGGGCGCGGGTGACGCTGATCGCCGGTCCGGTGACCCTCCCCACGCCCGGGGGCGTCGACCGCGTCAATGTCGAATCGGCGCGCGACATGGCGAACGCCGTTGCGCAGGCGTTGCCGGCCGATGCGGCGGTGATGGTCGCCGCCGTCGCCGACTGGCAGGTGGAGGCCGCGCCATCGAAGCTGAAGAAGGGCGACGGCCCGCCGACCCTGACGCTGCTGCCCAATCCCGACATCCTCGCGATGCTCGGCAAAAGCCCGCGTCGCCCGCGGCTGCTGGTCGGCTTCGCGGCGGAAACCGACGACGTGCTGGCGCATGCCACCGCCAAGCGGATCGCGAAGAATGCTGACTGGATCGTCGCCAACGACGTATCGGGCGATGTGATGGGTGGCGACCGCAACAGCGTCCACCTCGTCACCGCCGACGGCATCGACCATTGGGCCGATGCGCCCAAGAGCGACGTCGCCGGTCGACTGGCCGACAGGATTGCCGATGCGCTGGCTTAGCCCCCTCCTCCTGCTCGCCGCCGCCGGATGTGCGACGCATGGCACGTCCTCCGCACCGTCCGCGCCTGCCCTGGCCGGGCAGAGCTTCGGCCCCGCCGCGCCGCGCGACGTCCGCACGCTGGTCGTCTTGCTGCATGGCGATGGCGACGGCGCGGTTCCGGCGACCTTCACCGGTGCCGCGCACCGACTGGCCGACGCGATCCCGCACGCGCGCGCCATCGCGCTGCTGCGGCCGGGCTATCATGACGATGCGGGCAATCATTCCCCCGGATCGCGCGGCGGCACCGGCGGCGACAGCTACACCGCCGACCGGATCGCAGCGGTGGCCGATACGATCAGGAGATGGCGGGATCGCTATCCCCAGGCGCGGACGATCCTCGTCGGGCAATCGGGCGGCGCGGCGATGGCGGCGGCGCTGGTCGGCCTCCGCCCCGGGCTGGTCGACGGCGTCGTGCTCGCCGGCTGTCCGTGCATGTTACCCGAATGGCGCAAGTTCCGCGCGAAACAGGGCCATGGCGGCTTCGCCACGCCGGTCGACAGCTTCGACCCGTTGATGACGGTCGGCGGGGTCGCCCCGGTCACCCGCGTCGCGCTGCTGGTCGGTGCCAACGACAGCGAGACGCCGCAGCGTTTCTCGCGCGCCTATGCAGAGGCACTGGCACTGCGCGGCATCGCCACCGATTATCGCGTGCTGCCGGGACGCGGCCATGACCTGCTCGACGACCCCGACCTGATCGACGCGGTGCGCCGCATGTCCGCCGACCCCGCCCCCGTACCGGTCCGGAACGCGATGGTGACCCCGTGATCGCGCTGCAGATCCTCCGCCTGCCCCATGGTGCCGGCCTGCCGCTGCCCGCCTATGCCACCGCCGGCGCGGCGGGGATGGACGTCGTTGCCGCCGAGGATGTCGAACTGGCCCCCGGCGCACGTCACGCCGTCGCCACCGGCTTCGCCATGGCGATTCCGGAGGGCTATGAGGTACAGGTGCGCCCGCGCTCGGGCCTGGCGCTCAAGCACGGCATCACCTGTCTCAACACCCCCGGCACGATCGACAGCGACTATCGCGGCGAGGTGAAGGTGATCCTCGCCAATCTCGGGCAGGAACCGTTCCGCGTGGTGCGCGGCGAACGCATCGCACAGCTGGTCCCGGCCGAGGTCACCCGCGCCACCCTCACCGAAGTCGACCTGCTCGACGATACCGTGCGCGGGGCGGGCGGGTTCGGATCGACCGGCCGATGATGCCCTTCGCCCTGCTCGGCCTTACCGCCCAGCTGGTGCAGGCGTCGCCTCTGGTCGCACCGTCGCCGCCCATCGCGCCGCAGCCTGCGCCGCTGGCCCGGTCGCCGATCGACTGGAGCGCGCTGCCGCCGCTGCCCTATCGCCGCACCCCGCATCCGACACCGCGCATGGCCGCCTTCGTCCAGTCCGAAATGCGCCGGACCGGCTGTCCCCGCCCCGCCCCGGTCGGCGGCCGCCTGCAGGTACAGGTCGATGTCGCGGTGCTGATCGGCGAGGATCATGTCGTCCGCGCGACGATCCCCCGCGCGATCAACTGCCCGACCGTCGAACAATATGCCGCCGGGCTGGTGGTCAGCTATGCGCGCGGCAATCTGGTGCCCCGCTTCGTCGGCGCGGGCAACTGGTATCGCGCCGTGCTGCTGTTCGACTGGGCCGAATGACCTTCTCCGACGCCGAACTCGATCGCTACGCCCGCCACCTCGTCCTGCGCGAAGTTGGCGGTGCCGGACAGGCTGCGCTGAAGGCCGCGCGCGTGGTCGTGATCGGCGCGGGCGGCATCGGATCGCCCGCTTTGCAATATCTTGCGGCGGCCGGGGTCGGCACGCTGGTCGTGATCGACGACGACCGGGTCGATGCCAGCAACCTGCAACGCCAGACGCTGTTCACCGGTGACAACATCGGTGCGCAAAAGGTCACGGCGGCAGCATCCGCCATCGCCCGAATCAATCCGTTCGTCGCAGTAGAGCCACGCTCCGTCCGAATTGACGCCACCAACGCCGCCGATCTGCTCGCCAACGCCTCCGCCATACTCGACGGGTGCGACAACTTCGCAACCCGCCTCACCGTCGCCGACACCGCCCTCGCCGCCCGTATCCCCTTGATATCGGCCGCTGTCGGCCAGTTCGAAGGGCAATTGGGCGTGTTCCGCGGCTGGGAACCGCACCTCCCCTGCTATCGCTGCTTCGTCGGCAACGACCCCGCGCGCGCCGACGCCAGCTGCGCCGACCAGGGGGTGCTGGGCGCCCTGACCGGCATCCTCGGCAGCATGGCCGCGCTGGAGGTCATGCGCGCGATCATCGGCTTCGGCGAGGACCCTGCGGGCAAGCTGCTGATCGCCGACCTGCTCGCCTTCCGCTTCCGCACCCTGACCCTGCCCAAGGACCCCGGCTGCCGATGCGCGGGCTGACGGTTGTCGTCGCCGGTCCCGATCCGGACCGGCTGCGCGTCGCGCTGACCATGGCCTGCGCCGCCGCCGCGCTGGGCGGACGTGCCCAAGTCTATCTGCATGAAAACGCAGTCGAGTTACTCGCGACCGATGCCACCGCGCCGGAAGGCCTGCCGAGCCTGAACGACCTCCGCGCCATCGCGACCGACAGCGGCGTGGACCTGATCGCGTGCCAGACCGGCCTCGCGCTCGCCGGCCTGTCCGCCGACACGCAAAGGGTCGCGGCAGGCGGTCTGATCGACCTGCTCGCGACCCTCGGGGATGACCGGCTGGTCACCCTGTAGCGGCGGGAGCCTCGGCCCCCGCCCTGTTCCTTACTTGGCCAGCGCTTCCTCGGCGAAGGCCCGCACCGCCGGACCGATGTCCGCGCGCGCCAGCGCCAGCGCGATGTTCGCCTGCACCCAACCGGCCTTGTCGCCGCAGTCGTACCGCTTGCCGTCGAAGGTGAAGCCGTGGAACGGCTGGTTGCCGATCAGCTTGGCCATCGCATCGGTCAGCTGGATTTCGCCGCCGGCGCCCGGCTCCTGCGAATCGAGGATCTGCATGACTTCGGGCTGCAGGATGTAACGACCCGGAATCATCAGGTTCGACGGCGCCTTGCCCTTGGGCTTTTCGACCAGCGCGGTGACTTCGGTCAGGCGACCATCGGTCTTGCCCGGCGAGATGATGCCATACTTGTCGGTTTCGCTGTCCGGCACTTCCAGCGCGCCGATCACGTTGCCGCCGACCTGATTATAGGCGTCGACCATCTGCTTCAGGAACCCGCCGACCATCAGTTCGTCAGGCAGCAGCACCGCAAACGGCTCGTCGCCGACGATCTCCCGCGCGCACCACACCGCATGGCCGAGACCCAGCGGTTCCTGCTGGCGGACATAGACCGGGCTGCCCGGCTTCTGCCGGATGCCTTCGATCAGCGCCATCGACTTGCCGCGCGCCTTCATCGTCGCTTCCAGTTCGTAGGAAACGTCGAAATGATCCTCCAGCGCGCCCTTGCCGCGGCCGGTGACGAAGATGATCTGTTCGATCCCGGCTTCCAGCGCCTCTTCGACGGCATACTGGATCAGGGGCTTGTCGACGACGGTCAACATTTCCTTCGGCATCGACTTGGTCGCGGGAAGAAACCGCGTGCCCAAGCCGGCGACGGGGAAGACTGCCTTGCGTACCTTCTTGATCGTCATCGTTTCCATCCCTGAAAATTGCTGCGCCGCAATAGAACGATGTCAGCCGATTGGCAAACCCGGCGCTTTATTGATCGTGCCACCCCTTTCGCCTAGAGGCCTTGGCGCATCATGGTCTTTTCCAAGCTCTTTCGCCGATCCGCAGCCCCCGCTCCCCGCGTACCCGATGACGGCGTCGTCTATGCGATCGGCGATATCCACGGCCGGCTCGACTGTCTCGAGCAATTGCTGGCGCAGATCGATGCCGATCCCGAACGGGGCGATCGCCGCGTCACCCTGGTCTTTCTCGGCGACCTGATCGACCGCGGTCCCGATTCGCGCGGCGTCGTCGACCGGGTGATGGCGCTGTGCGCCGCCAGCCCCGACGTCCACTGCCTGTGCGGCAACCATGAGGAACTGCTGCTCGAAGCCGCCGATGGCGCACGACAGGCACTCGGCATCTTCAACCGTGCCGGCGGGCGCGAGACGCTGCTCAGCTACGGCGTCGACGACGAAACCTATGAGCGCGAGGACCTGAAGGGTGTTCAGCGCCTGATCCGTGACCATGTGCCGCCGGCCCATATCGATTTTCTGCGGTCGCTGCCCGACAGCATCGTGATCGGCGATTATGTGATGGTCCACGCCGGCATCCGCCCCGGCGTCGCGCTGGCCGATCAGAAGTCGTCGGACCTGCGCTGGATCCGCGCGCCGTTCCTCGACCATCGCGGGCACCATGAACGGTTCGTGGTCCATGGCCACACCGTCACCGATCAGCCCGATCTTCGCGACAACCGGATCGGCATCGATACCGGCGCCTATCGCACCGGCCGACTGACCGCCCTCGCCCTGTCGGGTGAAACGCGGCGATTCCTGACGACCCATTGTCCCGAAGGAACCGGCGCAAGCGTCGACTGATCCGGCGCGACGGCGATCGGGTTCCGGTTCGTTTCAGCGTTGCCGGACCCCGCCAGCTTCGTCCGGAGCCGGCCCAACCGACCTGTAGCGGCCGCCCCCGGCAAAGTCAGGCGCCCGGCGCTTCGTGCTTCCATCAGCACGATCGTCGACCGCTTGCCGAGACGGCGCCCCGCTGCCGAGCCACCTGCTCGACACGCCCGTCGCCGCCGGAGCCGACATCTGCCGGTCCGACCAACCATCACCATAACGAAAAAGGGCGCCCCGTGAGGGACGCCCTTTCAACAGATCGCGGCGCGGTTACCCGCGCGGACAATCAGTTGCTGTCCGAATCGCTGTCCGAGTCAGCGACGACGACGATGCCGGCGACGACGGCAGCAGCGGCCAGGATCGCGACGATCACGCCACCGCCGGCCAGCTTCTCACCCTTGGCAGCCGGAGCCGACGCACGAGCAACCGACAGCTTCGAAGCGTTGGCAGCGTTGGCGATCGTCGGAGCAACGGTCATCGACACGGCCGAGGCCGCGATCAGCATCTTCTTGGCAAAACCCATTTCTACACTCCCTTGCAAAACTTTACGTCGGATCGCCTTTTGCACAGCAGCACGCCACCTGCAAGTCCTATCGTTCCGTTCGCGATCAGCCGTTGGGCCATCAAGACCAGAATGGTCGCGCGAACGACTGGCCGGGAACCGGTTAAGATCGCGTTAGTTCCCGCGCCAAAAACAATAGTGGCAACATATTGTTACGATTCGGCTGCGCTCGAACCTATTGCAGCGGCTGATCGCGCGTCGACAGCACTGGCGGCCGATAGGGAATGGGTGCGCCCTTTGGCAGCGCGGCAAGTTCCGCCGCAATCAATTGGGCGCGTTTGGACGCGGATGAATGGGTTCTGCTGTGAAAGATCCCGCCATCGATTCGCGCGCCCGGCCCCCGCCAGAACCGGACTGCCTCCTGCGGGTCCCATCCGGCGTTGCGCAACAGATGCACGCCCAGTCGGTCGGCATCGTCCTCGGTCGCACGGTGCAGTCGCCCGTTACGGCCCAGTTCACCCAGCAACCCCCGGCTGACCCGCGCGGCATCCAGCCGCGCATGATGGCGCAGGATGTTGTGCGACAGTTCATGCCCGACGACTACCGCGAGTTGCGGATCCGCCAGCTTGTCCAGAAACGCGCTCGATATCTGCACCAGCCGCCCGTCGGCGACCGCATCCATGGTGGTGCCGACGCGTAGTTCGAACAGCGTGCGACACCCCGGCGATGGCGCGATGACGACGCTGCGGTCGCTTCCGGCCCGCCGCACGACCATCGTCAGCGGCCGGTCGACCGGCTGGGCGTCGATCAGCGCGACCATGGCGTCGCGGGTGCGGACATGACCGGCGCCATCGGCAACCGGAACCGGCTGTCCGTTGACGCTGACGATCGCATCGTCGGCGTGCAGTCCGGCCAGGGCGGCCGGACTGCCGGGCACCACGCCCTCTACCGCCACGCCGGTCGCAAAGCCGAACGCCGTACGCGCGGCCGGTTGCTCCGACTCGGCATATTGGTCGATGGCATGGACCACGATGCCCGGCACCGGCGCCACATCGCTGCAGAGCGCGGCGTTCGCCGTCGCCAGTCGATACCCGATCGCACCCAGCCGCAAATCGGCGGCACGCAGTGCCTCCAGCGTGGCCGTATCGGCGGGAGCAGCCGCGGGCGCCGCACTGATCGTCAACAGCGTCGCCAGCAGCGCCGTCGATCGAAGCATATGGGAAGTCCGGCCGGGAACGCGGCGGAACGGGATGCAGAAAGCCATGGCGTGCGAATAGCACGAAATGCGGCGGGCGCGATGGCCGCCCTGCGGCGCGCATCCGGTTCTGGACACCGACATGATCGCCACGATCGACCGTCCAACTCTCGCAGGATCATGTCGTCAATGTACTGATGCGGAGTATGCGACCAGCGCCCGAGACCGTATCATTCGGCGTTCCGCGCGAAACCGTCGCTCCAGCGAGGGCAGGAGCCTCTCGCGGCTCCTGCCATGGGCAAGAACCAGGCGGAATTTCGATCGCCCTTACACGAACGTTCGGTACAAGGCGGATCGGCCCCTGAGCCTTAGCACCTGTTCCAGAGCGCCCGTCCGCCAATCAGACTACGCCACATCGACGGCAGCGCGCGATAACCGGCACCGGCCACGCGTAAACCAGCCATTCGCGCCCCGCCCCCGCAGCACCCCAAACGAAAACGGCGCCGGTACTACCGGCGCCGTCTGCGATTCGTTCGGAGGCTGGTTCAGCGGCCGGCCGGCGGCGGGACCGCGCCCGGCGGGGGCGTAGCGCCGCCCTGCTGTTGCTGCATCATCTGCTGCATCTGAATCTGCTGCAGCACCGTTTCCGGAATGAAGTCGAGCATCTCGACATCGAACACCAGCACCTGCTTCGACAGCTTCTCGACTTCCGGCGACATCGGCGGCGCGCCTTCGGGACGCGGCGCGGCATAGCCGAGTTCGGGCTTCAGCCAGAAGCGGTACTTCGACCCCTTCGGCATCAGCTTGATCGCTTCACCGAAACCCGGGACGACACCCTTTGGCGACGTCGGCGTCGGCTGGCGGCTCTGGTCGAAGATGGTGCCGTCGGTGAACTTGCCGACATAGTTGACCAGCGCGACGTCGGCGTCGGTCGGCGTCGGGCCGCTGCCCTTGGTCAGCACTTCATATTGCAGGCCGCTGGCGGTCGTCACGACGCCGGAGCGCGATGCGTTGCTGGCAAGGAACGAATCGGTGCCGCTGCGCGTGCCGGCCCAGGCGAATCCGGCCGCGAGCAGCAGGGCCAGAACGATCCCTACCCATATCCAGACGATATGACGCTGCTTGACGGGACGGAGCGGAACGGCAGTGACCGACATCGAAACCTCTTCCGGCGCAGCCTGTGCGCCGCATCGCATGGATCAAACAAGGCCGCCGGTCGGATGACCCGCGACCCGATTCGATACTTACCGTGCGCTGTCGCGTTCCATCCGCTTGCGCTCCAGCTTGCGGGCGCGACGGACGGCGGCGGCACGCTCGCGAGCGCGCTTTTCCGAAGGCTTTTCGTAGTGACGGCGCAGCTTCATCTCGCGATACACGCCTTCGCGCTGCAGCTTCTTCTTCAGCGCACGAAGGGCCTGATCGACATTGTTGTCACGGACGATGATCTGCATGGGGTCGGTAAACTCCGGGTCTTTATCGCAATAGAATAGGGTTCGCCGAAGCATGGCTGCGGCGTGACGAATCTCCCTAACAGGACTGTCCCGCGCGGGCAAGCCAAACCGGCAGGGTTCAGAAGATCAGGTCGCCCCCTGCGCGACCGGCGACGATTCGGCCGATCGCATCGAACAAGGCGTCCATCGCCACGGGCTTGAACAACACCTCGTCCGCCCCGGCCGCGATGCATCGCTGGGTCAGGTCGATCGCGGTATCGGCGGTGACGACTACGATCGGCAGCGTCCGCTTGGCATCGTCCCGCGCGCGAACCCGCCGGATCACCTCGAAGCCGTCCATGCCGGGCATGCGCAGGTCGAGCAGGACGAGGTCATAGTCCCCCTCCTCGATCCGCTGCAACCCGGCCTCTGCGCTGTCCGCCTCGACCATGGCCGCCCCGGCCACGTCGAGCATGTCGCGGACGACACGACGATTCATCGCATCATCCTCAACAAAAAGGATGTTCATGCGACGCACGCCGATCGGACAGGGCAGACATTGACGCTGTTCATATTGCAATCCGCTATCGCGCTATGCGGCGTTCGGTACAAGGGGGACCGCAGGCGCCCGGCCTTTCCCTACGACAAATAAGGCGTCGATTAGTTGCGTAGCCGAAACAGGTTTTTGCAGCAATGTGACATTCTTGCATGGAGGAGCGATATCATCTTGCTCCCGCGCCAGCAGCACGATGCGCAAGTTACGCTGATGCGCTTCCGCGACTACCATCGATAGTATGCCGTCGGCATCGGTGCTCCCCGCCGACAGCGAGGCCATATCGACCAGCACCGTGTCGGTCGATCCCAGCGCCAGCACGTCCAGCAAGCCCGCGGCGTCGTCGACGAACGCCATGTCGTCGACATGATCGGCGAACAGGGTGCGCATCATCCCCCGGGTGATCGGATTGCGTTCGAGGATCGCAAGCGTCGTCGCCGACGCCGCACGGTCCGCCGGACCGGTCCCGACAACCTCCGGCGCCACCTCGACCAGCGGCAGATCGACGGTAAAGGTCGCCCCCTGCCCCGGCGCGCTGCTGACGATGATATCGCCGCCCATCGCCCGCGCGAGATTGCGGCAGATCGTCAGACCGAGACCGGTGCCGCCATAGCGACGCGTGGTGCTGGTGTCGGCCTGCTGGAAGGATTCGAACACCTCCTCCAACCGATCGGGTGCGATGCCGATCCCGGTGTCCGCCACGGCGATCGACAGCCGGTCGCCCGTCGCCGCCATCCGTAGCGCGATCTCGCCCGACGGCGTGAATTTCAGCGCATTCGACAACAGGTTGAACAGGATCTGCCGCAGCCGGACCGGGTCTCCCTCCACCCAGCGCGGCACGTCGCCCAGTTCGACAACGAAGCCCAGTCCGCGATCCTCCGCCTGTCGCCGCCACAGCCGTGCCAGATCCTCGACCGTCGCGATCAGGTCGGTCGGCACACGTTCGACCGACAAATTCCCCGACTGCATCTTCGCGACGTCCAGAATGTCGTCGACCAGCGATCGCATCGTGACCCCTGCGTCGTGAATGATGTCCAGCCGGTCGCGGGTTGCCGGGGCCAGCGATTCGTCGCGCAGCATCACCTGCGCCATGCCGAGAATACCGTTCAGGGGTGTGCGAATCTCGTGGCTGGTCGTGGCGAGGAAATCGCCCTTGGCCTTCAGCGCCTTTTCGAGCGCGGCATTGGTCGCGGCAAGATCGACGTTGGCGCGCCGGATCGCATCGCGGCTGCGACGCAACGTCACCACGCCGAAGCTCAGCAGCGCAAGGAGCACTGCGACGGCCGCGGCGATGCTGCCGAACAGGATACGCTCGAACCGCGCATTGGCCCGTTCGAACGCGACGTTGCGGCGCAATTCCTCCTGCTGCAACCGCGCAATGCGCAGTTCCTGGTTCTGGAAATCGAACCGCGCCGACATCAGCGCGGTCTTGGTCGAGGTGGTGAGCTGCGTCGCCTGCTCGTTCAGCCGGTCGAGCGCCTCGAGATGGGCGAGCGCCTTCGCGGTTTCCCCGGCGGCGGCATAAACCCCGTAAGCATTGCGATGATTGTCCCGCGCCGTCAGTGGCGTGGTCGTCAGGTCGACATCCTCGAACGCCGTATCCACCAGCCTTACCGCAGTCCGGAAGTCGCCGCGATCAGCGGCTATCCGCCCGGCCAGCGTCTGCAACTGATTAAGCGCGGTTATCGCATCGGCGGCCCGCGCGATCGCCATCCCCCGAACGGCCGCCTGCCATGCAGCATTCGGCGCACCCTCGCCACGATAGGCGCGCGCGATGTTACCGTAGATACGTGCTTCGAAGGCAGGATTGCTGATCCGGCCTACCAGTTCCAATGCACGGCGGAAGTCGGTCAAAGCGCGACGATACTGCCCCATTTCGGTGAGTACGTTACCGCGATTGTTCAGCAACGATACCGACAGGACGGGATCAGCAGCATAGGCATCGATCGCTTGCCCATAATATTTGAGAGCGGCGCTGAAATCCGATCCCTGTCGATACAAGGCACCTATGCTCAGCAGCGCCAGCGACTGACCTCTGGCGTCTCCTGTTTCCCGATAGATGCGATACGACATCTGATAGTCGTTCAGCGCAGAACTGACATTCCCTTCGTCGGAAGCGACGTCCCCTCGCGTGCGAAGAATATCACCTTCCAGCGGAAGCCGGGGTCGCCGTCGTTGCACGAGCGACAGCGCAGAGCGAATTTCGCGACGCGCGTCGGCACGTCGACCGAGCCGGGCATACGCCTCCGCCTGGAGCCAGATACTGGCAGCAACCAAGGGTGAGTCCGCACCATCACGCTCGCCTGCCGCCTTTTCCAGCGACTCGCCTTCTTGCAATCCCCGCTCGGGTTGGGCGACCAGCCCCGAACGTGCTGCCTCGAACCTTGCTTCGAGGGTGGGCTGGTTGGCCTGCGCCATGGCCGGCATCGGCGCCAGTGAGGCGGCAGCGAAGAACAGGACGGGAGCGGCACGTCGCGCGGTCATGGTTCATCATGCGACGGACGAGGTTAACCGCGAGTAAGTTTGCCCAGTCGGCTGATCGCGGCATCTGTCGTGCACGTTGCAGGGTAGGATCATCCGGTCCGTCGCGGCTTCCTGCTTAGCCGACCTTCCACTGCCCCACGTCACGGTGAAACGAGAATCGCGGTCCCGCCATCGCCGCGACATGCCGTTCTTCGGACAGGAAGGTCAGGAACGCGGCAAATTCGATCGGGCGGCTGATCAGGAACCCCTGCACCATGTCGCACCCCATGACCCCCAGCAGCGCCAGCGCGGCGGGCGTCTCCACGCCTTCCGCCGTCACTTCCATGTCCAGCGCATGGGCCAGATCGATGGTCGAGCGGACGATCAGCGGATCGCGGTTGCTGCTGGTCAGCTGGGTCACGAACAGCTTGTCGATCTTCAGTTCGCGGGCGGGTAGCCGCTTCAGATAGGCGAGCGACGACAATCCCGCACCGTAATCGTCGATCGCGAGCGGCACGCCGATGCGCGCGAAGATGCCGAGATTGGCGATGGCGCTTTCCGGATCGCGGATCACCGCCGTTTCGGTAATCTCGAACCCGATCTTCGCGCCGCCCCCGCTGACCAGCGCGCAGGCATCGCGGACGAAGCCCGCATCGGACAGCAGCACGCCCGAGATGTTGATGAAGATCGGAATGTCATGGCCCTGCGCGGCAAGCACGCGCTGGTCGGCGATTGCCCGCTCGATGATCCACAGCGTCAGCGGACCGATCGCGTTCGAACGCTCGGCTGCTTCGATGAACATGCCCGGCAAGATCAGCCCGCGCACCGGATGGCGCCAGCGCACCAATGCCTCGGCGCTGACCACCTGTTGCTGCCGCACCCGCACCTTGGGCTGATATTGCAGGAAAATCTGCCCGCTGGCGATCGCCTCGGGCAGTTCGCGCATCAGCTGGATGGGGTCGTCGCCGGCCGATGGATTGGCAAGGTCGCGCACGACGTCGCTGCGAATCTCGCGAGCATCGGCCAGCGCCTGTTCGGCGGATTCGATCAGGCGAAGCTCGTCGGCATCATGGGTTGGCGCGCCGCCACCACCGATTCGCAACGACAAGCGATGGGATTCACCATCCAGGTCGAACGGCGCAGCCATGGTCGCTCGCACCCGCTCGACGGTCGCGACGCCTTCGGCGGACGAGTCGCAGTCGAACGACAGTTCCAGCATCGCCGGTCCTGCCGGAATGCCGCGGATCATCGGCAGCGCCGTTTCCAGCCGTGCGATGACGTCGTCCATTACCAGCCGTGCGCGGGCCACCCCGACGCTGCGACGCAGGGCGACGAAATCTTCGAGTTCGGCCAGCAACAGGAATCGGTAGGGGGGAACCGCATGCCCAACCGACGCTCCGCTAGCGGATCGTGATGGATCCCGGGCCCCGACCAGCGGGAATTGGTCCGATTCGGCGCGACGCATGACCCGCCTTCGCTACCTACCCAACTGCAAAACTTCGGTTAACGGCGATGACCCGCACTCTGCGTGCGGTCGTTGCGATTCCGATTTGGCGTAGGGTTAATTTTACGTTAATACGTCCGGACGCCTCGGCGTAACTGGGAGAATGAAGATGCAGGCATTTTTTGCTCTGTTCCGTGACAATTACGGCGACGATCTGCGTCCGATCTGAACGGAACCGGCGCCTGGGACGGTCCGGTACGCCGGGCAGTTCCCAGGCGCTTTTTGACTGCACATGATCGCGGTACGATGGACAGGGCCGTGATCGTATCGGTCCCAGCTCCACGCGATAGCTGAACTGCCGCACGCTGCAGGAATCGTTGCTTTGGTGGGCCGGACCGGATCGCTACCTGCGATCCCGACATGACCGAGCCTTCCCCCGACCGCCTCACCCATCTCCAGCGCCTGGAAGCGGAGAGCATCCATATCCTGCGCGAAGTCGTGGCAGAGGCCGAACGCCCGGTCATGCTCTACTCGGTCGGCAAGGATTCGGCGGTGATGCTGCACCTTGCCAAGAAGGCTTTCTACCCCGCTCCCCCGCCCTTCCCGCTGCTCCATGTCGATACGACGTGGAAATTCCGCGCGATGTACGACCTACGCGACAAGGCGGCGCGCGATGCCGGCATGGAATTGCTCGTTCACCAGAACCCGGAAGCGAAGGCGCGCGGGATCAACCCGTTCGACCACGGCAGCCTGCACACCGATCTGTGGAAGACCGAGGGGCTGAAGCAGGCGCTCGACCATTATGGCTTCGATGCGGCGTTCGGCGGCGCGCGTCGCGACGAGGAGAAGAGCCGCGCCAAGGAGCGCGTCTTCTCGTTCCGCTCGGCCAACCACCGCTGGGACCCGAAGGCGCAGCGGCCCGAGCTGTGGCATTTGTACAATGCGCGCAAGGCGAAGGGCGAATCGATCCGCGTCTTCCCGCTGTCGAACTGGACCGAGTTGGATATCTGGCAGTACATCCTGTCGCAGGGGATCGAGATCGTGCCGCTCTATTTCGCGGCCCCGCGTCCAACCGTCGAGCGCGACGGCATGTTGCTGATGGTCGATGACGACCGCTTCCGGCTACTGCCCGGCGAAGTCCCGGTCGATCGCTCGATCCGTTTCCGCACGCTCGGCTGCTATCCGCTGACCGGCGCGGTCGAGAGCGAGGCAGCAACCCTGTCGGAGGTCATTCAGGAGATGCTGCTGACCACCACCTCCGAAAGGCAGGGTCGCGCGATCGACCGCGATGCGGGATCGGCCAGCATGGAAAAGAAGAAGCAGGAGGGGTATTTTTGACGCGCCACGTCATGCGCAGCATGACGAAGCGTCAACCCCGGCGAAGGCCGGGGCCTCCCGCCGATAGAATGCCCTCATTTCAGGGAGACCCCAGCCTTAGCTGGGGTGACGTGCAGATATGAACGCCCAGACGCCCGCCCCCGCCTACACGCCCGATGCGCTAATCGCGTCCGACATCGACGCCTATCTGGCGCAGCATCAATCCAAGTCGCTGCTGCGCTTCATCACCTGCGGGTCGGTCGACGACGGCAAGTCGACGCTGATCGGCCGGCTGCTCTACGATTCGAAGATGATCTTCGAGGATCAGCTGGCGGCGCTGGAAAGCGATTCGAAGCGGGTCGGCACGCAAGGCGGCGAAATCGACTTCGCGCTGCTCGTCGACGGCCTCGCCGCCGAGCGCGAACAGGGCATCACCATCGACGTCGCCTATCGTTTCTTCGCGACGGAGAAGCGCAAGTTCATCGTCGCCGACACCCCCGGCCACGAACAATATACCCGCAACATGGTGACCGGCGCATCGACCGCCGACCTCGCCGTCATCCTGATCGACGCGCGCAAGGGTGTGCTGACGCAGACGCGGCGGCACAGCTATCTGGCGCACCTGATCGGCATCCGCCACATCGTGCTGGCGGTGAACAAGATGGATCTGGTCGGCTATGATCGCGCGACCTTCGACAGCATCGTCGCCGATTATGCCGCCTTCGCCGAATCGATCGGCATCGCCGGCTTTACCGCAATTCCGCTGTCGGGGTTCAAGGGCGACAATATCGCCGCCGCTTCGGCCAACACGCCATGGTACAGCGGACCGGCGCTGATCGAGCATCTCGAATCGGTCGAACTGGACAGCGAGGCGGCGGCCGCGCGGCCCTTCCGCCTGCCGGTGCAATGGGTCAACCGCCCGGATCTCGACTTTCGCGGGTTCGCCGGACTGATCGCCAGCGGCACGGTGCGCCCCGGCGATGCGGTGCGGGTGCTGCCATCGGGCAAGACGTCGCATGTCGCGCGCATCGTCACGATGGACGGCGATCTGGAACAGGCGGTCGCAGGGCAGTCTGTTACGATCACTCTTGCGGACGAGATCGACTGTTCGCGCGGCGACGTGATCGCTGCTGCCGACGCCCCGCCCCAGGTCGCCGACCAGTTCCGCACGACCATCGTATGGATGGATGGCGAACCGCTGCTGCCCGGCCGTGCCTATTGGTTGAAGACTGGTTCAGGCTTGGTCTCCGCTACGGTGCAGACTCCGCGCCACGCGGTCGACGTCAACACGCTGGCCGAACTGTCGGTCAAGACGCTGCAGCTGAACGACATCGGCGTGGCCGACGTGTTCACCGACCGCGGCATCGCCTTCGAACCCTATGCCGACAATCGCGACCTTGGCGGGTTCATCCTGATCGACAAGATCACCAACGCCACCGTCGCCGCCGGCATGATCGATTATTGCCTGCGCCGCAGCCAGAACGTCCATTGGCAGTCGATCGACATCACCCGCGAGGCCCATGCCGCGCAGAAGAACCAGTCCCCGCGCGTGCTGTGGTTCACCGGCCTGTCCGGGTCGGGCAAGTCGACGATTGCGAATTTGGTGGAGAAGAAACTTCACGCGTTGGGCAAACATAGCTTCCTGCTGGATGGCGACAATGTCCGCCATGGCCTTAACCGCGATCTGGGGTTCACCGATGCCGATCGGGTGGAGAATGTCCGTCGCGTAGGCGAGGTCGCCAAGCTGATGGCCGATGCGGGCTTGATCGTGCTGACCGCGTTCATCTCACCCTTCCGGGCCGAGCGCGACCTGGCGCGGTCGATGCTTCCGGAGGGCGAGTTCGTCGAGGTGTTCGTCGATACGCCCCTGGCCGTCGCGGAGGCACGCGACGTGAAAGGGCTGTACGCCAAGGCACGTAGCGGGGCGTTGGCCAACTTCACCGGCATCGACAGCCCATACGAACCGCCGCTTTCACCCGAAATCCATGTCGATACGACGCGTGAAACGCCGGAAGCCGCCGCCGAGCGCATCGTCGAGCATGTTCTGGGTATCTGGGCGCCGGTGCTGTGACCGACGACGCGCTGCTGGCGACCGCCATCGCCGCCGAGGCCGGCAAATTGCTCCTCGCGATCCGGGAGGAAGGGCGCGAGACCGGCAAGGCGCTGGGCGACCGGGCCGACAGGGAAGCGAACGCGCTGATCCTCGAGCGGCTGCGTGCGGCGCGACCGCAGGCGTTCGTGCTGTCCGAGGAGTCGGCGGACGACAAGGCCCGCTGCGCGGCGTCGCAGACATGGATCGTCGATCCACTGGACGGCACGCGCGAATATGCCGAGGGGCGCGACGACTGGGCGGTGCACGTAGCACTTGCCATAGGCGGGCGCGCGGCGGCGGGTGCGGTCGCGCTGCCCGCACTCGGCGTTACCCTGTCGAGCAACCCCGCGCCGATCGTGCCCCCCGCCCCGGCACGCGCGCGCATGGTCGTCAGCCGCACCCGCCCCGCGCCGCAGGCACTGGCGGTGGCGGAGGCGATCGATGCCGAGCTGATCCCGATGGGGTCGGCCGGCGCGAAGGCGATGGCCGTGGTTCGCGGTGAGGCCGACATCTATCTCCACGCCGGCGGGCAATATGAATGGGACAGCTGTGCGCCGGTCGCCGTTGCGCTTGCCGCCGGGCTGCATGCGTCGCGGATCGATGGGACGCCGCTTTATTATAATTGTCATGATACCTGGCTGCCCGATCTGCTGATCTGCCGGCATGCCGATGCGGCGCGGATTTTGTCCCTGATCGCGGTGTAATCGTCCCAACGACAAGAAGAAGCGAGACCCCGGATCAAGTCCGGGGTGACGGAGCGGATGCCCCTTACCCCGCGGGCAGCGTCAGGATGGCGCGGGCGCCCAGACCCGGGCCCTCGCTTTCGAGGCGCAGCGCGCCGCCCATCGCCGCCATCCAGTTCGCGCACCAATGCAGTCCCAGCCCGCCCGACTTGGCCTTGCGGGTGGAATAGCCGGCCTGGAACAGCATCGGCGCATCGAGCGGATCGAAGCCCTCGCCATCATCGGCGATCGTCACCGTCACGACGGGTGCGTCGACGATGGTGACGATCACCTGCCCGTCGCCGCCGCCCCGGGCGGCGATCGCTTCGGTCGCGTTGCGGAACAGGTTGCCGATCACCTGGCTGAGGATCACCCGGTCGGCCCGCACCCAGCAGGGCGATGCGGGAAAGGTCACCGCGATCGAGCGGTCGTCGCCATAGCGGGCGATCGCGCCGTTGCGCGCGATCAGGTCGGTGACGTCGCAGCGGTCGAGCGCCACGCCCTCCGCCGCCATGTCCTGCGGCCCTCCGATGATGTCGAGTACGTTGGCGAGCGCCGCGCGGCCCGTTTCGAACTGCGCCAGCCGTTCCATCCGCGCCCGCGCCGCCGCATCGATCGCGGTCATGACATAGGCGGCGAGCTTTTCGCGCCGGTCGGGCGGCACATCCCCGCGCGCCAGTTCGGACACGACCCGCTCGATCACGTCGCGCTCGGCGACCGGCGGCTGGGCTAGCCCGTGCGACAGGATCGCGCTGATCGGCGACAGCGCGTTGCGCGCGTTATGGACCAGTGCCGCGCGGCTTTCCGAGCGCCCCAGCCGAAAGGAGCGCAATTCGCGCTGCCCCGCCTGATCCTGCATCTGCCGCCGCACCACCGCCAGCCGCCGCGACAGCGAGTGGATCTCGGCCGGAGCCGGCGAAGGATCGGATGCAGGGACTTCCCCGGGTTCGACCATCGCCGCCATGTCCTGATCGACTTGGCGCAGCGGATCGGTGACCCAGCGGGCAATGCCGCGCCACAGCGTGACCAGCAGCAGCAGGAGCAGGAACAGGCCTGCCGAAACGCTTCCCCACGCCACCGCCGGTCCCGCGACGAGTGCCAGCACCCCGCCCGCCAGCGCGATCCCGGCGAGCCCGACCAGCGCCATGCGTCCGAGCAGCGCCGCGCCGAGCGGACGGGCGCGCCGCGCGGTCATGCGCGGCCGGGTTCGGCCGATATCCGCGCCTGCCCCGGCCACGTGCCGCTGCGCGCCATATCGGTCGCCGCCGCGCCATCGACCGGGCGGGAGAGGAAATAGCCCTGGAGATGCGAACATCCCGCAAGGCGCAGCGCCTGCACCTGCTGTTCGGTCTCCACCCCTTCGGCCACGACCTCCAGCCGGAGCGCGCGGGCGAGGTGGATGATCGAATGGACGATCGCCGCGCTTTCGCGTTCGCGCCCCATGCCGTCGATGAAGCTGCGGTCGATCTTCAGGCAATCGAGCGCGAATTTGCGGATATTGTAGAGCGAGGAATAGCCGGTCCCGAAATCGTCGAGCGCGATGCGGAACCCCATCTGCCGCAGCCGGTACAGCGTATCGGCGGCGCGTTCGGCATCGTCGAAGATCGCGGTTTCGGTAATTTCGATCTGCAACCGGTCGGGGGCGATGCCGGCGCGCTGCACCTTTTCGACCAGATGCCCGACGAAATTCTGCCGTCGGAACTGGCGCGGGGAAAAATTGACCGAGACATATTGGCTTGGCCAGTCGGCGAGCATCGCCAGCGCGCTATTCAGCACCCAGTCGCCAAGGTCGTGGATCAGGTTCGATTCCTCGGCGATCGGCACGAAGGTCGCCGGACCGATCGCGCCATGATCGGGGCTGTTCCAGCGCAGCAGCCCTTCGAACCCGACGATGTCGAGCGTCCCCTGCGCAACGATCGGTTGATAGAGCAGCGCCAGTTCCCGCTTCGCGATCGCCTGGGTCAGCCCCTCCTCGACCCGCCGACGGAATCGGATCGATTCGTCCATGCTGTCGTCGAACAGCCGCACCACGCCCCGGCCCGAACGCTTGGCCTCGTTCAGCGCCAGATCGGCACGGCGCATCACGTCGACCGGATCGCGCCCGGTATCGCCGGCGACCATGACCACGCCGATCGACGCCGCACCATGGATCGGATGGCCGAACACCTGCAGATCGGCCGAACAGGCGCGCACCAGCCGTTCGCAGCGCATCACCGCCGCATCGGCGGTATCGACATGCAGCAGCACGCCGAATTCGTCCCCGCCCAGCCGGGCGACGAAGCCATGGTCGCCGGTCCGGTCGATCAGGATGGCGCAGATGGTACGGATCAGCTCGTCGCCGACCAGATGGCCGAGCGTGTCGTTGATCAGCTTGAACCGGTCGAGATCGATCATCGCCATCGCGAACGCGCCCGGTCGCCGCGCCTGTTCGGACAGGTTGCGCAGGAAGGCCAACCGATTGGGCGCGCCGGTCAGCGGATCGCGATTGGCGAGGCGGATCGCCTTGCTCTCGTTCGCGGCCAGCTCGCGCGCCTGATCCTCCAGCTCCTCGATCTTGACCGCCAGCGCGGCGCGGGTCCGGGCAAGCTCGCGATCCGCCAGCCAGCGATGCGACAGCGCGGTCGCGGTCTGGACGACTTCCTCGGCGGTGAACGGCTTGGCGATGTAGAACAGCCGGTCGGGCGGTCCGGCGACGTGCGCGATCTGTGCCGGCGAAAAGTCGGAATAGCCGGTGACGATCACGATCTGCACATCGGGGTCGATCGCACGAATCCGGCGTGCGGTCTCGCGCCCGTCGATGCCCGGCGGCATCCGCACGTCGATGAAGGCGACGGCAAAGCGCCGGTCGTCCCGCACCGCGCGTTCGACGGCCGCGACCGCTTCATTCCCCTGATGGACATGATCGAAGGTCATGGCGAGCGGCGGCGTGTCGCCGGGCGTCACATCGTCGAACAGTTCGGCCGCCAGATCGGCCAGCTGCGCGGCATCGTCCGCCGGAGCGAACGACATGCGATAGGAATCATGCACCGCCGGATCGTCATCGACGATCAGGACGCGCGCTACGGGGTCATTCGGTTCCATGACGTCTGCAAACTTACCCGACTGGCGACCGGAGTCGCAGGAATTGCCGGGTCAGCGCGCGACGGGCCGTTTCGATCCCGTTTTGGTCGGTTACCGGCGCGTTAGCCACGATGGGCCGGGCGGGCCGTCGGTCCGAGATGTCTGCGAACGGTCTTGCCCGACACCGTCCAACCCGGAAGGTCAGCCAAGGCAGCTCCACCGCCACGGACGAGTCTGGTCAGCACGGCGGGCCGGTGCCAGAAGGCGGACATGGGCGCACATCATCACGGTCATGGCCATCACGATCACGGGCACGGTCACGGGCACGGCCATGCGCACGGTCACGGCGCGGGCGGGCATCATCACCTGCCGACCGATTTCGGCCGGGCCTTCGCCATCGGGACGATCCTCAACATCGGCTTCGTCATTGTCGAAGGGGCCGCCGGCTTCTGGTTCGATTCGGTCGCGCTGCTCGCCGATGCCGGGCACAACCTGTCCGACGTGCTGGGGTTGCTGATCGCTTGGGGCGGCATGGAACTGGCCAAGCGGCCGGCGACGCCGCGCTTCACCTACGGGCTGGGCGCGTCGACCATCCTCGCCGCACTCGCCAATGCGCTGGTGCTGCTGATGGCGGTCGGCGCGATCCTGCTGGAAACGATCCAGCGGCTCGGCAGCCCGCGCGCGATCGATGGCTGGCCGGTGGTGTGGGTGGCGCTGGCCGGGATCGTCGTCAATGTCGCGACCGCGCTGCTGTTCGCGCGCGGACGGCATGGCGACGTCAACATCCGCGGTGCCTATCTCCACATGGCCGCCGATGCGGCGGTGTCGGCCGGGGTGGTGATCGCCGGGCTGGCGATGCTGTGGACCGGGGCGACATGGATCGACCCGCTGGTCAGCCTGATCGTCGTCGCGATCATCCTGATCGGGACCTGGGGGTTGCTGAGCGAATCGGTGCTGCTGGCGCTACAGGCGGTGCCGCGCGGGATCGACGCGGCGGCGGTGGAGGCGGTGCTGGCGGCGCAGCCGGGCGTGGTGCGGGTGCACGACCTGCATATCTGGCCGATGAGCACGACCCAGACCGCGCTGACCGCGCATCTGGTGGTGCCCGGCGGGCATCCGGGCGATGCGTTCCTCGCCGCGCTGGGCGAGCGGCTGGAGCACGACTTCGGCATCGGTCATGCGACGGTGCAGATCGAGACGGGGGATGATTGCGCGATGGTGCACGCACATTGAGGCGAATGTCGCGCTGCGTATAGCCGCATCCCCGCGCAGGCGGGGATACGGTTCCAGCTAGGAAGTTTCAGCGCGCCACCGACACGCGGTACACCATGCGGTGATGGTACGGCTTGCCCGGCTCCACCCGTGCCGAACCGAAGGCCGGCTGGTTGGGGGTGTCGGGGAATTTCTGCGGCTCCAGCGCGATGCCGTCGCCCATGCGGTACACATGGCCCTTCTTGCCGATCAGCGTGCCGTCGAGGAAATTGCCCGAGTAGAATTGCACGCCCGGTTCGGTGGTCAGCACTTCCAGCACGCGACCCGAGGCGGGGTCCTCCAGCCGTGCGGCCAGCTTCGGCTCCTTCGTGATCCCGGCGTCGAGCACGAAATTATGGTCGTATCCGCGCCCGGCGACGATCTGCGCATCGCGGCCGTCGCGCACGTCCTGTCCGACGATGCGGCCACGGGTGAAGTCGAACACCGTACCGGCGACCGCGCGCCGCTCGCCGGTCGGGATCAGCGCGTCGTTTACGGGCGTGTAGCGGCTGGCGGGGATGGTCAGCTTGTGGTTCATCGTGCCGACCGTGCTGCCCTCGCCGCCCATGTCGAACAGCGCGTGGTTGGTCAGGTTGACGATGGTCGGTGCGTCGCTCTTGGCATCGAAATCGATGGTCAGTGCGCCCTTGTCGTCCAGCGCATAGGTGACGGTGACGTCGAGCGCACCGGGATAGCCCTGGTCGCCGTTCGGGCTGTTCAGCGCCATGGTGACCGACGCGGTCGGGCCGTCCTTGACCGACACGATCCGCCACACGCGCTTGTCGAAGCCGACCGTGCCGCCGTGGAGCGAATTGGCCTTGTCGTTCTGGGTCAGCTGATACGCCTTGCCGTCCAGCGTGAACTTGCCGCCGGCGATGCGGTTGGCATAGCGGCCGATGGTCTGGCCCCAGTAATTGGGCGCGGTGACGTAGCTGGCGGCGTCGTCATAGCCGAGCGTGACGTCGGCGACCTTGCCGTTGCGGTCGGGGGCGTTCAGCGCCTGCAGCGTGGCGCCGAGCGTCATGATCCGCGCGCTGACGCCGTTGCTGCCGGTCAGGGTGACCATCTCGACCGTCGTGCCGTCGGGCAGCTTGCCGAAGCTCGACCGCTTGGCCGTGGCGGCGCCCGCCGCCTGTGCCCCGATCAACATTGCCATGGCCGTCGACCCGACCAGAAGCGCCTTCTTCATCGTCACCCTCCCACTGCACCGGCGGGCTATCGCGCCACGTCCGGTCCGTTGGGAAGGATATAGTCCGACAATAAGCGTCAGTTCAAGCGGCGAGGATCAGCCGTCGCCCAGCCGTTCGATATCGGCACCGACCGCCTGCAGCTTTTCCTCCAGCCGTTCATAGCCGCGGTCGAGGTGGTAGACGCGGCTGACCGACGTCTCACCCACCGCCGCCAGGCCGGCGATGATCAGGCTCATCGATGCGCGCAGGTCGGTCGCCATGACCGGGGCCCCGGCGAGGCCGGCGACCCCGCGCACCACCGCCGACCGGCCGGTGACGGTGATGTCCGCACCCATCCGTGCCAGTTCGGGGACGTGCATGTAGCGGTTCTCGAAGATCGTCTCGGTCAGCACGCTCGCCCCGTCGGCGCGGGTCAGCAGCGCCATGAACTGCGCCTGCATGTCGGTGGCGAAACCCGGATAGGGCGCGGTCGACAGGTTGATCGGGCGGATATCTCCGCTCGCCTCGACGAACAGCGAGGTCGCTTCCTCGCGCACCGCGACACCGGCCTCGACCAGCGCGTCGATGGTCGCGCGCATGTCGGACGGCACGACATTGGCCAGCTCGACCGCGCCGCCGGTGATCGCGGCGGCACAGGCATAGCTGCCCGCCTCGATCCGGTCGGGCATGACCGCATAGGTCGCGCCGTGCAGCCGGTCGCGGCCCTCGATGGTCAGCGTGTCGCTGCCGATGCCGTCGATTGCCGCGCCCATCGCGACGAGGCAGCGGCACAGGTCGACGATTTCCGGCTCGCGCGCGGCGTTTTCGAGGACGCTGGTGCCCTTGGCCAGTACCGCCGCCATCACCGCATTCTCGGTCGCGCCGACCGAGACGACCGGGAAGCGATAGCGCCCGCCGGGCAGGCGACCGCCGGGGGCCGTGGCCTTCACATAGCCGGCCGCCAGTTCGATCTCGGCGCCCAGCGCTTCCAGCGCCTTGAGGTGAAGGTCGATCGGACGGTTGCCGATCGCGCAGCCGCCGGGCAGCGACACCGTCGCCTCGCCCGCGCGCGCGACCAGGGGACCCAGCACGAGGATCGACGCACGCATCTTGCGCACGATATCATAGGGGGCGACGGTCGAGGTCAGCCGCTGGCCGCGCATCGTCATCACCCGGCCGAACTCGGACGGATGCGATCCCTCGACCGTGGTCGACACGCCGAACTGGTTGAGCAGATGGCCGAAGCTGTCGACGTCCGCCAGCCGCGGCAGGTTGCGCAGCGTCAGCGGTTCCTCGGTCAGCAGCGCGCATGGCAGCAGCGTCAGCGCCGCGTTCTTGGCCCCGGAAATGACGATGCGGCCCGACAGGCGATTGCCGCCGCGAATGACGATACGATCCATGGGGCAGCTTCTAGTGTGTGCACGGGGGTGTGCAAGAGGCGCACATCGATCCTCCCCGCTTTGGGAGGAGGGGCCGTCCCGCGCGGCCGGATGGTCGAGGGAGTTCACGGCATACGCAGCGGTTCCGACTGCGGCCCTCCCCCTCCACCAGCCTGCGGCTGGTCCCCCTCCCCACCATGTGGGGAGGAACAGGCGCTACCTGCCGTTCAGAAAGTCCGCTTCGCTATACGGTTCGAACAGGAAAGCCGGTCCTTCGGGTGGTTCGGCCTCACGCATGTAGATGTGTCCGTCGGCACTGCGGTAGAAGGCAAGGCGTTGCACATCACCAACCACCCTTCCCTCTATACGTACTTCGTTGCCGACGATCGTGTAGCTCCCCTGCGGATCGCCCCAGCCGCTATAGACGATCCAGCTGCCATCGGCCCGCAGGCACATCGGGCCACCATCGGGCATATAGGGCGGCGGCTGAAGGCAGGCCATGGCGACCCGTCGAATGTCGGCGGGACTCATCGCCGTCAAACTGCGCGGATCAACCGGGGGTGCCGGCGGTGGCGGGGCAGTATCGAACACCGCGAGCCTCGCCGGATCATTCGGCGGATCGGGCTGGCACGCGGTCAGGAGGGGCAGCAACGTGCAGACGAATGCTGCGCCGCGCGTCACTTCACGCCTTCTCCAGCGTGCATTGCAGCGGATGCTGGTTCTGGCGGGCGAAGTCCATCACCTGCGCCACCTTGGTCTCCGCCACCTCATAGGTGAAGACGCCGCAGACGCCGACGCCGCGTTGGTGGACATGCAGCATCACCCGGGTCGCTTCCTCCATGCTCATGCGGAAGAAGCGTTGCAGGCACAGCACGACGAATTCCATCGGCGTGTAGTCGTCGTTGAGCATCAGGACGCGGTAGGGCGTCGGCTTCTTGACGCGGGTCTGCGTGGCGACGCCGAGGCCGGTCGAGCGGTCGTCGTCATGGTCGCGGTCGTCACCGGCCATCGGGATGCTGGGCTGTCGAGACATGTCGCCGCAAAATATGGCATTGCCGGGGGACAGGGCAAGGGGGTGCGGCACCGGTCGATACCACCCCCGAAGCAAAAAGGGCGACCGCTCGCGCGATCGCCCCCTTCGTTCGACCAGGTGAACCGGTCGCTTACGCGACGGTCTTCACCTTGTCGGCGGCAACCGCAACGCGGTTGCTGATCGGCTGCGCGGCATCGCCGGCCAGCTTGATCATCATTTCCGTGGTCTTCGACGCTTCGGCGACGAACGAGTCGAACGACTGGCGCACGAAGTCCGACTGGAGCTTCATGAATTCGGTCGGCGACTTGACCGATGCCAGCGTCTTGGCGGTCGAGGTCGCGTGCTCGAACGACTTGCGGCCGTACTCAGCCATTTCCTGGCCGAGGGTTTCGAGGCCCTTGGCGGCGATGCGGCTGGCTTCGACGAAGGCTTCGACATTGCCCTTGGTCAGTTCGTTCATTTCCTCGAACCCCTTTTGGCTCTTTTCGAACGCGGCCTTCGCCTTCTCGTTCATGTCGCTCATCATCGCCTGCGCCTTGTTGGCGGCGTTCTGGGTGGTGGCGGTCGCTTCGTTGGTGACGTCCATGGTCTTTTCCTCGACTTGCGCGGTCACGGTCTCGACCGCCGCGGTGGTTTCCTCGACCGCGTTCTGCGCGGTTTCGACGACGGCTTCCGCCGCCTTGGCCACCGGTTCCACGACGGGCGCGGCATCGATGGCGGGTAGTTCAGCCTTGAAGGGCAGTTCGGCAGGAGCGGTCTTCGGTTCGGCGACGAACGGCACCGGCGGAACCTCCGCCTTGGCCGGCGCCTTCACCGGTTCGGCGACCGGCGCGACCGGCGTCGATGCGGCAGCCTCGACCGGAGCGGTCGCGGCCGGGCGGGTGGATCGGGAACTGGCGGGCTTGCGCGCGCCGGTCTTCGGACCTCTCGTGGCCACTCGACATCCTCCATCTACTACTGCTGCGTCGCACCAAATAGAGGAGGCCGGTTTCACTTTCAAGACGCTATTTTGTGCAGCGCAACATAAAGTTACGCTCCAGTATTCGCGCGTTATCGCGTCCGCACATACTCGCCGGGTGCATCGCACAAGGCCGGCATCGCGCCCTCGCCCGGCACCCGTGCGCCGGTCGCCGGGACGGTCGCGCCATCGGCGGCGGCGATCCATGCGCGCCAGTCCGGCCACCAGCTGCCCTTGGTTTCCTTCGCCCCGGCGACGAACGCCTCCAGCGAATCGGCCGCTTCGTCATTGGTCCAGTACTGATATTTCCCGGCCGAGGGCGGGTTGACCACGCCGGCGATATGCCCTGATCCGGCCAGCACGAAGCGCAGCGGACCTGCGAAATGCTCGGTCACCTTCCACACGCTTTCGGCAGGCGCGATATGATCCTCGCGCCCCGCCTGGATATACGCCGGCGTCTTGACGGTGGAGAGGTCGATCGGCACCCCGTCGACCGTCATCGACCCGGCCTGCACCAGCCGGTTGTCGCGATACAGGTCGGTCAGATAGCCCAGATGCCAGTTCGCCGGCAGGTTGGTGACATCGGCATTCCAGTGGAGCAGGTCGAACGGCGCATAATCGTTGCCGAGCAGGTAATTGTTGGTGACGTAGTTCCAGATCAGGTCGCGCCCGCGCAGCAGGTTGAACGTCGCCGCCATGTAGCGCCCGTCGAGATAGCCGTCCTGCCCGACCTGCCGGATAAGCTTCAGCTGTTCATCGTCGACGAACAGGGAAAGTTCACCGGCTTGCGAAAAGTCGACCTGCGCGGTGAAGAAGGTGGCGGTGGCGACCTTCGCCGCCTCGCCCCGCGCCGCCAGCAACGCCAGCGTCGCGGCCAGCGTCGTGCCCGCCACGCAATAGCCGATGGTATGGACCGATTCGACGCCCAGCAGCTCGCGCACCGTGTCGATCGCGTCGATCTGCCCGCGCACGACATAATCGTCCCACGTCACGTCCTTCATCGACGCATCGGCCGACTTCCACGACACGACGAACACGCTGAGGCCCTGTTCGACCGCCCAGCGGATGAAGCTCTTCTCCGCCGTCAGGTCGAGGATGTAGAAGCGGTTGATCCACGGCGGAAAGATCAGCAGTGGAATCGCACCGACCGCCTCGGTCGTCGGCGCATAATGGATCAGTTCGTAGAGCGCGGTGCGCTTGATGACCTTGCCCGGCGTGGTCGCGACGTTGCGGCCCAGTTCGAACGCGCTGGTGTCGCTCTGCGTCATCTGCCCCTTGGCCATGTCGGCCAGCATGTTCTGCAGGCCTTTCAGCAGATTCTCGCCGCGCGTCTCGATGATCTTTTCGACCACGACCGGATTGGTCGCCGGGAAGTTGGTCGGGCTCATCGCGTCGATCAGCCCGCGCGTGGCGAAGCGCAGCTGTTCCTTCTGCTTGGGCTCCACGCCGTCCAGCGCGTCGACGCTTTTCAGCATATGGTCGGCGACCAGGAAATAGCTTTGGCGGATGAAGGCGAACAGCGGGTCGTCATGCCATTGCTTCGCCTTGAACCGTTTGTCGCGGGCGCGTTCGGGCGATTCCTCGACCGGTTCGGCGTTGGCCGGGTCGAGGAATCGCTGCCACAGCTTCATCGTGTCGGCCCAGAAATCGGTCTGCGCCTTCACCATGCCGGTCGGATCGGGGATCGCGGGGGTCCGTTCCAGCAGGTCGATGCCCTGTTCCAGCATCATCTGCTGCGCGCGGCCGAGCATCTGCGTCCAGTGCTGCAGGTCCTCCAAGGACATTGGCGTGGTGGGCGGCATATTCGACTCGGCGGTCATTTTCTTCTCCCAGGGGCGCGCGGGCCTACCCGTTAGTTGCTTCGTAGCGTAAGGGCGATGACGAAAGGAACGAGAATGTCCGACGAATTCTACCGCATGAAGCGCCTGCCCCCCTATGTCATCGCCGAAGTGAACGCGATGCGGGCCGCCGCGCGTGCGGGGGGTGAGGACATTATCGACCTGGGCATGGGCAACCCCGACCTGCCGCCGCCCGACCACGTCATCGAAAAGCTGGTCGAAGTGGCGCGCAAGCCGTCGGCGCATGGTTATTCGCAGTCGCGCGGCATTCCCGGGCTGCGTCGCGCCCAGGCCAATTATTACGGCCGCCGCTTCGGCGTCGACATCGATCCCGAGAGCGAGGTCGTGGTGACGATGGGGTCGAAGGAGGGCCTGGCCAGCCTCGCCACCGCGATCACCGCGCCGGGCGACGTCATCCTCGCGCCCAATCCCAGCTACCCGATCCACATGTTCGGCTTCATCATCGCCGGGGCAACGATCCGCGCGGTGCCGACCACGCCCGACGAACATTATTTCGAAAGCCTCGAACGCGCGATGGCGTTTACGGTGCCACGCCCCAGCGTGCTGGTGATGGGCTATCCGTCGAACCCGACCGCCGAGGTCGTCGACCTCGCCTTCTACGAACGGGTCGTCGCGTTCGCCAAGGAACATGGGCTGTGGGTCATTTCCGACCTCGCCTATAGCGAGCTCTATTATGACGGCTGCCCGACGCCCTCGATCCTGCAGGTGAAGGGCGCGAAGGACGTCGCGATCGAATTCACCTCGCTCAGCAAGACCTATTCGATGGCCGGCTGGCGCATGGGGTTCGGCGTCGGCAACAAGAAGCTGATCGCGGCGATGACGCGGGTGAAGTCGTATCTCGATTATGGCGCCTTCACCCCGATCCAGGCGGCGGCGTGCGCGGCGCTCAACGGGCCGCAGGATATCGTCGAGAAGAACCGCCAGCTGTACCACAAGCGCCGCGACGTGCTGGTCGAAAGCTTCGGCCGGGCCGGGTGGGACATCCCCAGCCCACGCGCATCGATGTTCGCCTGGGCCCCGCTGCCGCCGGCGCTGGCGCATCTCGGGAGCCTCGAATTTTCCAAGCAGCTGCTGACCGAGGCCAAGGTCGCGGTCGCGCCTGGCGTCGGCTATGGCGAGAATGGCGAGGGCTATGTCCGGATCGCCATGGTCGAGAACGAACAACGCCTGCGCCAGGCGGCGCGCAACGTGAAGAAGTATCTTCAGTCGATGGGGGTCAATACGCCGGCGGGGCGCAGCGCGGGGTAGGAGCCGCCAAGGCCGTTACGTACCCCCGCGCAGGCTGGGGTCCAGGGTTCTGGAACACGACGGCTGGGCTGTGCCGCCCTGGATCCCCGCCTGCGCGGGGATACGATACGGCCGGGTCAGCGGCTGGAACCCCCACCCGCTTCCCGGCGCTATAGGCAACAACGCAACCCGGAGCGCCCATGACCCCCCTCCCCCTCGAACTCACCCTGCTCGGCTGGTCGGTCGTGCTGCTGGTCGTGGCGCTCATGCTGCAGGGGCAGCTGGCGACGCGCGAGCTGGGCGTCAAATGGAACGCCGGTCCGCGCGACGGGGACCAGCATCCCAAGGGCGCACTGGCCGGGCGGGCGCAGCGCGCGCTCGACAATTTCAAGGAAACCTATCCGGCGTTCATCGCACTAGCACTGGCGCTGGCGGTCAGCGGGCGGACCGGGGGGCTGGGCGCGACCGGCGCGCTGCTGTGGTTCGTCGCGCGGATCGTCTATCACCCGCTCTACCTGTTCGGGGTGCCCTATGTCCGCAGCCTGGTATGGGTCGCGTCGATGTTCGGGCTGCTGCTGATGCTGATCCGCCTATTGTGACAAAGTGTTGCTTGCGCGGCCCCATATTTTCCTCGCTACGCACCGCCCAGCCCCTGTCGCACCCATGGCTGCCCCGCATTCCGCGCGGGCGGAGTCGTCGCCATGTTCCTGTTCAAGGGTCTTGAAAGCCATCCGCGCAGTTTCGTGAAGGCGGTGTCGTGGCGCACCGTGGGATCGATCGATACCTTCGTGCTCGGGCTGTTCTTTTCGGGATCGGCCAAGCTGGCGGGTGCGATCGCCGGGACCGAGGTCATCACCAAGATCCTGCTCTTCTATTTCCACGAGCGCGCCTGGTCGCTGGTCCGCTGGGGTCATCGCACCGAGGAGGAGGTAGCGGAAGCGCCCGCGCCGGTGGCCGCCGCGTAAAAATCATACTGATTCAAATCAGTTACCGCGATTTCCGTGCGACCATTGCCGCACGGATCGCGTTGGGTCGCAACTATTCCCGTTGAGGAGGTTCCGATGGCCCGACCGATGATGATCGCCCTGACCCTGTCCGTGCTGGCCGCCGCCCCGGCGCTGGCGCAGACGCCCGCCACCTATGTCGCCAAGGCCGGCGCCAGCGACCTGTACGAGCGCACGTCGAGCCAGCTGGTGCTGCAGTCGACCAAGGACGCCAAGATCCGCGACTTCGCGACGATGATGATCCGCGATCACCAGAAGAGCACCGCGGATGTAAAGCGCGCCGCCACCGCCGCGCGTGTCGCCGTGCCCGCGCCGAAGCTGGAGCCGGCCCAGGCGCAGATGGTCGCCGAACTGCGCCGCGCGACCGGTGCCGCACGCGACCGACTCTACGTTACCCAGCAGCGAACCGCGCATCAGCAGGCGCTGGCGCTGCACAGCGGCTATGCCCAGAACGGCACGGCCGCGCCGCTGAAGACCGTCGCCGCCGCCACCGCGCCGGTGGTGCAGCATCATATCGAGATGCTGCAAGGCATGTGATCGTGATGACCGGCCGGCGCAATCGCCGGCCGGTCGTCAATCGCGCACCACGTCCTCGGGCAGCGACCAGATCAGGTCGCCCTTGCCCAGCACGCGCCCGTCATGGCTGTGCACCGCGACCGGCTGGATCGGACGGCGGTCGCGGGCATCGACCAGCACCGGCGTCGCCGCGACGCCCGTCTCCCACCGCTCGCCCCATTGGCGCAACGCGACCATCGTCGGCAGCAGCGCATAGCCCTTTTCGGTCAGGCGATATTCGATCTTGCGCCGGTCGCTTTCGACCGCACGACGTTCGAGGATGCCGTGCCCGACCAGCCGCGACAGCCGGTTGGCGAGGATGTTGCGCGCAATGCCCAGCTCCGACTGGAACTCCTCGAAATGGCTGAGACCGTTGAACGACCCGCGCAGGATCAGGAACGACCAGCGTTCGCCCATCGCCTCCAGCGCGGCGGGCAGGCTGCAATGGTTGGCCAGTTCGCGCAGCGGTTCTCGAAGGGCGGTCGTCATTCCTGCCGGTCTAGCGCAACCATGGGGGTAAGGGAAATGATGCGTTTTTCGCATCCGCAGCAAAGATAGTCATTTGCAACTTACATTAATGTATATTAGCGCCGGCATAACGAATCACCCGCCGGAGATGCGCGCCATGAAGACCCCCGCTTTGCTGACGTCCGCCCTGCTGTCCGCCGCCGCCCTCACCCTGCCCTTCGCCGCCGCCGCACAGCCACGCGGCTATAGCGCGGTGCCCGCCACCGCCCCGACGATCGCGGCGATGATGACGCGCAGCACGCCGTGGAAATGCGCCGGCGACCGCTGCGTCACCAACCGGACCGAAGGCAGCCCGCTGACCATGTGCCAGCTCGCCGCAAAGGAACTGGGTACGCTCACCGCCTTCACCGCCAATGGCGAGGCGTTCGCCGCCGAACAGCTCGCCAAATGCAACACCCGCGCCAAGAGTGCGTGAGGCGCCGTAAAAACGGTTGCATTCGGTCGTTGCCCCGCCCCATCTAGATTCCATGCTGCGGCAGTATGAATTGGTGGAGCGGGTCAAGGCCTATGACCCGAATGCGAACGAGGCGCTGCTGAACCGCGCCTATGTCTTTTCGATGCACGCGCATGGCAGCCAGAAGCGCGCCAGCGGCGACCCCTATTTCAGCCACCCGATCGAGGTGGCCGGCATCCTGACCGACCTGCACCTCGATGACGAGACGATCGCGACCGCGATCCTGCACGACACGGTCGAGGACACGGTCGCCACGCACGAGGAAATCCAGGCCAAGTTCGGCGAGAATGTCGCGCGGCTGGTCGAAGGCGTGACCAAGCTCAGCAAGATCGAGGCGCAGACCGAGAACGAGCGCGCCGCCGAAAACCTGCGC
>NZ_CP117026.1 GCF_028551275.1 Sphingomonas hankookensis
AGCCAGACGCTCGCGCGCATCGCGACGGGGAAAACGGTCGCCGACCGGACGGAGTGGGTCGATCCGGAGCGGTGCCGCCCATGGCGGATGCACAATCGCGATCTGGATCATTTGAACGAAGATAGCTGCCGCGATCTCATCGACTCCTTCCTCTCCGCCAAGAAGCAACGGATCCCCGCTATCGTTCGGCGTCTGAAAGATGACCCGAACTTCGACTTCGAGATCATCGCCGGCGTCCGCCGTTGGTGGACGGTGAAATGGCTGCGAGCGCATCACCACCCGGAGTTCGAGTATCTGGTGACGATCCAGAGTGTCACGGACGAGGAGGCGTTCCGGGTTTCAGATGTCGAGAACCGCTCGCGTAAGGACATCTCGGATTGGGAGCGGGCCAAGGAATATACGGTGGCGCTCGCGGAGTTCTACGAGGGCTCGCAGTCGCAGATGGCCGAGCATTTAAACCTTTCCAAGTCGTGGCTGAGCCGGCTTCTCGACGTTGCGCGCTTGCCCGAACCAGTTGTCGCGGCGTTCTCCGATACGCACGACATCACGGTACGCGTCGCGCGTGACATCAAGCCGCTTACCGGAGATCCGAAGGCGCTGGCGAAGATGCGCGAAGAGGCTGAACGCATCGAGGAAGAGCGCAGCCAGAAAGGCTTGAAGCTGAGCGGGCCGGAAGTCGCGAAGCGGCTCGTGAAGGCGACTGTCGCGCCAGCCGTGAAGGCTGCCGCCGAGAAGGAGATCACCGGCAAGGGGGGCAAGGTCATCCTGCGCTATACGAAGGCGCGGGGAGGGGGGCTGACGATCAAGGTGCCGCCGAAGGCTGAGGCGTCGCCCGCCGAGCTTTTGAAGGCGATCGAGGGGCTGCTGTCGTAGGGTGATGGAGCGCGGCGTCTGGCGAGGTCGCCGCCTTATATGGCGTCCCGCTTATATTTGTCGGCGGTGCTCTGCGTCACGGAGTGGCGGCTTCGCAGGCCGAAGTTCGCGCGGATGAAGTCGCCGGCTTGACGCGTCCTCGCGCCTACGAACGCCTGGGCATGTCCCACGGTCGACCGGTTCTGCCGCGTGATCAGTTCTCGCTCGGGTAGGCTCACGATCCGATTTGCCAGCGTAGTGGACCCGGCAGCAACGAAGAGGGTCTCCGGTCCGATCGGAAGAGTGACATAGGACGAGGCACTACCAAGCCAGGCGAAGCTGACCGGCACGTCGAGCGGCCAATCGGAGACGAACAATTCCCGGCGATTGTTCGTCTTGATTATGCGCCAGTCCATGTTGATGAACGCTCGTCCGCGATCCGCGTCGTCGATGACCAAGCGCAGGACTTCCATCTGAAGCGCGCTCACGGCCTCGGGCGGCAGCGCCCCATCTTCGCCGCGCAGCACGGACTTCGCGGCCTCTGCGCTTGCGAGAGCGCCGACGGCGTCCTTCATGCCGCGCATATCCAGCGGTGTCCGGAACCACAGCGACATGACGAACCGGCCCCAATCCGAGCATTGCGCGTCGCTGAGCGAGTTGACCTTGCCGTCGAGGAGCAGCGCGTGAACCTTGGCCGCAGCGTCATCGATCACCTGCATGAACAGGGTTTCCATCTGCTGGGCATGCTCGGGCGGGAACCCGATCGTCTTGTACAGGTCCCGCTCGAAGCAGACGCTCTTGGGTGATGCAGGACTGCTCTCGATCTCCCCGATCCGATTGCGCCGATAGCGCAGCAGGGTGTCGCCATCCTTCCACTGGTCGAGGAGGAACTGCGGGATGAAGTGATGCCGGGACGGAGGGTTCTGTGGCTTGGATTGCACGGTGTCTGTGGTTCAAGAGGGATGAGCAAGTGAGGCGAGTAGCTTGCGCGCGCCTTGCGGGGTGACCTTCAACAGGCGCGCGACAGCGGCCGGCTGAAGGCCCGGATAGGCAAGCTGCAGGCGGGCAAGGAGAGGGGCCTTGCTCCGCTTCGTGACGGCCAGATCGGTCTGGATGCGCGACGCCGCACGCTCGATCGCGTCGAGGTCGCGCAAGCCAGCATGCGCCGTCCGACCGATCGCCTGGGCCAAGGTCTCTGCCAGATCGGCGGGGGAGGGGGGCAGAAACTTGGACATCAGGATGAACGAGGGGATCACGCGGGTCGTGAAGCCAGCGCGGCACAGCATCCGCGGTACGGCGGCGGCGATCAGCCAGTTTCGATCGCGTCCACGGGGAGGCAGCTCGAGAGCGCGACCATCGACGCTGACGACATCCCAGCTGCCTGGTGCCGCTGGTTCGGTCAGCGCGAACAGCTGGAAAATGCGGTTGGCGACAGAGAGGAGGTCACCGGAAGGGAAGGGGGCGTCCGCCACGGTTCGCAGCTGTCGCCACATGGGCCCGAAGTGCGCCAAGTCTTCGGCCGCATAAACCTTCGCCTCGGTGCGGTCATCGAGTACCGTACGGAGCACGTTGAGCGTGGCGCGGCCGAGCGAATCCTTGAGATCCTCGTCGCGGCTGAGCGCAAGGTGGAAGACGGCGGCAACCGAGATCGGATCGTTGAGGCCTTCGGAAGCGCGGGGAGGGGGTGTGCGGCCGGCGATCCAGTCCTGCAGGTCGCGCACCGCGATCGGCACGCCGGCGAGGCCGGCCAGGACGGTGGCGCCTTCCAGGCGCGAGCGCGCGAGAAAGATGTCGGCGCATGGACTACCGTGCAATCGGCCATCGAGGCGCCCGAGCAGGAGCAGGCTGTCGTCGGCGCGCAGGTTGTCTGTCCGCGTCATAGGATGGCAACAATGCCATGGCGGGAAACCAAAGTCAGCAGTTCGTTTCTACATCCGTGACCTCCCGAAAGTGGAGATTCGATAATTGCAGTTATCACATAAGCGGACTTGACCGTTCATTATAAGGTGGGCTACAAGCGCGGCTGAGGAGCGAGGCGCGTCGTGAGCACCGAAACCGCCCGGGAAGGGCCAGAAATCCCCGTAGCGCCGCCTGAGGCTGTCCTGCCGGCCGTCAGGGCGCCGGCCGACCTTGCGTGGACGATCGTGCAGATGCGCGCCGGCGAGCGCATCACCGTCAACGAGGGCCTGATCGCCGCCTATCAGGCCGCTTCATCGCCCCATAGCATCCGTGCGCTCAAGTCCGACGTCGAGGCGTTCGATGCGTGGTGTAGGCGCAACAACCGGATTGCACTGCCGGCGACGGCCGAGACGGTGGCCGACTATCTCAACTCGCGGGCAGGCAAGGGGAGCCGCCCAGCCTCGCTATCCCGCTACAAGGCGTCGATCGCCAAGATCCATCAGTTGCTCGAACTCAAGGACCCAACCCCCGCGCCGCTGGTGAAGCTGCGGCTGCAAGCGGTGCGCCGTGAGAAGGGCGCAGCGCAGAAGCAGGCAAGGCCGCTGCGGTTCAAGGGGCCGGTGCGCGACGTGGAACGCGACAAGGCGCGTGGTCTCAACGTCCGGGCGCTGCTCGAGAGCTGCGGAAACGATCTGCCGGGGCTGCGCGATCGCGCGCTGCTGTCTGCCGCCTATGACACCGGCCTGCGTGCGTCCGAGTTGGTAGCCGTGGCCATCGAGCATATCGAAGAGGCGATCGATCCCGAGGCGCGGCTGCTGCAGATCCTGCGCAGCAAGGGCGATCAAGACGGGGAGGGGGCAACCGCCTATCTCAGCCCGCGTACCGTGTCGGCGATCGCGGCCTGGACCGAAGCGGCCGGGATCACGGCGGGGCCGCTGTTCCGGCGGGTGCAGGTGCGGCGCTACAAGGCGCGCGCCGCCGTGCGCGGTCGGCCGATCGACAGCATCTCGGGGCGGGAGACCTGGGATCTGCGCAAGACGCTGCCCAGGCCTGCGGTGAAGGCGCGGGTCGAATATGACATCGGCACCGTCGCGCTGCACCCGGGTTCGATCGGGCCGATCTTCCGCTCGATCATCCAGCGCGCGTTCGATCGTGGCGCTCTGCCCGACCTCACAGCCGAGGATCTGGCGCGGCTGCTCAAGGGCATCAGCGCGCACTCGACGCGGATCGGGCTGAACCAGGATCTGTTTGCGAGCGGAGAGGATCTGGCTGGGATCATGGATGCATTGCGGTGGAAGTCACCGCGAATGCCACTCGCCTATAATCGCAACCTTGCTGCAGAGCAGGGCGCAGCGGGCAGGCTGATGGCGAAGATCGGCTGATGGGGTCGCTGGTCGACTCGATTGCAGGAGGGCGTCGCTCCCCAAGCAACCTCATCGGACCGGCATGAGCTTATGGAGCTGGCCGGTGGCCCTTGCCAGCAGCGGCACAATGGTCCGTGTTTCAGGGAAGGGGGCTTGAGATCGCCTTGATGGCCTTCAATCCCGTTCCAAAACGAGCGATCGCGTCCCTGTTTCTCTCCAGCTCGCCATAGGGCAGATAGGCGAAGTCGAGATCGGCAATACGGCTGAAAGCCGGGCGACGGAGTTGCGCGCGAACGTCCTGCTCGCGCGCATTCGGTGCGACCAGGAATAGCCCCGCGGCAGCGTGCAGATCGCTCCCCGACAGCGCCAGATCGAGCATGCGCACGATCCCCGAGTAGATCGAGGTCGAATGTTCAACCTCGAACGCGGCGGCGACGCCGTCGCCACCCTTCGCCAGCCACAACACGTCGATGAGGCGGATCGAGTCCGCTCCGGGAGAGGTCGCAATGGCGTCTGGAAGGCGCTCGAGGCATCCCTGTCCAAGCGGGCAGCCAGCGTGAAGTCGACCGCGGTCATTGGCGGCGATCCACACATCGTAACCGAGGGCATGGCCGAGGTCGCGCAGCCAGGCCTGGATTTCGGCGTGCGTGCGATCGGTTTCGCCCTGCGCGGCGGCTGTCTTGTCGAGCCGGCTTGCCTCCGCTCTGGCATGTTCCAATCTGCCGAGCCAGTCGTCGGCCGCCGTTGCGTCATCCTCCAGCGGTGGCGCGGGATAGCGGCCCGAGCCAATGTCGAACAACAGTCCGCCGATCGCGCCGAGATCGTTGGAGAGCAACTCGCGGTAACGGTCGTTGAGGTCGAGGATGCCGGCGCGCATGGCGAGAAAATGATCCCATGACCCGAGCTTCACCTTGGCGCCGGTGACGGCATTGTAGCCCTTGACGATCGCGGTATTGAAGGGCGGCACCAGCGTCGGGTGAAGGAAATAGAGCAGGTTGGCCGCCGCCGGCCCCAGCCCCTTGATCTTGAGCGCGTCTATGCTGCGGATGTGGCTGATGATCTCCTCGGCGGTATCGCAGCACGAGCAATTGTCGAGCAGGCGACCGAACGCCCGCTGGTTGTCCGGGCTTTCGTAGATGTCTGGAATGCGCAGCTTGGGCTTCCACAGCCAGGCATGGTCGGCGCCCTTGAAGATCTGCCGCTGTTCGGCGATCGAGTGGACAACCGTTTCCAGTGACGAGCCGCGATAGGCGACGCCGAACCGCCCACTTTCGATTTCTGCGACCACCTGCTGCAGCCCGCAACGGATGGAGCGGAAGTTTTTCAGCCGTTCGTCCCACAGAAACCAGGAGCGATAGGTGGCGCCGGGATCGTCTCGCCAACGACGGACAAGCTCGCTCACGAGATCATGATGTGTCGCGGGTAACAAGGTCATACTGGCTGGGTCATCTAAACTGGGCTCCTTGCCGTTCAGGCTATCGCGAGCAAGGGCGGCTTGCACGTTCAATGTGCGATCCGCGAAGCGTGCTCAAATTGTCGGTGATCGCGCAGGGAAACGCCGCTGGCATTGGGCGTTGCCGGTCGCAACCGTCGACCGGGCGCACAGCCAGGCAGACGGCCGGCACGGGCGTCGCCGCCCGGGAGCGGCGACGCAACCAGCTTTTTCCGGTCGAACTTAGCGGATCACTGCTTTGCGATCGCGGTGACCTCGCCATCGCTGCCCTTGAGCGAGAGGTCGAAATCGACCTTGTCGCCGACCTTGACCGCATCGGTGATCGACGGCGCGGCCTTGAACGCCATCGTCATCGCGGGCCACTTGGCCTCCGGGATCGGACCATGATCGAGCGTGATCGTGCCTGCCGCCTTGTCGATCGCGGTGACGGTGCCATGGCCCTTGGCCTTGATCGCGGCGTTCGCGTCAGGCGCCATCGACATGTTGCCCATGTCGCCGCTCATGGTCGCGGCGGGCGCCGCCTCGTTGGTCTCAGTCGCAACGGGGGCCTCCGCCTTCTTGCCGCACGCGGCAGTCAGGGCGGCGAGGCCGAGGGCAATGGTCAGTCGTGCATGGTTCATCGTCTTCTCCTTCATGATGAAACGGGTTGAGGGATGGGATCGGTCTTGGGCCGTCGCAACAGCAGGTAGGCGGCGGGCAGGACGAACATTGAGAGCAAGGGCGCGGTCAGCATGCCGCCGATCATCGGCGCGGCAATCCGGCTCATGACCTCCGAACCCGCGCCTGATCCCAGCAGGATCGGCAGCAGGCCGGCCAGGATCACCGCCACCGTCATCGCCTTGGGACGGACGCGCAGCAGCGCGCCTTCGCGCACGGCGGCCTCGACCTCGGCAGCGTCCGGATGTGCGCCGCGCTCGGCCAGCGCGTTCTTGAGATAGATCAGCATCACCACCCCGAACTCGGCGGAGACGCCGGCGAGCGCGATGAACCCGACCCCGGTGGCGACCGACTGGTTGAACCCCAGCAGATAAAGCGTCCAGATGCCGCCGGTCAGCGCAAACGGCAGCGTCCCCATGATCAGCGCCGCCTCGTCGAAGCGGCCGAAGATGAGGTAGAGCAGCACGAAGATGATCAGCAGCGTCGCGGGCACGACCAGCTTCAAGCGGTCGACCGCGCGCTCGAGATATTCGAACTGGCCAGAGTAAGCGATGCTGACCCCAGGCGAGAGCCTGACCTGTTTCGCCACCGCACGCTGCAGATCGCCGACCACCGAGGCAAGATCGCGCCCGCGCACATCGACGTAGACCCAGGTCGAAGGCCGGGCATTCTCGGTCTTGAGCATCGGCGGTCCCTCGGCGATCGAGACGTTTGCCACGGTGCCCAAGGTGATCTGCTGGCCCGCGGGCGTCAGGATCGGTAGCGCCCGCAGCCTTTCGAGGCTGTCGCGCAATTCGCGCGGATAGCGCACGCTGATCGGATAGCGGGCGAGGCCCTCGACCGTCTCGCCGATCGTCTCGCCGCCGATCGCGCCGGAGACGATGGCCTGGACGTCGGCGATGTTGAGCCCGAACCGCGCGGCGGCGGCGCGGTCTATGTCGACATCGACATAGCGTCCGCCGGTCAGCCGCTCGGCGAGCGCCGAGCTGACGCCGGGCACGCTCCTGGCCACGGTCTCGACATCATGCGCGATGCGGTCGAGCTCGGCGAGGTCACTGCCCGACACCTTGACCCCGATCGGGCTCTTGATGCCCGTCGCGAGCATGTCGATGCGGTTGCGGATCGGCGGCACCCAGATATTGGCGAGACCCGGAAGCTTCACCCGGCGATCGAGCTCGTCGACAAGGCGTTCGGGCGTCATGCCCGACCGCCACTGGTCGCGGGGCTTGAACTGGATCGTCGTCTCGAACATTTCGAGCGGCGCGGGATCGGTCGCGGTCTCGGCGCGGCCGGCCTTGCCGAACACGCTTTCGACTTCGGGCACGGTCTTGATCAGGCGGTCGGTCTGCTGGAGCAGCTCACTCGCCTTGGCGGCCGAGAGGCCCGGCAGCGCCGAGGGCATGTAGAGCAGGTCGCCCTCGTCGAGATTGGGCATGAACTCGCCGCCGAGCCGGCTGAGCGGCCAGGCCGTGGTGGCGAACACCAGAGCCGCGATCAGCAGCACTGCCTTGGGCCGCTTCATCGTCCAGTCGATCGCGGGCCGGTAGATATTGGTGAGCCAGCGATTGACCGGATTGGCCTGCTCGGCCGGAATGCGGCCCCGGATCAGCCAGCCCATCAGGATCGGCACCAGGGTCACCGACAGGATCGCGGCCGCGCCCATCGCATAGGTCTTGGTGAAGGCGAGCGGCGCGAACAGCCGGCCTTCCTGCGCCTCCAGGGTGAAGACCGGAATGAACGACAGCGTGATGATCAGCAGGCTGAAGAACAGCGCCGGCCCGACCTCGGCCGCCGCCTCGGTGACGACGATCCAGCGCATCTCGCCATCGAGATGTCTGTCCGGGTGATCCTGCTCCCAGCGTTCGATCCTCTTGTGGGCGTTCTCGATCATGACGACCGCCGCATCCACCATCGCGCCGATGGCGATGGCGATGCCGCCCAGCGACATGATGTTGGCGTTCACCCCCTGGAACCGCATTACGACGAACGCGGCCAGCACACCGAGCGGCAAGGTCAGGATCGCGACCAGCGCCGAGCGGACGTGCCAGAGGAACAGGGCGCAGACCAATGCGACGACGATGAACTCCTCGACCAGCTTGCGGGTGAGGTTCTCGACCGCGCGATCGATCAGCTGCGAGCGGTCATAGACCGTGACCACCTCGACGCCCGGCGGCAGGCTTTTCCTGAGATCGGCGAGCTTGTCCTTGACCGCCGCGATGGTCTCACGGGCGTTCTTGCCTGACCGAAGAATAACGACGCCGCCGGCGACCTCGCCTTCGCCGTTCAGTTCGGCGATGCCGCGCCGCATCTCGGGGCCGACCTGGATCGTGGCGACATCGCCGAGCCGGACGGGCACGCCGCCCGCCGCAGTCTTGAGCGGGATTGCCCGGAAATCGTCGAGCGTTTTCAGATAGCCCGAGGCGCGGACCATATATTCGGCCTCGGCCATTTCCAGCACCGAGCCGCCGGCTTCCTGATTGGCTTGGCTGATCGCCTGCACTGCCTGGGCGTGGGTTACGCCGTAGGCCGCGAGCTTCACCGGATCGAGCAGCACCTGGTACTGCTTGACCATGCCGCCGATGCTGGCGACTTCGGCCACGCCGGTCACGGTCTTCAGCTCGTAGCGCAGGAACCAGTCCTGCAACCCGCGAAGCTGCGAGAGATCGTGCCGGCCGGTGCGGTCGACCAGCGCATATTCATAGACCCAGCCGACCCCGGTCGCGTCCGGCCCGAGCGCGCTGCGGGCGCTGGCCGGCAACCGACCCTGGACCTGGTTGAGATATTCGAGCACGCGGCTGCGCGCCCAGTAGAGATCGGTGCCGTCCTCGAAGATCACATAGACGAAGCTGTCGCCGAAGAAGCTATAGCCGCGCACCGTCTTGGCGCCGGGCACCGACAGCATGGTGGTGGTGAGCGGATAGGTGATCTGGTTCTCGACGATCTGCGGCGCCTGACCCGGATAGGAAGTGCGGATCACGACCTGCACGTCGGAAAGATCGGGCAGCGCGTCGATCGGGGTCGAGCGCACCGCCCACAGGCCCGCGCCGACCAGCGCGAGCATGCCGAGCACGACGAAGAAGCGGTTCCTCACCGACCAGCGGATGAGATGGGCGATCACTGGCCCGCCACCTTCGCCATATGCCGCAGCGTCGGTCCCGCCGGGGGCCGGTCGAACCCGAACCGGACCCGGTCACCCGCCTTGAAGCCGCGCGCGATGCCCGGATTGGCGAGCGCGAAGGTCATCGTCATCGCCGGCCAGTCGAGCGCGGGAACGGGCTCGTGGCTGAGCGTCACCGAATTGGCCGTGATCCGCTCGATCTTGCCCGTCGTCTCGTACAGCGTGGCTTTCGACGCCGGCGCGGCGATGGTCGCCGATGCCGCACCGCCGCCGATCGGCCGCGCCTCGATTCCCGACAGGCTCGCCTCGGAATCGATCAGGAACTGCCCCGAGACGACGACGTTCTCGCCGGGCGACAGGCCGGCAAGGATCTCGGTCTCGCCCCCTGCCTCGCGGCCGATGCGGACCTCGGCGGGATGATAGCGCCCGTCGCCTGCGGCCAGCATGACGAGCGTGCGCCTGCCCGTGCGGATCACCGCTTCGCTCGGCACCAGCAGCGCCGGCTTGGCATCGCCGCCAAGCACGACGCTGGCGAACATGCCCGGCCGCAACCGGCCGTCCCGGTTGGGCAGCTCGATCCGCACGGTGAGCGTGCGGCTGTCGGCCTGCGTGGTCGGCAGGATCGCGATCACCCGGTCGGCGAAGCGCTCGCCGGGGAAGCCCGCCAGCGTGGTGCTGGCATTCTGGCCGACCCGGACATCGCCCGCGCGCGCTTCGGGCACCGCGGCATTGAGCCAGACGGTGCCGAGCCCGCTTACCTGGGCGAGCGTCTGGCCCATGGCGAGCGTCACGCCGGCACGGGCGTCGAGCGTCTGGATCGTGCCCGAGATCGGCGTCGTGATCGTCACCACGCCGTTCGGGCGTCCGCTCCGCTCGACGCTGGCGATGAGGCCGTCGGACATGCCCATCAGCCGCAGTCGCTGGCGCGCGGCCGCGGTGAGGTCGGGCTTGCCGAGCCGCCTGACGCTCAGATATTCGGTCTGCGCGCCGCCCCATTCGGGCAGGAGCAGGTCCGCGATCGGCGCGCCGGCGCGGACCACGTCCCCGGGCGCTCGCGCATAGACGCGGCTCACGAACCCGCCCGAACGCGCCTGGATGACGGCGACGTCGCGCTGGTTGAAGTCGATCGTGCCGGTGACCTCGAGGGCCGAGGCAAGGCTGCCCATCTTCGCCGCGACGACCCGCAATCCCAGGCTCTGCCGCGCGGCGGGATCGACGGCGACCGTGGGGGCCGCGCCGGCGCTTCCTCCGTCCGCGTATCGCGGCACGAGCTGCATATCCATGAAGGGCGACTTGCCGGGCTTGTCGAACTTCTGGTTGGGGAACATCGGATCGTACCAGTAAAGGACTTTGCCTGCCCCGGCGGGCGTGGTCGCCTCCGATTGCGGTGCCTGGCGATGGCCAGCCCAATAGCCTGTGCCGCCGGCCAGCAGCGCGACAGCCAGGATCGATGCGCCCCAGCGCAGCGCGGATTTATCGAGCGTCATGGCCGCTCCTCCCCATAGGTGATAGTGATGCGGACCGCGTCGCGCGCGACGTCGGCTTCGCGGTTGAGCGCCTCGACCTCGGCCTCCGCGAGCCCGAGCGTCGTGAGCAGCGCGGCGCCAAGGTCGAGCTTGCCGGCGCCATAGCTGTCGCGGTCGAGCTCGGCGCGGTGCCTGGCGAGTGGCACCAGCGTCTCGCGGGCATTGCGCAACCGGGAGAGATGCATGGCATGGTCTGCGAGATCGGCGTCGAGCTGCGCCACCAGCTCGCGGCGGATCGCCTCGCGGTCGAACCGACCCCCTTGCGCAAGGCTCTCGCTTGCAGCGATCCTGGGGTTCTGGCGCTTGCCGGCGAACAGCGGCAGGTCGATCGACACGCCGACCGAGGCCATGTCGCCGTACATGGGATCGCGCCGGCCATAGGTGACGCCGACCTTCCAGTCGGGGCGCTTGTCGGCGCGCGCGAGACGCACGTCCGCTTCGGCGACTGCGATCCGCGCGTCCTGCGCGCGCAGGGCGGGAAGCGCATCGATCCCGGCCCGCAGCCGGATCGGATCGACATCGAGCATCGGCGGGTCGCCCGTCGCCTGCGGGTCGGGGTCGCCGGTATAGCGCGCGAGCCGGGCCCGCGCCTGCGCCACCACCGCAGCCATCTCGGCGCGGCGATCGGCGATGGCGGCGCGGAGCTGGTCGGGCTCGAGCGCCTGGCTCGGGCGCGCGCTGCCCGACGCCAGGCGTGCGGTCACGGTCTTCTGCAGGTCGTCGAGGCTGGCATCGAGCAGGTCGAGCTGCCGGAGCCGGCGTTCTCCATAATAGAGATCGACCCAGGCGAGGGCGGTCTCGAGCCGCACGTTGCGGCCTTCGACCAGCTCGCCCGCCTCGGCGATACCGATATCGGCCGCGGCGCGCGCGGCGCGTGCATGGCGCTTGGCGAGATTGGGGAAGGTCTGGCTGAACCCGATCGTCGCCATAGTGAAATCGTCGCGCGTGAAGCTGCCGGCATTGGGGCCGCTCACCGGGAAGTTCTGCAGGCCCAGGTCGAGCGTCGGATCGGGCAGGCGATCGGCCGCGACCGCCGAAGAGCGGGCGCCGGCTGTCGCCGCCGCGCGCGCCTTGAGGCTTGGCGCGTTGGCGGCAGCGAGCCTCACTGCCTGCTCGTAGGTGAGCGGGCCGGCCGACACCGGCACGGCCCAGGCGCTCGCAAGCGTCGCACCGATAGAGAGCAACAGGCGTCGCACAGCGCGCCTCGGCATCATGATCATGGATATCATCCCCTCATGACAGAGGCGGCGCGCCAAGATGTGACGCGCCGCTCCGGAGCGGGTTTAGCCCTTGTCCGACCTGACTGCGCCGCGCATGCAGTCGGCGGCGCTTGCCTGCATCATCGCGCAATCGCAGCTGGCCATGTCCCGGCTGTCGGGCACCCATATGCGGACACGCGCAGGGCCAGTCGCCCGCGGACCATATTGCGGCGCCGACCGCCATTCCCAATGGCCTTGCGGCGTGCGGCTCGCGTCGGTTGCAAGCGCAGGCGCGGCGAGACTGAGGGCCGCCACAAGGGCGGCCGGAAGCAGTTTGATCATCACGAAAACCTTTGACTGAAAAGAAGGAAACCGGGCGCGCACGCATCGATCGATGCGCGCAGCCCGTGCTCGTTCAATCAGGCAAGGCTGGTGGGAGGATCCGGCTCGGGCGCAACCGCCTTGCCGGTCAATATCGTGTCGGTCGTCCAGAAGCTGGGCGCGTCGTAGAGACGCGCAGGCGCAACGCCGCCTGCCAGGTCCGCTGCGACCAGCGGGATCACGCACCCCATCGCGGCGATGCAATCGAGCGTCAGGCCCTTGCAGGGCTTTTCGCTGGGCGCAGGCTGCTGCTTGGCCATCATCGCCATGCAGTCCGCATCCATGCCCTTGGCCAGCGGCGCGCCTGCCGCCTGCGGCACGCTGTGCGCGGCCGCCATCTGGGCTCCGAAGAGACCGGACAGCGCTCCGATGACGAGCAGGAGGGCGAGCAGGCGTTTCACGGGCCTCGATATCTAGGGTCAGGACTCATTGGTCATAGCCAGAAGATGACGGTGGCCGCGAGGGCGACGGCAGAGAAGAAGACGGTTGGGCAGCGGTCGTAGCGAGTTGCGACGCGGCGCCAATCCTTCAGACGGCCGAACATGATCTCGATGCGGCTGCGGCGCCGGTAGCGGCGCTTGTCGTATCTGACCGGCTCGTTGCGCGATCTGCGGCCCGGGATGCAGGGCTGGATGCCTTTGGCTTCCAGGGCGTCTCTGAACCAATCGGCATCATAACCACGGTCGCCAAGCAGCCACTGTGCTTTCGGCAGATCGTCGAGCAAGGCTGCCGCGCCGGTGTAGTCGCTGACCTGCCCGGCGGTCATGAAGAAGCTCAAGGGCCGCCCGTCCGCATCGCTGACGGCGTGCAGTTTGGTGTTCATGCCGCCTTTCGTGCGGCCGATCAGACGGCCGAGATCCCCTCACATGGGAGTTCTCAGGTCAAGAGGCTGTGCGGTAGAGCGTGCAGCCTCTTTCCTTCCGCACAATCATATCTGTTCTACCTTGCCGGTTCGGCTGCCAGCCGCAGCAATGAACCAAAACAGCGCGCCTGCAATAGCGCCTAATAGGGCAATTTGGCCGACGTAGTAGAAGTTCATCAGCCATCCGTAAGCAGTCAAAGATCCGTCGATGACGGTTGATCGTCCATCAATGCTCGCATTATCCGGTCGACTTATTAACGCGAGCACGAGCCAGGGAAGAGCGGCGACCACTGCACCAGTCGCAGCGCAGTTGATGATTGTCGCATTGACGTGTCGGCGTAACATGAAGAACGCCGGGAGCCCGATGATAAAGGCTGGAGGGTAAGCGCCAAACACGGCAAATGCCACAGCGCTCCGCCAGATCCGTTCGAGCGGATCGGTGATGCCCTCATATGCTGGCATAGCAATAGCCATCAACAAGGCGGCTGCGCCCGGGACCACTACAAAGGCGAGGATCACCCGCCAAATTGAAGGATAGGTGCGCTTGGCTCGTGCGGCGTACATGACGCCAGCTTATCGCTTTGTCGTCGCCATTCCAGATCAATCGTCAGGAATGGTCAGAGCGTCAGGCCATGGTCGTCCTCCTCAATTTTTGGATCACTGGCCTGAGCCTGTTGCAACAAGCGTCCCGGTGACCGGTCCGCTCTAACCTCACATCCGGTCGCCGCTCGTGCGCGGCTGCACCACAATCCCGCTTGCGTCGGGTCTGGCTCAGGAGACGGGACCAACCTTTTTTTCGGCATCTGAAGCCAACAGGGACCTCCGGTCCGTCCACCTGGATCCGGCAGGGACGATGCCCTGCGGGAACTCGTATCGGGTTACGTGCTCATGCGGCCTTCAGCAGCGCGCCTGCGGGCACCACGCCGGCCGAGACGAACTGCCACAGCGCGATCAGCAGCTTGCGTGCGACTGCCACGATCATGACCCGCCGCGCGCGACCACCGTTCGCGCCCACCCGCTCCGCGTACCACTTCGTCAGCTCCGAGTCCGGCTGATGACGCAGCCACAGCCAGGCGACCTGGATCATGGTCGTTCGCAACCGCTTGTTGCCCGCCTTGGACACGCCCTGCTCCCGGTCCATGCTGCCGCTTTGCCACGGTGATGGGGCCAGCCCGGCATAGGCGGCGACCTGTCGTCGATTGCTGAAGCTGCGGAAGAACGCTTCTGCGTGCAGCACGCCGGCGAACTCAGGACCGATGCCGCGCAACTGGATGAGCCGGGGACCAGTGTCCGCCTCACCGGCGGCATCCGACCGCGGCTCGAGCAGCGCGTCGCGCTCGGCTTCGACCTGCTTGATCTGGCCGACGACCATCTCCAGCCGGTCCAGCTCGCGCTCGATCTCGCGGCGAACATGCCGGGGCAGCGGTCGTCCATCGCCGGTCACCAGTTCGTCCAGCCGCGCCCGCCGGTCGGCGCGCAGTGGCTCGTAGTCGCCGACCCCTTGCGCGAACAGCAGGCCCTTGATGCGGTTGACGTGCCGCACCCGCTCCACGACCAAAGCCCGCCGCTCGCGCGAGATGCGTCGCCGGTCCTCGTCCTCGACGCTCGGCACCGCCACCATCGCACACACCCGCGGCTCCCCGCGCTTGTAGGCCAGCAGCGTGCGGACCAGCGCCTCGCCGTCGAGCTTGTCCGTCTTGGCGCGCCGGCTGCGTCGTGAAGCGGCAATCGAGGCGGCGTCGACGACGTAGCTCTCGATACCCTCGCGCACCAGGCAGCGGTGTATCCAGAAGCCGTCGAGGCCCGCCTCCTGGATGACGACCAACGGGTACTGCTCGCCTGTCCGCTCCCGCGCCTTCGCCTGTAACTGCGCGAACCGCTCCAGGAGTGCCGGCACGTCGCTGCCCTTCACCTGATGCCGCGAGATCCGCTCGCCGCGACCCGGCGACAGCGACGTCACCAGCCAGGTGGAGCGGCTCAGCTCCAGCGACACGAAGATTGCGTTCAGCTGCGTGCTGACGGCGGCATGGCATGAGACGGACACGGGCACGGGCAACCTCCTTCACGACAAAGCGGGAAGGTCAGTCTGCCTCAACCGGCGCCAGCCCGCGCCCATGGGATCTTTTTTACCCGCAGACTCGATGCCGTGCGGTGTGCCTTCAGGTAGGTCGCGTCGATCATGACGGTCTTCGGCACGGCCTCCGCTGCCGCGAGACCTTCCATCATTCGCAGGAAAATACCCCTCTCGCTCCACCGCTTCCAGCGATTGTAGAGCGTCTTGTGCGGCCCATAGTCCTTCGGTGCATCACACCAGCGTAGCCCGTTGCGATTGACGAAAATGATGCCGCTGAGCACCCGCCGATCATCGACCCGAGGCTTGCCATGGCTCTTGGGAAAGAACGGTTGCAGACGCGCCATCTGCTCATCCGTCAGCCAGTACAGGTCGCTCATCCACTCTCTCCTCACGGAGCCTGAATCAGATCGCGCCTCCCACATCAATGGGTCCTGACCCTAGCGCGTACCCAGCGCCTTGCGAGTGATCGCGAAGCGCGTTTGAAACCAGTCGGGCGTGAAATGCAGCAGATCGAACCAATAGTGCCGTCGACCCGCGTACTGCGGCTCATTTCGAGAGAAGCGCTCGATGAGCTGGGTCTCATCCCAAAGCTCAATCGTAACGACACGCGGAAGGATTGCGTCGGCGCGAGCTTGCACCCAGCGGTTCCAGCGATCCCTTTCGGAAATCCGATTGCCCACTCGCCCGTCCGATAGGTTGAAGGGTAAGCCGACAATGAAGCGCCCAAGCTGGGGGTGGCGTGCGATCGCTTGGCTTAGCGATTCGGTGAGCTGCGACGCTTCGCTGCTGCCGAACTCGAAGAAATACTTCGCCTGCCAGCCAGTCTCCGATCCATCTGCCTCGACGCGGTAGCATTCGAGGCCAGCGTCAGCCCCAGCGCCCTTACGGTGGAATGGCGCGTCAGGAGCGGTTTCTAACGCGGCGAGTTGACAAATCGCCTCCTCAAAACCGCTATGCTGGCTTCCGTGATGTGGTCGGATGGTGCGAAAATCGATCGTAGGAGACGGCATGGTCGCTCTGATTTTGGAGGTCGCGCCATGCGCGTGTAGATGCATTTTCCGATAGCTTATGCGCAGAGTCGATCCTACCGCGCACTATGGTGCGCGAGCGCGATGTGAATGGTGATTGCCCGGTGATTACCATGCCCGAAACTGAAGGGAAAAATTCCATATTTTCCTATTATAATTCAAGTCGATATACCGGTTCTCGCTCTGAGGTCTGGTACTTCCGGTACCGACGGAAAAGCGTCGGGTAAAAGGAAGGAGGGGGCTGCCCTCCCTCATTCCTGATGGCGCCACGTCCGGTCGCAGACAGCGAACGGAAATCCGCCGCTAAACCACGACCGGCGAGGGGGCATGGCCAGCGGATCCGAAGACCCGCAGATAGCGCTCGATCTCGGCGGGATCGCCGGTCGCCTTGGCGGGATTGTCGGACAGCTTCACCGCCGGACGTCCGTTCGCGCTTGTGACCTTGCAGACGAGGGAAATCGGCTCCAGCCCTTCGTCACCGTCGGGATCGCAGCCGCGAAAATCATTGGTGAGGTTGGTGCCCCAGCCGAAGCTTGTCCGCACACGCCCGTTGAAGTGCCTGTATGTCGCCTCGATCGTATCGACATCCATGCCGTCGGAGAAGATCAGCAGCCTGGTGCGCGGATCGACGCCCTGATCCTGCCACCAGCGGATGATCTGCTCGCCGCCTTCGATGGGCGGGGCGCTGTCGGGGCGGAAGCCGGTCCAGTCCGCAAGCCAGCCGGGCGCATCGCGCAGAAAGGCGGTGGTGCCGAAGGCGTCGGGCAGGGCTATAAGCAGATTGCCGTTATAATGCCGTCGCCACGCCTCCAGCACCTGATAGGGCGCGCGGGCGAGCGATGCATCGTCCCCGGCCAGCGCGGCGGCGACCATGGGCAATTCATGCGCGTTGGTGCCGATGGCCTCCAGATCGCTGTCCATGGCAAGGAGGACGTTAGACGTGCCGATGAAGCGGTCGCTCAACCCTTCCTTCAGCGCCTCGACACACCAGCGCTGCCACAGGAAGCCGTGCCGCCGCCGGGTGCCGAAGTCCGAGAGGACGAGATCGGGCAGCAGCTTCAGCCGCTCCACCTTCTCCCACAGCCTGGTCTTGGCGCGCGCATAGAGGATGTCGAGCGCGAACCTGCCCTTGTTGCGCATGGCCGCGCGCGATTTCAGTTCGTTGAGGATGGCGAGCGCGGGAATCTCCCACATGGTCGTGTGCGTCCATGGACCCTCGAAGCAGAGTTCATACTGACCGTCCACCTTGCGCAGCCGATAGTCGGGCAGGCGGAAATCGGCGAGCCAGGCAATGAATTCCGGGCTGAACATCTGCTGCCGCCCATAGAAGCTGTTGCCGGTCAGCCATATCAGCTCCTTTTTGGCGAAGCGGACCTCCCGCGCATGGTCGAGCTGGGCGCGCAGCTCCTCCTCGTCGATGATGTCGGCGAGACGGACCGAGCGGGTGCGGTTGATGACGGAGAATGTCGCCTCCACATCCGGATGAATGTGCCGGATCATCTGGAGCATGAGGAGCTTGTAGAAATCCGTGTCGAGCAGGCTGCGGACGATAGGGTCGAGCCGGAAATTATGGTTGTAGGTGCGTGTCGCGATGTCAGTGACGGTCATGCTGCGATCCTCCGTGCCATGCGGGTTCGGCCACGTCGCGCCGGCGGGCAGCTTCCCTCCGTCATGCAATCCTGTCGAGCAGATCGTCCAGCGAAGGATCAGGCGGGGGCACCGCATAGCCCGCCTCCAGCACCCATCCCGTGACTTGCCGCCTGGTGCTGAGGCTGAGGCTGCTCCGCAGCCGCTCCTGCAGGCCCTGGATGATCGCCATCTTGCGCTCGCGCAGCTTGATGAGTTCACCGGCGGGGAAGCTCATCGCTTCGCGAAGTCCCGTCACTGAGGAGATGTTGCCGAGGTTGCGGCGGGCAGAGTAGACGATGTGGGACACCACCTCCCTGCGGCCGGTGAAGCCGCTTTCCTGAACGAGGCTCAGGCGATGGAGGGCATAGAGGCCAATCACGGCCGATACGAGGAAGAAGAATTCCCAGTGCGTGAACATGACGCCGAGTTCGGCCGCGCCCTCAGGGCTGGTCCATCGCACGGCAAGGGTGAGCTTGCGCGCGGCGAAGAAGTCGCTGGCCCAGCCGCCGATGATGGGCGCCATGCCGGCGGCGATTGCGCCGATAATGGCGTTGGAGGCGAGATAGCCGGTCGCCGCGCCGCCGGGGCTGAGCTTCAGCACGATATTGCCGGAAGCCAGCCCCACGCCCGCCGCCGCCGCGCCCATGATGATGTGCAGCATGACGAGATAGGCGGACCGGGCTGTCATGCCGTCCACATCGCTGGCAAAGGCCATGGCGACGATGGAGAAGATGAACAGTGGCGTGGCCACGCTCAGCACCGACTTGTTGGAGAAATGATCGCTCAGGCGGCCCCATCCCCGGATGACGGCGAGGTTCGCGATCTGGCTGATGAAGCTGAAGATCAGCACGAACCCCATGCCGAAGCCGAGTTCGCGCACGAAATAGACGGTGAAGAACGGCGTTGCGAGGTTCACGGCGAATTGCCAGCTTGCAAGATAGCGCAGCATCTGCCGGAAGTTCCTGTCGCGCAGCGGCCCGGTCAGCAACCGCCGGATCGGCACATCGTCACTGCCGGGGGGCATACGTGGCTCCGGCACGCGGGCGAGCGCGACCGTGCTGACGAGACCGCAAGCGAAGCCGAAAAGGTAGAGGCCGCAGAAGATGCTGTTGCCGAAAGCCCGGTCCGTCCCAGCCTGCTGGAGCGCGTAGGCTCCGACAATAGTAGCGACCGCGCTAACCGCCGTGCCGAACAGGGTCCGCCGGGCAAAGAAACGCCCAAGCTCCTCCTCCGGCACGAGGTCGCGCATCCAGCTGTTCCAGCTACACGCACCCACCGCGTTGAGGCCGTAGTGCAACAGGGCCGCCGCCATCAGGGATGCGGCGGCGACATTACGGTCGGGGATGAACGGCACGACGGCGTAGATGGGCAGGGCGAGCCGCGCGAGAAAAACACTGATGACGGAGATGCGGCGGCGCGTGCGCAACCGCTCCACCAGCGAAACTGCGGGTGCCTGCAAGATCTGGGTGAACAGGGGGATGGCGGCCAATATGCCGATCTGGACCGTACTCACGCCGACATGCAGCGCGAGCGCAAGGAGCACCACGCCGCTGTTAAGGGCGCCTATGGCGGTGGCGAAGGAGGCGTCGACCAGCAAGGCCCTCAGGCCCTGCTGTACCTCCCGTTCGGACACCTCATCCTGCGGTTCCAGCACGCGTGACGTCCATCTGGCTCGTGAAAGGTCCGGCTCACAACGCGCGAGACGGAAAAGGGAGCCGGATCAATATCATGCGTCGGCAACGACGGTCGTTCCGGCGCGCGCGCCGGTGGCTGCGGGCTGGCGGTCGGCATCCCAGCGCTGCTTCAGGCGGCGATAGGTAGCAAGCGCCTGACCGGCCACCTGATCCATGTTATAATAGCGATAGGTCGCCAGCCGGCCGACAAAGCTCACATCGGGCTGGGCGAGCGCCAGCGCTTCGTAGCGCTTGAACAGCGCCTGGTTCTCGGCGCGTGGAATGGGATAGTAGGGATCGCCCTCACCGCTCGGATATTCATAGGTGATGCTGGTGCGCGGCGCGGTCTGGCCGGTCAAATGCTTATATTCGGTAATGCGGGTGTGCGGAACGTCCTCTGACGGATAGTTCACCACGGCCACGGGCTGAAATTGTTCCTGATCCACCGTTTCGTGCCGGAAGTGCAGGGAGCGGTAGGGAAGCTTGCCGTAGCAATAGCCGAAATATTCGTCGATGGGTCCCGTGAAGACGAGGTGCTGATGCGGATAGGCCTGCCGCACTTCGGTAAAATCGACGCCGAGCAGCAGGTCGATGTTCGGATGGTCGAGCATCCGTTCGAACATATGGGTGAAGCCGTCTCTCGGCATGGCCTGGTAGGTGTCGGTGAAATAACGGTCGTCGGTGTTGGTTCGCGTCGGCACGCGTGAGGTCACCGACTTGTCCAGTTCCGACGGGTCCATTCCCCATTGCTTGCGGGTGTAACCCTGGAAGAAAGTCTCGTAGAGTTCGCGTCCCACCGCCGAGATGACGACATCCTCCGACGTGCGGACGATATCCACGGGCTCTGCGCGGGAGGCCAGGAAGGCGGCGGCCTCCTCCTCCGTCCGCAGATCAAGATGGTAGAGGCTGTTCACCGTCGTGCGGTTGATTGGCATCGGTACCAGGCGGTCGCCGACAGCCGCGAGCACGCGGTGCTCATAGCCACGCCATTCGGTGAACTGCGAGAGATACTCGAAGATGTCGGCCGAATTGGTGTGGAAGATATGGGGGCCATATTGGTGGATGAGGATGCCGGCATCGTCCAGTCGGTCATAGGCGTTGCCGGCGACGTGCGGCCGCTTGTCCACGACCAGCACCCGCTTGCCCGCGTCGCGTGCGAGCCGTTCCGCCATGATCGCGCCGGCAAAGCCTGCCCCGACGACCATGACGTCATAGGATTGCGGGCGGTCTCCGTCTGCGCCAATAGGCGACACCACGGGATAGACGTGGCTGCTGCGTTGCACCGCTTCGTCAATGAGGTTGCTCATCGCGCATTGCGTGAGATCCCAGCTCTCCCCTGCGAGCCGCGCGTCGACGGCGGCCAGCCAGCCGTTTGTGCGGGAGAGGGTAAGCGCCGCGTCGCAGGCGGCGACGAAAGCGTCCCGCCCGTCCGCGATGCGCACCGCCTCGACATCGCCATAGCCGCGCACGACGTCACGCACCGGGGTAGAGACGACGGGGCAGCCCGCGGCGAGATATTCGGGTGTCTTCGTGGGACTGATGAAGCGTGTCGCCTCGTTGATGGCGAAGGGCATCAGGGCGACGTCCCAGCCGCGTAGATAGTCGGGCAGTTCGGCATAGCCCTTGCCGCCCAGATAATGGAGGTTGGGGCGGCGGGGCAGGTCGGCGTCGCTGATCTTCACCACTGGCCCCACGATGACGATGGACCATTCGGGCCGCGCGTCCGCCAAACCTTCCAGCAGCGCGAGGTCCATCCGTTCGTCCACGACGCCATAAAAACCGAGGCGCGGGGAGGGGAGCTCCGCCTGATCCTCCGGCTCCGGACCAGCGGCGCGGGCGGTCGAGAAGTGGGTGGCGTCGACGCTGGATGGAAAGGCATGGACCGAAGGATGGCGCGCGGCCTTTGCCTCGTAGAGACTGTGCCCGCCGGTGAAGACGAGGTCGCAGCTGTCGAGCAGCCGCTGCTCAAGCGGGAGAAGCTCTGACGGCGCGCCCTTGAAGTTCGCCAGCTCGTCCATGCAGTCATAGACGATGCAGTCCGCCGCCAGATGGTCGGAGAAGGGCAGCATCATCGGCGTATAGTACCAGCAGATGAGCGGTCGCGCCGGATCGCGGGTGATCGCGCCGTCGAGCAGGGCGCGCAATGTTTCCGTCTCCTCATGCCGGCTGAGGCCGGCGGGGAGGTGCGGGGTGAGGATGGTGACGCCGGAACAGTCGCAGACATGGGTGTCCAACGTCGCACTTGGCGCATCGTGGATCGGCTCTTCCCAAACGATGACCTTCCGGTCCCGGGCGAAGCGGCTCATCAGATGTTGCGGCCGCTGATAGACGAAGTTCCAGCGCAGGTGACTGAAGCAGATGAGCGTGCCGCCGCCCTCCGTCGGGCTGTCGGGGTTGATGGCGTCGACGTCGCTTGGAATGCCGCTCATGTCTGGAACCTTGCTGAATGATGAACATCGGCAACACGCCGTTCATCGCTCCGGTTCCTGTACAAACCGGCCCAAGTTCAAAGAGATAACACAAGATATCAAGTCGAGAGCGGAAACCTGATCCATGTCAGTCGTTCTGGCGAAGGTCTGGGAGATATGTACGATGAAGAGGCATCTGGAATTATGGGGTGGGCCGGAGTGCACCATCAACAGGGTTCGGGATACATATCAGGATCAGTTCGAGCGATGCGGCCACTATGATCGGATCGACGATCTGAATCTATTTGCCGACATCGGCATAACGACGATCCGTTATCCTATATTATGGGAATGCATTGCGCCTGATCGGCCCGGACAGCATCTCTGGCAGGGCGTGGATGCGCGGATCGACCGGCTGCGCGCACATGGCATCGACGTCATTGCCGGGCTTGTCCATCACGGCAGCGGTCCCTCCTACACGCATCTCCTCGACGATGACGGTTTCGCGCGGGGTCTCGCTGATTTCGCGGCCCGCGTTGCGGAGCGCTATTCCTGGATCAACCAGTGGACGCCGGTCAATGAGCCGCTCACCACGGCGCGCTTTTCGGCGCTTTATGGCCATTGGTATCCGCATGTCCGCGACGAGGGCGCGTTCTGGCGCGCGCTCCTCAACCAGATCGACGGAACCCGGCTCGCGATGCAGGCCATTCGCAGGGTCAATCCCGCCGCGCGGCTCGTTCAGACGGAGGATCTCGGCCGCACCTTCGCCACTGCCGAGTTGCGCGAGCAGGCTGCGTTCGAGAATATCCGGCGCTGGGCGACATGGGACCTGCTGTTCGGGCGCGTACGGCGCGGTCATCCGCTGTGGCGGCGCATGGCCGCGCACGGGCTGGAGCACAGGCTGGAGGCCATTGCGGCCGATCCCTGTCCGCCAGACATCATCGGCATCAACCATTATCTGACCAGCGAGCGGTTCCTCGACCATCGCATGCAGCGCTATCCCGCCCATGCGCATGGCGGCAATGACGGGCAGCGCTATGCCGATGTCGAGGCGATCCGGGTGCTGGAGCCGCCCCCGCCCGGTCTGAGGGGCGTGATAGAGGAGGCGTGGGACCGCTATGCGACCCCGATCGCGGTCACCGAAGTCCATAATGGCTGCACGCGCGAGGAGCAGCTGCGCTGGCTGGCGGAGGCGTGGGATTGCGCCGAGGATCTGCGCAATGAGGGCGTGGACGTGCGAGCGATCACGCTCTGGTCGCTGCTCGGCAGTAGCGGATGGAACACGCTGCTGACCGCCCCCGGCATCTATGAGCCGGGCATATTCGACGTCAGTAGCGGAACGCCGCGCGCGACCGCTCTCGCAGCGCTCGGCACGGCTCTGGCCACTGGCGCTGCACGGCATCCGCTTGCAGCGCAGCCGGGCTGGTGGCGTCGGCCGATCCGGCTTGAATATCCCGCCGTCCGCCGTCCTGCCCCGGCCGTGCAGCACCGGGCGGACAGTTGCAGGGAGCGTGCGCCCATGGGTCGGCCCCTCCTGATCATGGGCGCGACAGGAACCCTGGGGCAAGCGTTCGCGCGGGCCTGTACGCTCCGCAACATACCGCATGTGCTGACGGCGCGGCACGCGCTCGACATCACCAGCGAGGCCAGCATCGGGGCTGCGCTGGACCGGCACGATCCCTGGGCAGTGGTGAACGCCGCCGGCTGGGTACGGGTCGACGAGGCGGAAAGCCATGCCGCCCGTTGTTTTGCGGCGAACAGCGACGGCCCGGTCCGCCTTGCGCGGATGGCGGAGGAGCGGGGGCTTGCCACCCTCAATGTCTCAAGCGACCTCGTCTTCGGGGGCAAGGCGGAAGGGGCCTATGTCGAAACCGACGCGCCCGACCCGCGCAACGTCTATGGCGAGAGCAAGGCGCGCATGGAGGAGGGACTTCTCGCCCTGGCGGGGACGCATCTCATCGTTCGCACCGCAGCCTTCTTCTCTCCCCATGACGAGTTCAACTTTGCCGTCGCGGTCGCTCGCGCCCTGACGGCGGGGCAGCCGTTCGAGGCCGCGGCGGACCAGCGGATCACGCCGACCTATGTGCCGCATCTCGTCAGGGTCGCGCTCGACCTCCTGATCGACGGTGAGCAGGGCCTCTGGCACCTCACCAATGAGACGGAGCTATCATGGGCAGAGTTCGCGGAAGCCGTCGCGGACAGCCTGAACCTGCCCCGGCATCTGATCCGCGCCGTGCCGGGCGCCCGCCTGAACCAAATGGCGCCACGCCCCTCCCGCGTACCGCTCGCGACGGGGCGCGGGGCGCACCTGCCGTCTCTTGCGGATGCCCTCGGCGAGTTTGCGCGGCATGAGAAGAGGCAGCAAGCGGTGCGCGAGCTTGCATGACATGCAAACGGCCATGGATCCGAAGACCCATGGCCGCCGAACATTCAGCCGTCTTACATCCAGCCGTCGAGATCGTCGGGGATGTTGCTCAGCGTACCCTTGCCGGTGATGGCGTTCAGATCGAACGGCTGCGCCTCCAGGAAAAATTCCAGCTGGTCACGCGATGTCACAAGCGAATTGATCACGCGGACTTTCAGGCCTTTGAAGTTCGGGCCGTCGATGCGCAGCGCCTTCAGCGTGACTTTCGATCCATGCGGTATCTTCACGAAGCGCGGATAGTTCAGCAGGCGAAAGTCCGGCTGAACGATCTCAAGCTCGACGTCGATCGGGCCAGCATTCGCGATCTCCATCTCGCCTGAGTTTCCGATCAGAAACTCTGACGGCGAATATTTGGTGAACGACATCTTCAGGACCGCGTTCATCACCGTTTGAACATTCTCGCGCGTGCCGAAGAAAGTGTCGCGGAAGAGGCCGACCGTACGACGCTTTTCCAGCGCATCCTTGAAGGCCGCTTCATCCTCTCCCTGCGTCAGGAACAGGGTGGCGACGCGGTGATCCATCCCCGCCGCCTCCTGCTCCAACGCGGTCCCGAGATGAGCGTCCGTAGTCGCCGCGATATAGAGGTTATATTTCAGGGCCACGTCCATCGCGCTGGGGTGGATGAAATCGCTTTGCGCAACCTCAATCCCCGACAGCAGACCCTCTGAAAACATCCGTTCGAGGAACGGCGTCACCACTGCCTCACCAGGGGAGGAGGAGGGGATGGTCGGATGATTCCACTGGCAGATGGCGCCCTGCCGCTTCGCTTCGCGGAACCGTGCTTCCAGATCTTTCTCGTCCGCGCTGGTCCGGTTCCAGTCGACCCGGAGCTGCCCGCCCGTCTGCTTGAAGGTGCTGTAATGGACTTTCCCCGGGTTCAGCGCATTTGCATCCTTGAGGAAGTGACAATTGAAATGCCCGATCGCGCGCGTGATCTCCGACCCGAGCGAGAGTTTCATGCCGCCGAGGCCAAGCATGCCCGAAGAGATGAACGCGCGGCCGATTTCATAGCTGCGGTTCTTGTTGGTGCCGGTGTCGCGGATCTTTGGCGTGATGATGTCATGTTCCGTGAAGGACACGAACTTAAGCCCGTCATGCGCCGCTTCTGCGAGGCGAAGCGTCGGCCAGGCCGAGCCGTCCGAGAATACGGTGTGCAGGTGCAGGTCGCCGGCGAAAATATGATGTCCGTCCTTCGTATCGGGGAAGATCAGACGCGCGGGCGACGGCGGCCGCTGATCGGATTGCGTCACGAACTCGGCGGAAGCTTCTCCGGCGGTGAACAGCCCTGCGAGCATAGCGAGAGCGGAAACCATTGCGCGGAAGTTTCTATGCTTAACCATAAGATCTCCTGATGAAGGTGGTGTTTGATGAATGGGCTTTGATATCGGTCGTGAAATCAGATTCACCGCACCCACATTGCGCTGGGTTCAGAACTTGTATCCAAGCGTGATGCCATAGGTGCGCGGGGCCGCCGGGAGGTCGGTGCTGGTCGTGGCGGAGTTGAATCGGGAGAGCGGATAGTATGTGTCGGTCAGGTTGCGGACCCAGGCCGTGGCGGAGATATTGTTCTGATACCGTAGTTCTACGCGCGCATTGCCTATGAAGCGCGACTTGGTCACGGCGAAGTTGTCGATGTCGAAATAATATTTGGACAGATACTGACCGTCGGACGCGAGGATGACATCCATCGTATCCGAGGCATGGATGGTATATTCGAAAGCACCGTTCAGGCTAACGCCCGGTGTGAACGGAAGCCGCGCATCCGCACGACGCAGGCGTTCGACGGGATTGGTCGAGATGACCTTCTTGATCTCATTGCCGAGATAGGCGCCGGAGATTTCCAGCTTCAGATCGTCGGTCGGCCTGATGGTCGCGGACAGTTCCGCGCCCCAGCTCTGGGCGTCGCCCGCATTGACACGCGTGCCGCCGGACAGGACGCCCGCGGCAGTGGTGATCTGCGTGACCGCCGTCGTCTGAATATCCTTGTAGTCGTTGAAGAAGATCGCACCTTCAAGCTGAAGGAAGGCACGGCGGGGAAGGATCTTGAAGCCCAGCTCATAGGACCAGACCGTCTCGGCACCGAACGGCGCGGATTCGAGGTCGTTGGTGGGCGTGGTGGCATCGAAGCCACCGCCCTTATACCCGCGCCTGATGGACGCATAGATCGACGAGGAAGGGCCGAAATTCTTGCTGCCGTAGATACGGCCGGACACCTGGGACTTTCGGATGTTACGATCGAACTTATAGGGCAAAAGCGGGAAGATGGCCGGGAGAAGCGATACGCCATAGGGATCGAGGCCCTGCGTCAGGCCATTGAAGTCGACCTTGTCATGCGTGTAGCGGAGGCCGCCGCCGATCTTGAATCCGGAGTCGAACGCCCAGGTTCCATCCCCGAAGACGCCGAAGCTTGTCCGCTTTTGCGTGTAATCGCCCTGGATGATGCCGCGCGTCGTGTCGAGCATCGTAAAGGTCTGGTCGATGCGAACGTCGTCGTGAAATGCCGTCGCGCCCACGATCCAGCTGAACCGCGACGTGTCGTTCTTCTGGAACCGAATCTCGGCATATTCCTGATCGTCTTTGTCGCCGTAGAGGATATTGATCAAACGGATAGGCACCCCGTCCCCATTGTAGATCGCGAGGTGCGAGACATGGCTGTATCCGCCTGTCAGGACGAAGGTGTAATCGTCACCGACGCTCTGCTGCAGACTGCCGGTGATACCATAGCCGGAAACGTTCAGCTTTGTCGGCACGTCCGAATCGACTTCATATCGCGCGTTCGGGGCGAAGCCGTTCTGGGTGACGTTGCGGCTGGGCTGCAATGCCCCGCCGGTCTGCTTCGTACCGTTGACCTTCAGGAATATTTCGGTCCGGTCGGACGGGTTGATCTCTATGATGGCGCGGCCGGCGATGCTTTCGGATCGTGCGACGTCACGGTTCATGCCGGTAACGGGCAGCGGCGGGATGCCGGCAGGCGGCCTGAAGGTCGCGACGGCATTGGCATTGCCGATGTCCGTCATGTAGCCGTCCGTCCTGGTGTATAGCGCGGCGATACGGGCGCTGACGATCGGCGAGATCGGGCCGCCGACCGCGCCCTCCATGCGGGCCGTGCCGAAGGTCGCCAGTTCGGTGCTGACATAGCCGTTCAGCTTGTCGCCCGGACGGCGGGACAGGATGTTGATCGCACCTGCGGTCGAATTCTGTCCATAGAGGGTTCCCTGCGGCCCCTTCAGGATCTCCACCCGCTCGATATCGAAAAATTGGCCGGTCGCGAGGATGGCCGACCCCTGGTAGATGCCGTCGATGTTGAGCGAAGTTGCAGGATTGCCGTTGGGGCGCAAATCGTCAAAGCCAACGCCGCGGATGGTGAAGGTCGGCATGTCACCACCCGACACCTGCACCGTGGCGAGGACGCCGGGCGTCTGGCTCGCCAGGTCGACAAGGCGGTCGGCGCCGCGATTGCGGAGCTGCTCGCCGCCGAAGGCCGACAGGGCGACGGGGACGTCGACCAGGCGCTGCTCGCGACGCTCCGCCGTGACGATGATGTCCCGATCGCCTTCCGCCGCTTCGCTCTCGTCAGCGTCGGGGCGGGACGTGCCGGCGCCGCCGGCGCTCTGCAGGGCGATCGGCATCGCGCGCGGCGACGCCGTGGCCTGCTGCAGAACGACCATGTCGCCGACCAGGCTGGCGGTGTAGCCCGACTTGGCGAGGAGGCGGGCGATGGCATCGGACGCCTTGTACTTGCCCGATATGCCGGCGCTCATATGGGAGCCGACGTCCCCGGACGAGGCGACGACCTGAAGCCCGGTCGTTGCGGAAAACGCCGACAGGGCGGCGGACAGATTTCCGGGCGGAATGGCGAACTGGAAGCTTTTGGCAAAGCTCCCCGCTTCCGCATGCGCTGAACAGGGCGCCGCCGTGGCGGCAATGGCGATGGCGACGTGCAATGCACGGTGAGAAATGTGAGACCCCATGTCGTATCCCCTTGCGAGCACCATCATGTGCTCTCCTTCGAAAGACGCGGGGATCGCCAAAGCCGGACACTGTTTTTTCAGCCCATAGTCTGGCAGGCAGAATTTTCTTATAATGCCTTGTGGAAGCGCAAGATTCCCTGATCGGCCCGTACATCGAAGCCGTTCGCCTTGCCGATGACGGAGAGGAGTGCGGCCGGCCGATCCGTTCGAAAGCGCCCCATGATCGGGATCGCCGCCAGCGCCGCTGGCGGAGCACTGATGACGATCCCGCCCTGCCGGTTCAGAATTTCGACCAGCGTGCCGAGCGTCATGCCGTCAGTATCGATCCATCCTTCCCGCCAGTCGGGACGGGAGGCGTCGAACGGCTTGGGGCGGTCGACGGTGGTGTCGTGGACGAGGCTCTGCCAACCGGCACGCACAGTGACCGCCTGGGGCGACCCGACCGGCTTCAACAGAACCGCTCCGCGCGCCACGGCGAGACTGGTGCTGGCGGATGTTACGTTAAGGTCGAACACCGTCCCAGCACCTGCGCCTCGGCTCGGCCGGCATGGGCGATGAAGGGGCGGCTGGCATCGTGCGCGATGTCGAACCGCGCTTCCCCTGCGATCAGACGGGCGTAGCGGCCCCGGCTCGTTATGGTGACAGTCAGATGGCTTGCGCCGCTGAGTTGCACGAACGACCCGTCTTCCAGCCGGACGTCACGCCGCTCTCCGGGCTTCGTGCTGAACTCCGCGGCCGTATTGACCGGCGACCGAAAGATGGTGAGGCCGGTGATGGCCAGAACGACCGCGCCGAGGCCGCCCGCTATGGCTGCCTTCCGGCTGGCGCGCATCTTGCGGATATCATCATTGGACAGGCGCCCGCCGTCATGGACGCGCGTTAGCGCTTCCTTGAGCGCCAATTCATCGATGGGGGCGTCGCTTCGCGATAGGCTGTCGTCACGCATGGCTAGATCCTGCTCCAACCGGTCAGTTTCCGCTTGGCGAGACCCTGTCTTATGTCGCTGTGCGCACGGAAGACATGCTTTTCCACCGCCGATTGCCGCATGTCTAGGTCGGTGGCGATAACCGCGGGTGGATGATCGTCCAGTCGACGGCGGAGGAAGATTTCCCGTCTGAGCGGCGGCATGTTCTTCAGGATGGCGACGATCGCCTCCACCCGCTCGCGATGAAGCAAGGCCTCATCAATGCGCGGCATGGGGCAGATAAAATCTTCCTCTATGGGGCAAGTGGCAGGCATGCGCGGAAGACGGCGGAAATGATCGTTGATCAGGTTCTGCGCGACAGAAAAACAAAAAGCCTTGAGATTGGCGATCGTGCCGGTCTGCCGGTACCGGTAGATGCGCAGATATGTCTCCTGCACGATATCTTCTTCGTCATTGCCATTGCGCAGTCGCCGGGCGACAAAGCGGGTCAACTCATCGCGGATGTCATCTTCCTGGGCCAGCTCATAGCGAGCTCTGACGGTGGTACGCACGATGCACTCCTCAGAATGCGAAATCTGAAGGGAAATGGCGCGCGCATTTACGCTGCACCGCGGTGCGCCGTTAGACCGGGACCATGACGTCTGAGTGACTACGGTCGCAGACCTGCGATGGATGAAGCCTGATGCGTAGACGGCGGTGCCGACTTGCACATCGCGATCTCGCCCTTTGCCAAGCCCCTTTTTATCAGTGTGCGGACTGGCTGATGAACAGCCCCGCTGAACGCACGGTCGGAGGCACCTTCACGCGCGGAAGGCGGTTCTAAGAGTCATATCATCACGGTATCGAAATAAATTGACCATCACCGATCCACGGATCCTGCCTGATGCCTTGGAGATAGAGAAGGCGGACATCGTGCGCTGGACTTCCGGTTGAAAGCCATTTGGAGCGCTAAGCCATGGCGCGCAAGCTGGGTGCATTACCCGCAGCGCGCAGGCCGTATAGCGCCGCTGCCCTTATCGCTGTTCGACATTTTCGTATGAACCGTGGATCCGGGACCATGCGGCTTCCAGCGTTGAGACCGTCCCATGGTCGGCTGACAAGATGCAAGGACCAATGATGACATCCACATCGCATCTCATTGTCAGAGCGGACGGTCAGGACGCATCCACTTGTTCGGCCTCGTTGCGGGTGGGGTTTCTATCGGAGGGAAGCGGAGACTTTGGCTCCACAGCGATGCCGAGAGCGGAAAGGATCATGGCCCGCACAGCAGTACTCTGGATGACTTCCCTCGAAGCGTCGCTCGCCTCTCCCGGCCGGTGCCAAAGGAGGATGCCGCGGGGCTGGTGATATCCCGTGCCGACGTCGCGCTTGAATCGCTTGATCCCGGCCTCCGCAAAGGAAATCCTCTCCTTCACGCCGCCGCCGGAGGGGCGTTCCACATAATTGTCCATGCCTTCCGGCGGCTGCGCCAATCCGAAATTCAGGGTCCTGTTTACAAGGTTGACCTTGTAACAGAGGCGTCTTCCTCCGGCGAATGTCGCAGCTTCCACCAGCGACGCGAAACGCCCCGCATCCTCCGGCGTGTCGAACTCGAAATTGAAATCCGGGTGCATTGCGAGGTTCGAACGATAATCTCCGCTAAACCCGATTGCCCGGACGAAGGCTGGAACGTCGATGATGCGGGCCTGATCGCCGCCGGAGCGGAAAACGGCTTCCTGTCCCATGCTGCTCGCGACGATCAAGGTTCCATCAGTCCGGGTGATATAGTCAAGCAGATAACCTAGCTGATAATCCGCGACATCCATCGCCCGCTGTATATTCTTCGCCTTCAACCTGTCTTCATCGGAGGTCAAAGTGTATTGGAATTCCTCCGGGAAAGCATGCTTCCAATATCGATGCATCATGCCCGCGACATGATTGGTGAAGAACGTCGTGAACTCCGGTTTGGTCCGATGCAGAAGATGCTTAAAGACATCAAAGGCGATCGGCGCCTGCATGATCGAGCGACGCGACTTGTAAAGTGGATTGATCTTTTCAAGAATGACCTGCCGCGCGAGAGCGAGAACGGTCGACAAAGACAAGCCGATCCGAACCAGGCCGAGCATCAGTGTTGCGAGCTCTCTGCTCGGTTTCACGTCGGAGACGATCCCCCCATCCAGTGCTGTCTGGCGAAGGTTGAGCATCTGGAACGGCCTGCATTCGGGCGGGATCGTGCCCGGCTGCGGCGCGAAAGTGTCGGGGATGTAGAAGGCGTACGCGTCGTCGGGCGGGGGAGGATAGGATTGCAGGCTTGCAAAAACACCGACCCGCTTCCCGGCTTTGGCGGCGGTCTCCCACACAGGCGGGAATTCGCTCGCTCTCGTCAGATCCTGATTAAGGAACTCAATTCCATGGCTGCGATTGTCCACCCCCCGATGCAATGTCGGCCACGTTACCCAGGGATGAAGTTCCCCCACATCTGTCGTAACAGTGGTGTAGGATCTCGACATGCCTAAAATATTCGCGAAGTTCCCATGAGGATTTCTTCCAATGTACCAATCAACAACTTGCCAGGATACCTCATTTAGCTCGTATAGAATGACGGGCGTTCCTGTAACAGGTACATCAAAATTCCCGTCTGTCATGAGACGCGTACCTTCTGCCAAGGTGCATTCATGTTCTTTGTATCAAAAGAAAAACATCTCAGCAATCATTTGTTAAATTTGGTCGCATTTCACTTAATTCCTGCCCTAGCTTGCCGGGAGAGTATGGCTTCGGACGGAAGGAATAACTTTCGATTTCAGGGAGGTTGATGCCAATGCGAACTCCCTCGCCGTTCGGACTGCCGCCTCCCACCCAATCCACAGAACGACGCTTGCCGACATTCCGAATAGCCACATGCCGAACCCACCTTGGGCGGTGACATGCATGATGTCCTCGTAAATCTCGAAGAAGAAGCGGTGCCAGAGAAAGATATGGAGGTTTGCCATGGCGACGATCGTGATGAGCTTGTGCAGGATGGCGGGGACTGCGATGTCCCTTACAAAGAGGAAAATAAGGGTCCCCGCAATGAGGCAGTAGGCAGGTAGTTTGGCGGCCCCGTAAACGAGGAAGCTGCTGGCAATCGCCAGGGCAGCCATCGCGACCCTGTTTCCTTTCGGAGTCCTTGAGGGATCGGCAAAGAAGTAGAAGCACCAGCCGAGGCAAAAATTCCAGAACCGGGAGTAGGGCAGTGTAGGATGGTCCAGACCATCTGAATAGTTGTCCAGATAAAATCGTAGCAACACGGATGCGACAAACAGCAAAACGACGGAATAAGGGAGTAGCTTCCGACCGAAATTCCGGATGAGACCGATGTAGGACAGGATGTAGACGACGATCAGGATCTGCATCATGACCTGCGGATACCAGGTCGGAAACTTGGATATTCGACCGTCCGTGAAGAGGTTTCGGATAAACAATAATTCTAAAACATCGAATTTACGTAAGATGATGAAGAAGAATAAGACCATGAAGAAGCTGGGTAGCAGGATGGATCGCCCGAAGCCGATCAATCGATGCCGCATCTGTGGGAGCGAGGGAGCGTCAAGCACGAACTTCGCAAAAAAATAGCCGGAGAGCGCCATCAGGACGCTCATGCCACCCGAGAAGTTAAATCCCAAAACCTGGTCGATATCGGGGTTGGCATGGTTCAGCGCCACGAGGGATATCGCCGCCGCACGCAGGACGACTCCTGCCTCCATGCGCCGCGTCTTAAACATGGGCGACATGTTTGAGTTCCTCCAGTTCGGCAAGCGAGAGTTGATCCCAGCGCGGGGGGATGAAGCCGAGATATCCTTCCAGTGCGATGCTGGCATTAACGAACGAGAGCGAGTCCGTTGAGATGTCGATAAACCTTGTCTCTCGCCCGATCCTATCTGGGCTCTCCGTGCCAAACTCCTCGAAGATTTCGAAGATGCTGGTGGCCGCGACGTCGAGAAGGAGAATGTCCGCGCAATGGTGCGCAATCCGTCGCGAGGCGAGGCCCAGGAAGGCGGTTAGCTTACGGAGGCTGAACGGTTCGTTGTTGAACCCTTCGAACATCGCCTCGAATGACGGCGCTTTTTCGCGGGATGGCGCGAGACCGTCCATCGCCTTAAAATCATATTTGCCGTTCGACAGGCGCGGCAGGGCTTGGACCTGAACAACGGTGCATGCATGGGGGGGCAGGTGGATCTCGCCCTGCAGAACCTGATCAATGATGGCGAGTTCATCAGTCCGTGCCGTGGTCAGCGTGGTCTGGTGACACGCCTCGAAGAGGAGACCCGGATCGGCAAAGGCGGGACCCTGGCGGCGCAGCTGTCGCGGCTCGACCTGATCGTTCTCGACGAGCTCGGTTATCTGCCGTTCGCCCGCTCGGGAGGGCAGTTGCTGTTCCACCTCATCAGCAAGCTTTATGAGCGGACCAGCGTCATCATCACCACGAACCTCGCCTTCGGCGAATGGCCGACCGTGTTCGGCGATCCCAAGATGACCACGGCGCTGCTCGACCGCGTCACCCACCACTGCGATATCGTCGAGACGGGCAACGACAGCTGGCGCTTCAAAAACCGCAGCTGACAGCCACCTTCGGCGCCTTCAAAAATCTATCTTGCGCTGCGCGCGCCTCCGGTCGGGCTACGCCCGCCCTCCGCCGCACGCAGCGCAAGGCCATCTTCAACAAACCAGCATCATATTATCTGAAAAGGGGGTCCCTCTTCGACGCCGATCGGGGGTCCCTTTTGAACGCCGTTTGACAAGCAAGCCGGCTGCGAGCGGCTCTATTCCGACAAGGCCAGCGGCGCGAAAGTGAATCGTCCTGGCCTCGCCGAAGCGATTGCCTATGCGCGATCGGGTGACGTGCTGGTCGTGTGGAAGCTGGACCGCCTCGGCCGCACCATGAAGGGGCTGGTCGATTTGTCGGCCGACCTCGACGAGAAGGGGATCGGGCTGCGTTCGATCACCGATGGAATCGACACTTCGGGAACGGCGGGGCGGCTCGTCTTCAACATCCTGGCGGCGATGGCCCAGATGGAACGCGAGCTGGTCCGCGAGCGGACCACTGCTGCGCTGGCCGTCGCACGGCGCAAGGGCCGGTTCGGCGGGCGAAAGACGATGATGACCGAAGAGCGCCGGAACGCGGCCACCAAGCTGCTCAAGACGGAGATGTCGTCGCGTGAGATCGCGCGCGCGATCGGCGTCTCGATCTCGACCTTTTACAGGCATTTTCCCGCGCGATAGCTGCGGTGCCGACGCGTGCGGCGTATCACGGGAATGGGCGCGCAGCTGGCTGCTCAAGAATAACCCGGTTGCCCAAGCCATTCGAAGCCCGTGCCAGCGCATCGGCTGCGTCTGCAATCAGATCCTCGGAGACAGCGTTGGGGGCGAGTACGAGACCCGCCGAGCATGTCACCTCGCCGATCGGCGTCTCATTCTCGACGCGCTGCAGCTTTCGCCTCGAGAATGCCTTGCGGGCTGCGTTCAGCATATCGCGGGCGGCTTCGGGGTCGCAGTTGTCGAACACGATGGCGATCCGCTTTGCCTCCCAGCGGCCGACCCGGTGCGGCATGCAATGATCCCGCAATGTCTGGCCCAGCGCGCGCAGGACCCGCTCGACGACGCCGATCCCATGAGCCGCCCCGATCGAGGTGACCTGATCGAGCGCAACCAGCGCAAGAAGGGTAGGGCCTTCCCGCTCGAGTGCGGCGGTGAGCACCGAGTCGATCGCGATGCGGTTGAGGAGCGAGGTAGCAGGATCGATGTCGGTATCGACGCCCAGCGAGCGTAGGCGCTCGCGGACTAGCGCCGTCTGAAGGCTCATCTGCTTCAACCGCTCCTCGGCGCGCTCGGCCTGGGCAGTCATCCGAGCGACCGCGCTGTGAATGTTGCCGTCTGTCGAGACCAGTTCGGCCGCGGTGAGCGTGAGCGATTTGACGAAGGCATTGGCTTCCTGGGCGGTTGCCCCGATGATGTGCATGACCTCCGTGGAAAGCTCACCGATCGTCGTCGCGGTGCCATGGAGATCCGCTGGTGCCGAAATCGCTCGCACGTCTTCCTGTCTGAGGCGATAACCGCCGTCGATCAGATTGGCGACGGCCATGAAATGGGCCTCGTCAGCACCTTCGAAATAGGTGTGAGCGAAGCCGTAATTCTCGGGGCTGTGCGGCAGTCGATGCTCGTCGAGAAAATCGACAATGGCATGACCCGATTCGTCGGCTGGCGGACTGGTGCGCAGATCCATCAGAGGCCTCTATCGCCGTTCCGACACAAGGATGTCGTGCCACAGGAACAGATCGCGGTCGATGAGTTCGAGAAGTGCGTTGATAGCGGCCTCGCGGGAGCCAAGTTGATAGCGACGCTGGATCTCGTCCGCGACTCGCAGCGATGCAGGGGAGAGCGCATAGGTGGACCGCTTGTAACCCGCAGCATCCTCGCGTTCTTTTTTGCGGCGCATCGACAGGGTCGACCGCGCGGGTTTCGGCTGAGAGTCCATATCGCCCTCTAAGCGAAACAGGTGTCACTCTCCAAAGCTCGTTTGATGGGAACGGAGTTCACCACCGGAATTGGTTCAGTTTGCTCCGGTCCGGGGCGGGGGAACCGAATTGAGCATGTTCATCAGGATGGATTGCAAAACCCGCTCGATCGCTTCGGGAGCAAGCCCATCGCCTTTCACCTGCTCGGCGAGCGACAGTAACTGGGGGCAGGAAGCTTCGACGAAGCGGCACGCGACGAGGTAGATCTTGTCGAAGCTGTCATCGAAATAGGCGAGGGGCGTCTTCATCCAGACTGCGGCAAGAAACGCACGTTGCCGGTCGATCTCCAGGATCTCCATGACCCTTATCTGCATCGCGGCCGTAAAGCTGGCGCGACCGGATTTGACCTTTCCGATGAGACTGACGCTTTTCCCGAGTCTCCGGGCCATTTCGACATTGGTTACGCCACGGCGATTCCACTGCTCGATGATAAGCGGATAGTAGAAGTCTGTCTCGGTCTGTCGGCTTGCTGCATCCCTCTGGTCAGTCATGACGACCCCCCTTCTGGGCGCTATATACGGTTATAGCCCGAGAGGCTGTCAATATTTTTTAAGCGTTAGTCGGAACTTTTCGACGAATTGCACAATCGAAGACGCACAGCATCGACACGGTGAGCAGGAAACGCGCTGTGGCAGGGGTGGTGGGGTCGGTAGTGGCCCTGTCCCGCGCGGCCTGGAAAAGCGCCTTCTGATCGATCTGAATGCGGAAACCGACCCGGTTTTCACCATTGTCCTCGATCGTCGAGGCGCGTTCGAGCATCAGTTCGAAATCCGGCATATCCAGGAATTTCTCCAGTCCATACAGGGCGGTAGAGGAAACGGTCTCAAACCGTCGCGTTGCCAGCGACCGGGTTCTGATCGCTTCTGTTGTGAGACGGAACAGCTCATCGCTGACCCGGAAGGCGTAGATCACATTCGACATGGGGAACGGATAACCCGAGTGCGGACGAGCGCATACCATCTGGATTGATAGTTTCTCGAATCAATCATTGCCGCACGACCGGGGATGGTCATTCCAGTTTCGCAACGAAGGCGGTAAAAAAATTCCGCAGGTGGTAAAAAAATTACCTGCTCTATGTTTGTCTGCAGACTCATCGCGTCAGTTTTTTGGCGGAAATGCGTAGTCGGGCTTTCCCGCAGTCAAAGTCGATACGGTAATTTTTTTCCGTCTTGTCGAGGGTCAATACTTGCGAAATCCTTAGGGAGACGACGCGCTTGTGCTTCGTCTTCCAAGGGGAAAGAGCATGTCTGCACTTTCAATGCCGAAGGGTGGCCAGATCAATGGTGTCCTTCTCGGCCTGGCGATCATCGCGATGTTGATGGTCCTGGGCGCGTCGGCGGCGTTCGCCGGCGCCGACACGACGTTCAATACCGCGCTGACGAAGTTCACGGACTTCCTCGAGGGCTCGGGCGGCAAGATCATCACCGTCATGAGCCTCGCGGGCGGCATCGTCGCGCTGGCGTCGGGCCGCTTCAGCCTGGGCCAGGTGGCCGTTCCCGTCGCCGTCGGCGTCGGCGCGGGCACGGGTATCCCGATCGTCACCTCGACCGTCACCGCGACGATCTGAGGCGTCGGCTGGATCAACCGCTGGGAGGGCGGCTTAGCTTATGGACCGGTACACCATCCCTTCGCATCTCGACGACCCGGAGCTGATCGGCTTCTGGACGCTGGACGAGTTCCTCGCGATGGCGATCCCCTTCATCTGGGGGATCCTGTCGCAGCACGTCGTGATCGGACTGATGGTCTCGTTGCTCGGCTGGTGGGGTTTTCGGAAACTCAAAGCCGGCAAGGCCACGTCGTGGATTCTCCACATGGCCTACTGGCACCTGCCGTCGAGTTTTACCGGGCTGAAGGCGACACCGCCCTCCCACCTTCGCGTGATGGTGGGCTAAATGGATTATTCTGTCGGTCTCGCGCAGTCGCAGCGCGTCCTCAAGCAGCGCAACATGCTCGGCATCGTCGCGCTGGTCCTCGCGGGCCTCGTGGTGCTGCTGTTCCTGGTCGGCGCGACCCGTGACCGGGAGATCGTCCTGCAGCCGATCGTCCGCTCCCCGCTGACGCTGTCGTCGAGCGGGGTCAGCGAGCAGTATCTGGAGATGGTCACGCGCGACACCGCGCTGATGACGCTCAACCGCTCGCCCGAAAATCTCGAATACTGGATGGACTCGATCCTGGCGATCGCCACGCCGGAAGCACATGGTTCGCTCAAGCGCGACCTGATGAAGATCCTCAACGAGCAGCGCGGATCGAGCATCAGCCAGTATTTCACGCTCGCCGGCATGAAGGTCGACACCGAGAAACTGACCTCGGAAGTGACCGGCACGCTGCACACCGTCGTCGGCTCGAAGTCGGTCACCGCCGAGCCGAAGACGTTCCGCTTCTACTGGGCGTATCGCGGCCTGACTCTCCAGCTCAAGGGCTTCGGGATGGTCACCAAGGCCGACAAGGACGCCGCGGCAACCATCGGAGACGACGCATGACCGCCTGGGTCGCAGTCGGGCTGATCGGGGGCGGGACCGCCTTCGCATCGCGCCTGTGTTCGCTATCGCGCCTGATCGGGGCAGGGATGATCGTCGCGGGCGGAATGGTGCTCGCCGCGCCAGCCTTTGCCGACGAGCATGTGCTGGCGAAGGACAACAGCGAGGTCGCCTGCACGATGTCGAAGTCGGGGCTGACCCGCGTCAGCCTCAAGGACGATCGCTTCGCCAGCGTCTCGAAGCTGACCACCGGGGTCGATACCGACGATTTCACCGTGGTCAACGAACCGACCCGGGGCGACATCTATGTGTCGGTCCCGGAAGCCTATTCTCGGCCGAACGTGTCGTTCTTCGGCACCACGTCGAAGGGCTATGTCTACAAATTCTCGTGCCGCCTCGCCGGTGACGACGCGCAGCAGGTGTTCGTCGAGAATAAGGATATCGGCGGCGCCGCGGAAACGCAGGTCGCGGCCGTCGCGGCATCGCCGCAGGAGGCGTCCGCCACGCTTGTCCAGGCGATGTTCCAGTCCGCGCCGCTCGAAGGGTTCGAAGTCAGGCCGGCGGTCACCGACCCGGTGATGATCGGCGCGCTCAAGGTCCAGATGGTCGCCGAATATCGCGGCGCCAGCCTCGCGGGCCGCACGCTCAGGATCGAGAACCGGGGCAAGGTGCCGGTCGCGCTGGGCGAGGGCACGATCGCGCCGTCGAACGCGATCGCGGTCTCGGTCGCCAACCCCAACCTCAAGCCCGGTGAAGCCACCACCGCCTATATCGTCACGCCTTCGGGCCTCGCCAACGGAGTGCGGCCATGAGCCTCAGGGACATCTTCCAGCGTAACCGTGCCAAGCAGCTCGATACCGAGCCGGAGGAGGGCGGGGACAGCGAGCTGATGGCCGGCAACGATGCCGTCCGCAAGAAGCAGCTGCTCTATCTCGGCTGTGGCGGCGCCGTCGCGCTGGTGCTGGGCTCCTGGTACGTCATGGGTGACGATGCCAAGCTGAAGCCGGTCGGCACCGACGGGAAGGAGGTGAAGATCACCACCGACGACATGGTCAACCGCAACATGTCGCAGCGTGAATGGCAGGCCGCATCCGAAGCGCAGATGCAGTCGATCAACAATCAGTTGAAAGGCGTCGACGGCCAGCGCGCGCAGATGGAGCAGTTGCAGGCGCAGATCGCCGCGCTCCAGGGCGAGAAACAGTCGATGGCGAGCGACGGCCAGCGGGTCATGAGCGCCTATCAGCAGGAGAACGACCAGCTTCGCCAGCAGATCGCGCAGCGTAACGCCGCGCCGGTCGCGCCGGCGCCGACACAGATGTACGGCCCCGGCCAGCCCAATTACCGCACCCCCGGCGCGCCGATGACGGCGGGCGAGGCGGCCGCGGCGGCGGTGTCGCAGTCGCGCTCGATCAAGCTGGTATCGTTCGAGGGCGGCCCGTCGGGCACCGCGACACGGATCTCGGGCGGCACGACCAGCTACACCGACAGCCCCAATTACCTGCCGCCCAACTCGATCGCCAAGGCGAAGGTCATCGTCGGCGTCGACGCCTCGGCGGGGGTCCAGTCGCAGACCGATCCGCTGCCGGTGATCCTGCGCATCACCGGCCCGGCGCGCTCGGTCTACCAGAACGGCAAGCTGCTCACGACGCGGATCGAGGGCTGCGTCATCAACGGTGCGGCGCGCGGCGACCTCTCGTCCGAGAAGGTCTATGTCAAGCTGCAGCGGATGACCTGCCCGCAGGCCAATGGCCGGTTCGCGGTGTCGGACGTCAAGGGCTTCATCAGCTTCGCCGGCAAGACTGGCGTGCGCGGCCGTGTCGTCAGTCGCGAAGGCGGGCTCGTCACCCAGGCCTTCATCGCCGGGATCGCAGGCGGGTTCGGGCGCGGCTTCTCGGCCAACACCGACATGCTGCTCCAGGGCACCAACGTCACTGTCAACGGGAAGCGCCAGCAACTCGGCATCGGCGATATCGCTCAGGCCGGGATCGGCAACGGCGTCGCGCAGTCGGCCGACATGGTCAGCAAATACCTGATCGAGCGGGCCGAACAGTACCAGCCCATCATCGAGATGCCGACCGGCATCGATGTCGAGATCGTCTTCCTCGAAGGCGTCTTCATCCAGAACTGAGCCCGGGAGGAGGCGGTCACATGGCAAATACTATCATGATCGGCGCGATGGCGGGGGCGGCGATGCTGCTGACCGGCTCGGCCGAGGCGCCGATCGGCGCGCAGGTCCAGGTCGCGCTGCAGAAGCGGCTTCCCAAGACGAAGGTCGACGCGATCGACTGTTCCAAGGTCGACGGGCTGTGCGAGGTCGTGGCGGGCGCGAACCTGTTCTACGTCGACAAGTCGGCGCGCTACCTCGTCATCGGCCGCGTCTATGACATGGAGACGCGACAGGATCTGACCGCCGCCAAGCTGCTCGCGCTTAATCCCGACATGCTGGTGGGCGGCGCGGCGAAGGCCAATGCCGCGCCCGATGCGCCCGAGGCAGGCGCGGCGCGGGCGGGTGCGCGCGTCACGACCCAGCCCGCTGTCGCCCGCACGCTCGATGTGTCGCGGCTGTCGAGCAAGGGCGCGATCACCTGGGGATCGGGTACGCAGACGGTCACCGTCTTCTCGGACTTCCGCTGCGGCTACTGCCGCGCGCTCAGTCAGGCGCTCGAGACGATGAACGTGCGCGTGATCGAGCGACCGATCTCGGTGCTGGGAAGCCGCGAGATCGCCGACCAGGTGCTGTGCGCCCGCGATCGTCATGCGGCGGTCCGCGCGGCCTATGCGCAGAACCCGGTCCCGGCAGGCGCGAAGTGCGACACCAGCGGTCTCGATGAGAACGAGGCGTTCGCCAAGGCGCACGGCATCAACGGGACGCCCGTCATCGTCCGCTCCGACGGGGCGGTGATCGAGGGCTTCAGGCCCAAGGCCCTGCTCGTCGAATGGTTGAAGGGAGCCAAGTCGTGACCCGATCCGTGATCCGCCTGCCGGCCTGCCCGGTTTCCGACTATCGCCCGCACGCCCGCGCAAAGCGTATCGCCGCGCTGGCGATGACCGCGAGCCTGGGACTGCTCGCCAGCTGCACCACGCTGGGCACCAACATCTCGGGCAAGTTCGCGTGCGGCGCGCCCGAGGGTGGCAGCTGCGCGCCGGCGACCGTCATCGATGACAAGGCGCTAGCCGAGATCACCGGCGACAGCGGCTATCATCCAGCCGGACCGTACCAGGCTCCGCCGCGCAACACCGGGGGAACGCAGCGGATCGCCTATGCCTCGACGCCTGTGCCGGCGCAGGCGGCGGGGGTCGGGCCGCAGAAGGTCTTGCGGATCGTGTTCCCCTCGCATGTCGACGCCGCGGGGCGGTTCCATGAGACGGCGGTGGTGCAGGCGGTGGTCGACAACGGCCAGTGGCTGGCGGCGACCGACGGCCACGGTTCGGCGCTCGCCGCGACGCAGACGCTCAACGTCAGCCCCGAGATCCTCTCGCAGCTCGGCGCGCCGATCGCCGCGCTTCCCCCGGTGCCCGCCGAGGTCGCGCAGGTCGCCGCCCCGGCAGCGGTTGCAGGTGCGGCGAGCGCGGTCGGCGCACCGAGTGCGGCAGCGGTCGCGGCCGCGCGGGCCAGGGCGCGCGACGCGGCTGCTGGCAAGGGTGTCCCGATCGCCGCGACGCAGAAGCCGGCGCCGCCCGAACTCGCGTCGAGCGCGCCGGGCAACCGTCCAGCGACCTTCTCGCCGCGCGTGGAGGACTGATCGTCATGGCGAAGACCGGCTTCATCGCGCGCCTGCTCGGCGATACGCGCGCACCCGATCAGGGCACGCCGTCGCACGGTGCGCCGATGCTGTCGCAGTGGCTGCCGTACCGCAGCTATGACGCGCGGCACGACCTGTTCTACCAGACCGACAGCATCGCGTTCGCGCTGGAACTCGCGCCATTGATGGGCGCGGACGAGCGCACCGGCGAGATCATCGCACAGATGCTGTCCGAGAGCGTGCCCCCCAGCGCGCGCGTCCAGTTGCTCGCCTTCCAGAGCCCGCGCGTGGGCGCGCTGATCGCGCAATATGCGCTGCCGCGCTACAAGGCGGGCGGCATCCATCGCAAGATCGCCGAGCGGCGATCGGCGTTCCTGCGCCACGGCGCATGGGTGTCGATGTCGAAGGACGGACCGTTCCACGTCCGCAACCATCGCATCTTCCTGTCGGTCTCGATCCGCAGCGGCAAGGCGACGCCCGAGGAGCTGACCGGCGTTCGCGACAGCATCGTCTCGACCCTGCAGTCGATCGACATGCCGGCAACCCGGCTGAAGCCGGTCGATCTGATCGCGCTGATCGACGACATCACCGCGCCGGCGTTCGACGTCTCCGACCACGTCTCGGAATATTCGGACCTCGATCCGATCGCCGACCAGTGCGTGCGGCGCGACGTCCAGACCGTCGTCCAGGCCGACCGCCTGCTGGTGTCGGTCGAGCCGCTGCGCGCGGTGACGAACCTGTCGGGCGAGACGCAGTATCAGGAGATTCGGCCCGACACGTTCGACTATCGCTTCTTCTCGGTCAGGAACCTGCCGAACCGCTGGGCGCCGTGGGACGTGCAGAAGCTGATCGGCGACATGTTCTCCGACAAGCTGCGTCCGGGGTGCCCGACGCTCACGTCGCTGTGCCTGTGTTACCAGGACGAACAGGCCGCCTCGTCGAAGGCCGGTTACAAGTTCATGCGCACGTCGAGCCTCGCGGACTCGAAGTCGGCGCGGCTGCTCCCGCAGCTGAAGGACCAGAGCCGCGAATGGGAGCATGTCACCCAGGAATTGCGCCTCGGCAAGAAGCTGGTGCAGGCCTATTATGCGGTCGGCATCATCAGCCCGAAGGGGCAGGGTGACGCAAACGAGCGCACCGTCAAGTCGATGTACAAGGCGGCCGGTTGGGACCTGCTCGACGAGCGGTTCCTCCAGATCATGGCGTTCATGTCGTGCCTGCCGATGACGCTGGGCAACGGGCTCGACAGCGACCTGAAGCGCATGAAGCGGCTGCGCACGATGCTGACCTCGACCGCGGCGAACATGCTGCCGATCCAGGGCGAGTATCTCGGCGGGCATCTGCCGCACCTGATGTTCATCGGGCGGCGCGGCCAGCCCTTCTTCTGGTCGCCATTCGAGAACAAGGCGGGCAACCACAATGTCGCGGTGTTCGGCAAGTCCGGCTCGGGCAAGTCGGTCGCGCTGCAGGAGTTGTGCGCGGCGTTCGCCGGCGTGGGCGCGAAGATCATCGTGATCGATGACGGCCGCTCGTTCGAGCATATGGCCAAGAGCCTGGGCGGCAACTTCGTCGAGTTTCGCCTACGCGACGGGTTCAGCCTCAATCCGTTCTCGATGATCGACGAGACGCTGGTGGCGCAGGACGAGGACTATCTCGTCGACGCGCTCGCAATGCTCAAGTCGATCATCGGGCAGATGGGCCGGCACATCGACAAGCTCAACGACACCGAGCGCGGCCTGATCGACCGCGCGGTCAACCAGGTGTGGGAGGCCAAGGGCAGGGGAGGGTGCGTCGACGACGTGATCGAGGCGCTCGGCTCCGACGGCTCGGTGCAGGGCACGGATCTCGCGATTGCGATGTTCCCGTTCTCGGGCAAGGGCACCTACGGCAGCTTCTTCACCGGCGAGGCGTCGGTGGACATGTCGAACGCGCTGACCGTGTTCGAGCTCTCGGACCTGTCGAGCCGCGAGGAACTGCGCTCGGTCGTGCTGACTGCGATCATGTTCATGTCGTCGCAGACGATGCGCCGGATGGATCGCCAGATCCCCAAGGCGCTGCTAATCGACGAGGCGTGGCAGATGCTGCGCGGCGGGTCGATGGCCGATTTCGTCGAGACCTACAGCCGTACCTGCCGCAAATATGGCGCGTCGCTCATCACCGCGACGCAGTCTCTCAACGACTATTACAAGTCGGAAGGCAGCCTTGCGGCGCTGGAGAACTCCGACTGGTCGGTCATCCTGATGCAGAAACCCGACACGATCTCGGATTTCCAGAAGCACGGCCGCTTCGACATGGACCCCTACACCGAAAGCCTGCTGCGTTCCTTGAAGCGCAACGGCGCGGAATATTCCGACATCCTCATCAAGGGGCCGGAATCGATGGCGGTCGGGCGGCTCGTCCTCGATAAATATTCGGCGACGCTCTATTCCTCGAGCCCGCAGACCTTCGCCGATATCGAGCATCTGATCGAGCTCGGCTGCTCGATGGACGAGGCGATCGAGCGCGTCGCCTTCCCCGAGGAATATCGAGACAATCCTCCGGGCGAGCCCTGGGTGGAGGCGGCGGAATGAACGCCTTCACGCATGAGCGCGACTGGCACGCGCCGGCTGCGACCGACTGGAAACGCACGGGCACGCGCGCGATCGGCGACGCCTGCTATATCCTGCTGCGCGTGTCGGGCTGGATGGCGATGACGCTGCTCGCGACCTTCGGTGTCGCGATCCTGTTCTTCCTGATGCTCGGCGACTTCACCGCGCTCGGCTTCTTCTCGCAGGTCGCCAACCTCGGCACGCGCTTCGTCGCGGCCGACCAGGCGCGCCGCGCGGCGTTCGGCGACCAGCTGTTCGTCGTGTGGCTGGTCGCGTTCGGCATCGTCGCCGTGACCCGCGTGCGCCTGCTCGGCGCGATCATCACTTCCACGAAAGGCCCCCGTCATGGTTGATGTTCTCGATCGTCCCGAGGCCGCGTCCGCGGCGGTGGAACCGTCCGCCCCGGCGCCGGCACCCCGTGAGGACGCGGCCGGCGCGGCACCGCGGCGTCCGGTCGCGGACAAGGTAGACCGACGCAAGCCGCAGGGGCTGCCCGTCATCGCCTATGTCGCGGTCGCGCTGGCGGTCGCGGTGCTGCTGTGGGGGGCGTGGGTGACCAAGCATCTCCTGGCCCCGCCCGCGACCGTGCCGATGGCGAGCGTCCGGCTCGAAGGCATCGTCTCGGAATATGTCCAGGCGCAGAGCCACAGCAATGGTCAGCCCCAGCAGGTGGCCGCGCAGACCCAGGCGTTCATGTCGGCGCTCGACGACGAGATGAAGAAGGTCGGCGCGAGCGGCACCACTGTCCTCGTCGGCGAGGCGGTGCTGTCGAAGAACGTCCCCGATATCACCGACCAGATCCGCCGCGCGGTCTTCGCGCGTGTGCCGCTCCCCGCGGCCGCGCCGAACGCCCCGGCCGGTCCCGCGGTCGGTGCGATGCTTCCCCAGGCCTCCGGGAACGTCGCGCCGGCCGCGCCAGGGGCGGCGGTCCCGACCGCTTCGCCGTTCGGGCCTGCGCCGGTCTCGCCGGTCGAGGCGACGGTCACCCAGTCCGCGCCGGGAGGGGTCGATGGCAGCGGCAACTGAGGCGCTGGCGCGGGTCGGTCATGCGGCCCACACGGCGGTTGACGTCGCCGGGGACCGCGCGGCCCGAAAGGCGCTGATCGTCAAGCGGGTCCGCCAGTGGAGCGCGGTCGCGCTGCTCGGGATCGTGTGGGGCGGCTACAACTCGATCGCGGCGTGGCGCGAGACCCACGCCTTCATGATAAACGCCAGCGAGAGCCTCCCCAACTGGGCGTTCTTCATCCAGCGCGGCCGCGTACCCGCGAAGGGCGACTATGTGTTCTTCGCGCCGCCCGAGGGCGAGCTGGTGCGCCGCCACTTTGGACCGGATTCGGGACCGTTCGGCAAGCGCGTGATCGGCGAGGCCGGCGCGCTGGTCGAGCATCGCGGGGAATGGGTCTATGTCGACGGCGTTCGCGTCGCCCACATGAAGCCGCGCTCGCGTTTCGGCGAAGTGCTGACGCCGGGGCCGGTCGGACGGGTGCCCGAAGGTTGCTATTATGTCGGCACCGCGCACCCCGACGGGTTCGACAGCCGCTACGGCGAGATCGGCTTCGCCTGCGCGAAGCAGATCATCGGCACCGGGACACCCATCCTGTGATCCGGCGCGCGGGCCTCTTCGGTGGAACGCTGGGCGTGGCGCTGGTCGCCTCGTCGTCCTGGCCGGTCGTGCAGGGCGCGCTCGCAAAGGATCACGGCGTGATGGGCCAGACCTGGGCGATCGCCGAGCCGGACCTGCTGGCGACGATCGACACCAGGCTCAAGACGCTGCAGGCCAATGGCGGCATCGAGCGTATGCAGACGGCGCTCCGCGAGAAGACCGAGGAGCGCGTGCGCAACCCGATTCCGGTCGCCGGCATCGGCGCGGTGCGCGAGAGCCGCAGCTGGACGTTCGACCCGACGATCGTGCTCGATCAGGATATCCAGGACCAGAAGGGCCGGCTCGTCGCGCGCGCCGGGCAGCGCGTCAATCCGCTCTCGTTCGTCGCGATGAAGACCGACCTCGTGTTCATCGACGGCCGTGACGATGCGCAGGTCGACTGGGCGCTGAAGCGGTGGACCGCGCAGAATGCCAAGATCATCTTCGTCGCCGGCTCGCCGTTCAACCGTATGGGCGAGAAGAAGCGCCGCTTCTTCTTCGACCAGCAGGGCAAGCTCACCAGCCATTTCGGGATCGCGCGCGTCCCCGCCGTGGTCGAACCGGCGGGCCAGGTGCTCAAGATCAGCGAGATCGAGATGCCGGGAGCGGGCGCATGATGTGGCTCGACATGCTCAGGACGCCGATGGCCGCGCCCGAGACGCCGGCCCTCAAGGCGATGCGGCTCGCGATCCTGTGGTCGGCGATCGCGCTGGCGACCGCCATCTGCGCGTTGCAGCCGCTGCGCGCCGCGCTCGGCGCCGGGGCAGGGGGCGCGCTTGCCGGACTGGTGATGGCGCTGGTCGTGCTCGTGCCGGTCTATGTGATTGCCAAGAACCGCGCCGATAACGCCTTCCTCGACGCGAGCCTCGCGGCGCAGCCGGACGGGGAGGGCAGGGCATGATCCGCCGCCTGCTCGCTCTGTTCGGCATGATTGCCGCGTTCGCGCTGCTGCCGGCGCCGGCGAGCGCGCTCCCGGCCAACTGCACCGGCAAGTTCGTCAACCCGATCACCGACGTCTGCTGGTCGTGTCTGTTCCCGCTGTCGGTGGGCGGGGCGCACATCTGGCCGGGAAGCCGACCCGACACCAAGAACCCGAGCCTGCCGGTCTGCGCATGCGGTTCGCCGATCCCGCGCATCGGCATCTCGATCGGCTTCTGGGAGCCGGCGCGGCTCGTCGATGTGACCACAAAGCCGTGGTGTTTCCCGAACCTGGGCGGGCTTCGCCTCAATCCGGGGCTCGATATCGGGCAGGGGCAGTATACCGGCCCGCTCATCAAGGGCGGGGCGACCCAGGCCAGCGCCAACTGGCAGGCGCATTATTACGTCTATCCCTTGCTCTACTGGATGGAGATCCTGACCGACTTCCTGTGCTTCGAGCAGGCCTCGTTCGACGTCGCCTACATGACCGAGATCGATCCCTTGTGGAACGACGACGTGCTGACCACGCTCATCAACCCCGAGGTCGCGCTGTTCAACAATCCGATCGCGGTCGCCGCCTGCGCGGCCGACTGCGTGGCGGCGAGCGCTAAGCTGCCGATCGACCCGATGTTCTGGTGCTCGGGCTGCAACGGCTCGATGTTCCCGATGAACGGCAACATCGCGGCGCATAATTCGCCGGTCCAGTCTTCGCGCCTCGCAGCCGAGCGGCTGCTGTTCAAGATGCACCGGCAGGGGCTGGCCTGGGGCACCGCGGGATCGAAGGCGCTCTGCAACAAGTACGTCATGCCGATCCTGAAGAAGTCGCAATACCGCATCCAGATGACCAACCCGACGCCCACGGTGAGCGGCAAATATGCCTGCTCGCCGATCGGCGCGACGACGCTCCCGCCCGATGCGGGCCGGGCCTTCCCCGTCAAGGGCGAGGACTTCGGCTACCTGCTCTGGCGCAAGCGCAACTGCTGCATGCTGTGAGGACCTGACATGAAGAAGTTCCTCCTCTCCGCGCTCGCCATTGCCTCGATCGGGACCGGCTGCGCGGTTCTCGCCCAGACCGTCGAGGGGCTCGATCTCGACGCGATCCGCGCGCGATCGGCCAAGTCCGAACAGGACGCGACCGCGCTGGTGAACGAGGTAGAGCGGCGCGGCGACGCGTTCCGCAAGGATGCGCAGACCGTCCAGGCGGTCGCGCTGGAACAGATGCGCACGATCGACAAGGCGAGCCTGCCCACGGGGCCGGCGGGGGCGGTCGACTTCGACGAGATGATCCAGGCCGCCTCGACCAACCTCAAGGAGAACCAGGGCACCGCGCCGCAGTTCATGGTGTTCGTGTCCACCTCGATGCCCGAACAGGCGCTGAAGCGTATCATCGCCGATACCTCGGCCGCGGGCGGTGTCGTGGTGTTCCGTGGCTTCCCCGGCAATTCGGGGAAGGCGTTCATCGCCGCGCTCTCCAAGGTGGTTGAAAAGGACCAGCAGTTCGCCTCGATCGGGATCGACCCGCGCCTGTTCCGCGCGTTCGATGTGACCGCGGTCCCGACGATGGTAGTCTCGTCGAGCGATTTCACCCCGTGCGACGGTCTCACCTGCAAGACGACGCCGCCTCCGTTCGACCGCATCGAGGGCAACGTCACCGTGCGCTACGCGCTGGAGACGTTCGCTGGCAAGAACGGTCCCGGCGCGCTGGTCGCGCGGACCGCGCTCGCCAATCTCGGCCGGAATCCCTGAACCATGCGGGGGGGCCGCCTCCTGATCGGTCTCCTCGCGCCGGTCCTGGCAGCGCAGGCGCTCGCCCAGGCCCAGTCCACCCAGCAGGGCCAGCAGGGCGTCGGCGACTTCTACGGCCTGGGCGACTACACCTACTTCAGCGACACGACCCCCAAGCCCACCCCGACCCCCACACCCACATCCGCGCCGGTCGCCAGGACGACGGTGACCAGCGTCGCCGAGCCGAGCGCGGCTCCCGCGCGGACCACCGCCAGCACGGCCCGCACGGTTCAGCCCGCAGCGTCGAGCAATGCTGTCGCGGCCGAGCCGAGCGCGCAGTCGAGCAGTTCGACCTACACCTATCCCAAAGGGGACATGGCGGCGGCACGCGCCGCGGCGAAGGCGCTGGCGACCCCGGCGCGACAGGCATCGGGCGGCATCATCTCCTCGACCGACCTTCCCTCGACCATCCCTGGCTTCAGCAGCGGCACGCAGCCCGGCGAAGCCTATGCCGACGATCCCGACGCGCTGATCGCGGCGGGCGGGTCGGCTGCGGGTGCTAACGAGGCATGGCAGCTGGTCACCGATCCGGGCCGCAAGGTCGTGACCGTGCCCGCCGGCGACCTCACGCGCGCGCAGGACGTCGAGAAGGACCCCAACAGCTATCTGGCCGGTCAGTCGGTGGGCGGTGTCGATAGCAGCTGCAAGCCGCTGCCGCCCAATGGCACCACCGATTATTACGAGGCGACCTGCAACAAGGGCGCGAAGCTCGAGGAAACGCCTGCGACCTGCACCGGCAGGATGGACCCGGTAATCGTCGATACGCTCAGGTACTTCTACTACGGCGTGCGCGACCAGAACGAGGGCCAGGGGTTCGCGCGCAACAGCGTCATGCAGGCCAAGGTCAGCGCCGGCCTGTGCCGGGTCGAGGCGGGGACGCCGCATATCTGCGATGCGCAGATCGAATTGGGGGCGGGCGGCGGCAACGTCGAGTCCTATCGCAAATGGTGCAAGAAGCAGTCGTCGATGCGCACCAACGCGCAGCTCTATTCCTGCTCGGCCGAAATACCCCAGGCCGAGATCCCGGCCCACCAGAATTACGCGACCGGCACGGTGTATCTCAGGAAGGAAGGCACGCGCGAGGTCACGCTGACGCGCAATGAGGGAAGCTGTCCGGCGCTGGTGTCCGACACCGCCTGCACCGCGACCGGCCCGGAGGTCTGCACCGAGGGGCCTGAGACGCGGATCATCGACGGTGTGTCGGTCACGGCATCGTGCTGGGCGTGGTCGCGGCCGTTCACCTGTCAGCGCATCACCCAGGCGTCCGATTGCAGCGATCTGGAGAACGGCGGGAAATGCACCTTCCTGCGTGACGAGTGCCTCGACGATCCGCAGTCCGGTCCGTGCCAGGTCACGACGAAGGTCTACAAATGCCCGGTCCCGACGCCGCCTTCGACCGGTCCCAAGCAATATATCTGCGGTGATGACGTCTATTGCATCGACGGCGAATGCGAACCGGTCGAGCGCGAGGCGTCGACCGAGTTCAAGGACGCCGTGGTCGGGCTGCACGCGCTGGGCCAGGCCAATGCCGAGTTCGATCCCGATACGCTGACGCTGTTCTCGGGCAAGCGGCAGACCTGCCACAAGCCGGTGTTCGGACTGGTCAACTGCTGCGCGGGCAAGGCGTCGGGCCTCATCACGACCGCTGCCGGCGCGGCCGCGATCGCGGGCGGGCCGGTGGCGATCGCCGCGCTCGCGACGCCGTTCCTGACGATGTTCATGTGCTCGAACGACGAGAAGCTGCTCGACGTGCAGGACCGGATGGGGATGTGCCACAAGCTGGGCGAATATTGCTCGGACAAGGTGCTGGGCATCTGCACCTCCAAGAAGACGGCCTATTGCTGCTTCGAGAGCAAGCTGTCGCGCATCCTGCAGGAACAGGGTCGCCCGCAGATCAACAAGCCGTGGGGCAGCGCCAAGAAGGAAACCTGCAAGGGGTTCACGCTCGACGAATTCTCGCGCCTCGATCTGTCGGTGATGGATTTCACCGAGGTCTATGCCGAGTTCGTCGACGCCGCGAAGCTGCCCGACGAGATCGAAACCTCACGCCAGATCCAGGAGCGGATCAAGGCCTATTACGAGGCGAAGAAGAACCAATGACCGGCGTGACGCATCTGTCGGACCATCGTCCGTTTCCCGACCTTTCGGTCGCGGAATTCGCGGTGCTGATCGCACTCCTGCGCGCCGGACCGCACCCGGCCGGGTTCCTCATCCCGACGCTCGACAGCTGGTTCGATACGAAGCTCTGCGTCGCCGATCTCGAACCGACGATCGCGCGGCTGATCCGCGCCAATCTCATCCTGCGCCGGGGCGAGACACTCTACCCGCGCCGGCACGCCCGCAACCTCATCATCGGGGTGTACGGCAACCTGTTCCGTATCCTCGCCGACGACATGGCGCAGCTCGTGTCGCTTCAGGAGCCGTCGCTCCTCGGGACGCTCAAATCCTACCTCACCCGCCGCGAACAGGAAGATCGCGAAAAGCAGAAGAAGAAGGACGACTGACATGCGCAAGGCCCTGACCCTCGCTCTCATCCTCTCGGTCGCGTCGCCCGTGCTGACGCCGGCGACGGCGCAGGACCTGACGCCGCTGCCGGATTCGGTGTCGTCGAGCCGCGATGTCGGTGACGACGGCCGCGATGGCGGCCAGGACAGCTACGGCGGCGCGGACGATCTCGGCTCGGCCGACCGCGTCGCGGCGCAGACCGGCGACGACTTCTACTGCCGCGAGCGGCGGCTCGGCACCTGGTTCTATTGCGACAAGCCGAAGGCCAAGCCCGCCGAGCAGCGGTCGGCGCAGCCTACGCGGTCGTCGGCCGAGCAACTGGCGGCGATCTCCAAACAGCTCGAGGAACTGAAGGCGCGGGCGATCCTCGAGCCGACGCCCGAGAATATCAGCCACTATATCGCCTTCCAGCGCGAGCAGCTCGACCGCGCCTCGTCGTTCGCCGACATGTGGCAGCGCACGGTGTGGCAGAACCCTGACCTCGACTACACGCTCCAGCGCCCCGTCAGCCAGCTGGGCAAGCGGACCTGGCTCGATACGCGTAACGCCGATCGCGAGCGCGTCCTGTCGCAGATCTCGCAGCGGTACGGCGTGTTCTATTTCTATTCGTCGGCGTGTGCCGCCTGCGAGACCTTCGGGCCGATCATGCGCAGCGTCTCGGACCGTTTCGGCCTGACCGTCATGGCGATCTCGCTCGATGGCGGGCCGACCCGCGCCTTCCCGAACTACACGGTCGACACCGGCCAGTACAAGGCGATGGGGATGCGCGGCCAGCAGGTGCCCGCGCTCGTCCTGTTCGACACCGTCACCAAGCAGCCGATGCCGATCGGCTACGGCGTGATGGCGGCCGACGAGGTGATGAACCGCATCTTCACACTGACCAGCGTCAAGCCCGGGAGTGACTTCTGATGGTCCGCTCGATCGTCCGCTTCTGCGCCGCGGTTCTCGCGCAGGCCAGCATGATCCTCGCATTGGGCGGTCTCGTCGCGACGCCGGCGCTGGCCGACGTCCAGGGCGAGATGAACAGCTATTTCAACAAGTCGGGCGCGGCCGCCAACGTGACCGGCCCGACCGCCTTTCAGGGGCAGTCGGCGGGTTATTACTCGGGTGGTTCGCTGTGGAGCCGCTTTCCGCAGAAGTCGATCAACCCGGTCAGCGTCGCGCTCCCCAGCGCGCGTGGCGGCTGCGGTGGCATCGACCTGTTCGCGGGGTCGTTCTCGTTCATCAACGCCGACGAGATCGTGGCGATGCTCAAGGCGACCGCCAACAACGCGATCGGCTTCGCCTTCCAGCTCGCGATCGACAGCATCTCCGCGCAGATCGGCGGGGTGATGAAGGACATGAGCCAGCGCGTGCAGCAGCTGAACGCGTTCAACATGTCCTCGTGCGAAGCGGCGCAGCAGGCGGTCGGCTCGCTGTGGCCGGCGATGGACGGGGCGTCCTCGACGATCTGCCAGCAGGTCGGCGGGGCGAAGGGGTTCTTCTCCGACGCGGCTGCGGCGCGCCACGGCTGCACCAACAAGGGCGAGCGTGAGGATACGATCGCGCGTGCCGGCGACGATGCCGAATTGGTCCAGTCGAAGAATTACACCTGGTATGCGCTGAACGCCAAAAGCGCGACCAAGCCGTCCCGCGAATATGCCGAGTTCCTCATGACGATGGTCGGCACGATCATCTATGACGCGACCAAGGCCAAGGACAGCATGGGCGCGTTCCAGTTCATCGCGCCGGCCAGCTGGGACACCTATCAGGCGCTGCTCGACGGCACCGCCTCGGCACCGACCGATGTGTGGCAGTGCGACACGACCGACGACAAGGGGTGTCTGAAGCCCACGCCCACCAAGCTGAGCATCTCGACCAACGAGGCGCTGCGTACGCGCGTCCTGAAGGCGATGGACAGCATGTCGGGCAAGATCCGCTCCAACGCCGCGCTGTCGGGTGACGAGATCGCGCTGCTGGGCATGACGTCGATCCCGCTCTACAAGATCCTCGTCGTCAACGAGGCGGCGCACATGGGCCTCTCGGGCGGCGATCGCGCGACGCTCGCCGAGATGGTCGCGATCGACATGCTGATGTCGATGCTCGACCGGATGCTGGACACGATCTCGCAGGCGCAGGCGGGCGCGAAGTTCGTCTCGACCGACGAGTTCAAGGCGTGGCGCGCCCAGGTCGACAGCGTGAAGACCGAGCTGTCGCGGCGCAGCGAGAAGATGGCCGGGCAGATCTCCAATACCTACCGGGTGATCCAGTACACCCAGTTCATGGAATCCACCCTCAAGAACACCATGAGCCCGCAGTTGTCGGCTTCGCTCCGGTTCGGACGCGGCCTCAGCGCGCAGGGCTTGCGGTAAACGGCGGCAAGGGAGCGACGGCGATGGGCGGGCTCGAAGTCTTCACGATCGGCGGGGGCGAATATATCGTCAACGTCTTCAACGCGGTCGCGGCATGGACCGGGGGCGGGGGCTACCGCTCGATGCTCCAGGTCGTGATGGTGATGGGCTTCATCTACTCGCTGTTCGTCGTCGCCTTCTCGCTCGACTGGCGGGCGTGGTTCAACTGGTTCCTCCAGTCGACGCTCATCTACATGATGCTGATGGTCCCGACCGTCACGGTGAAGGTGACCGACCGGATCAACCCCGCGCTCGCGCCCTCGGTGGTCGACAACGTGCCGCTGGGCCTGGGCGTGATGGCCTCGTTTACGAGCCAGGTCGGCGACTGGATGACGCGCTCGGCCGAGACCGTGTTCGTCATGCCCAACGCGCTCGCGCTGACCAACAACGGCATGATCTACGGCGCGCGGCTGATGGACAAGGCACGCACGTTCCAGATCACCGACAGCGTGTTCCGCGCCAACCTCGATGAGCATCTGAAGCAATGCACCTTCTATGACGTGCTGCTCGGCTTCAAGGCGATGGACGACCTGACCAAGACCAGCAACCTGTGGGAGTCGATCGGGCCGGGGTCGCCGGCGCGCAGCCAGCGCTGGATCAGTTCGACCGGTCCCGGCACCACCGAAAATTCGATAATCCCGTGCAACGAAGCCTATTCGCGCATGGATGCCCAGTGGCAGACGGCCTACGACAAGGATCTGATCCCGTTCGCCAGGAACGCCTATCCTGGCATCGCCGACACGATCGCGGCGCAGCGCATTCGCGATGACCTGCCGGTGGTCGCGGCGCAGATGCACGGCACCTCGACCGATGCCTATTCGTACCTGAAACAGATCTCGATGATTGACGCGTTCCTGGCCGCGCGCGAGAGCTTCTCAGACGCCGGGTGGGACGCCTATGCGTCGCAGCGCGCGGACGCCCAGGCCAAGAACACCTACACCTCGATCGCTACGCAGGCGATGACCTGGGTGCCGCTTCTCGGCATCGTCCTGACGGTCGTATTCTACGCGATGTTCCCGGTGCTTTTCCCGCTGTTCCTGTTCCCCAGGACCGGCCTGCAGACGCTCAAGGGCTATGCGACCGGGTTCTTCTACCTCGCCTCCTGGGGGCCGCTCTACGTCATCCTGCACATGTTCGTGATGAGCAGGGCGGCGAGCCTCTATCACGCGGCGGCGCCGATCGGGCCGACGCTGCTGGTTTCGGACGGCATGGCGAGCGTCAATGAATCGATCTCGACGCTCGCCGGCTTCCTGATGATGAGCGTGCCGTTCATCGCCGGCGGGATGGCGCGCGGCGCGATGGCGATCGCGGGGCATGCGACCTCGATGTTGCAACCGGCGCACAGCGCGGCCGAACAGGCCGCGACCGAGCGCACCACCGGCAACTACTCGTACGGCAATACCTCATTCCAGAACCTGACGTCGGGCATGACCCAGGCGAACAAGTTCGACGATCAGCCCAAGTTCAATTCGGGCTATTCGGTCGGCACGTTCACCAACGCCGACGGTGGCGTGACGTACGGCTTCGCGGACGGGACCAACGCGTTCGATACCCGCCAGGGCATCTCGAACCTCGCATTCACGCCGACGCGGACCGCCGGGTTCGACAGCAGCATGAGCCGGGCGCTCTCGGACGGGCAGACGCACACCCAGTCGCTCCGCAGCGCGGCATCGCAATCCTGGAACGCGACGGCGACGACGGCGACGGATCTGTTGACGGCCGCTGAGCATCGGCGTGGTAGTTCGACCGAGACGGGGTCGGGGTTCAATAACAGCATCACCAGAATGACGGAGGCATCTCGGAGCCTTTCCACCGGACTGAGCAATCGCTTTGGTCTTAGTGAGTCCGATGCACAGCAAGTCGCCCGTGCTTCGCAGACCACAGGCGACGCGAACGCCGGCATAGAAGTTCTTAAGAAGTTGTGGGGCGTCACCGGAAGGGCTGGCCTCAGCGGTAAAATCGCATCGATCGCGACCGAAAATACGAACAGGACGCTGTCGGCCGATAACGCCTACGGGGAATTACAAGACTACATTACAAAGGAAACTAACTCGACGCAGGCCCGGGCAGCACGCGACGAATTCATGCGTGAATCTAGCACGAGCGGAGATAGCGAGGTTCGGTCGCTGTCGCAGAAGCTGGGCGTCAGCGTCGGGGAATCGCGGTCGGCGTCGTTGGAAGCAACTCGAGCCGAAGAGACGTTCCAGCGGGTCAGCAACGATGTCAGGGAGGCCTCGGCGCGGGGCTGGTCGCTCAATCGGAACGAGAGCCAGGAGTTTGTCGTGTATGCCCAGGAGCGGCTTCTCGGCGACGACACGCTGTCGCAGTTCGGGTGGACGCCAGGCATGGTCATGCCGCGCACGCCGCAACAGGAACAGGTGCGCGATATCCTGCTTGGCGAATTTATGGAGCGCCGCGTCGCATCGGTCCGCGACGAACTGGGTGTAAGCGTGCCTGAGCGTCTGTCGGGGCAGTTGCATGGCCCCGCATCGGCGACCCCGGGTGCGGTAAACCAATGGGGCAACCAGCGCGCAGCCGGTGTCAGGGCACAAGGACCGGACGTGTCGATCCGCGAAAGTTCGCGCGATCTCGACTTGGCCGGCAATGTCGCAGACGCGATCCCGAATGCGTCAGCGCGCATCACCCGTGGTGCATTCGAGGTCGGCAACGGTGTCGACGAGGCGAGAGGGACGGCGGGTCAGCTAGGTGACCATGTCCAAGAACGCAATGATGCGTGGATCACGACGACACTTCCCGGTGTTGAGGGCGCGCGCAACTGGGTCCGTGACAATCTCGGGATCGGAGCTGGCACCAGCCATGTTTACGAAGTCCCGCGCGGTGAACGTGCGATGCTGCCGATTTCGGGGCGGCTGAGTTCGGGAATGGGTGGTCGGATCGACCCGGTCACTGGCGAGCCCGGACGGCATCACCGAGGGGTGGATATTGCCGCGCCAGCAGGGACGGAGATCCGCGCACCTGCATCGGGCCAGGTCATCCGAAACGACTTCCAGGCCAACGGGGCCGGCAATTATGTGGTCCTGCAGCACGGCGACGGGTCGCAGAGCAAATACTTCCACATGCAGGATCGGTCTGGCTTCCAGGTCGGCAGCACGGTCGAAGCTGGGGCGGTGATCGGGCGTGTTGGCAGCACCGGGAAATCGACCGGTTCGCACCTTCATTATGAATTATGGAAGGATGGCGCTCCGGTCGATCCGAGGCGGTTCCAGCTTAGGAATGGCCGGGAGTGAAGATGAAGGCGAAAGCCATTACTATTGCAATAAACACAAAGAAAAGCTTTGCATGTGAGTTGTCGCTCACTTCGGGTGGCTCAAATTCATCGTGTCTAGTGGCTTCAGCCAATGCCTCCCGGCCTACATGCGTCATTTGATCGTACATGTTGCTAGGATTGATATATCCGTTTGAAGACGAGCCACCGATTGGGAACCGATCCCAGTCCATCTGGCCAGGTTCGTGGTTCAACATGGCCGCTCCTTCCTCAATCCGTGGCTGACCGTGCTGGTCAGAATTAGGCTTGCAAAGCCTAGCATATCGGATTGAGTTTGGCGAGGATTTTCACCCGTACTGACGGAGTGGGCACGGTGGAGCAGGACGGCGAAAACCCGCGCACGATCGAACGCTACGAGGCGCTGCTGCGCGAGCATCTGCTGTTCTACGATGCGCTGCGTCTGCGCGAGCGCCGGCCGAGGAGCGCGGCGCAGCGCCAGTTCCAGGACGTGGCGTGGGGGAAGGCCGCGCCGGTCACCGATCACGAGTGCGCCTATGTCTGGCACCTGAAGGCGCGCGGGATCGCGCCGTTCAACACGCCGGCGCCGGCACCGCATATCGACGACGTGATGGCCGGATTCGACGTCGGCGCGCGGCCGGTTAGTGGCGACGTCGGCACGAAATGGGATAATGCCTGGCGCGAGTATCGTGGTGGCCGGGAGTTCTTCTGAGCCAAACAGATTAAAGGAGTGGACCGATCTGCAACCGATATCGCCTGAGCGCCAAACAGGCCGCGGTGATGCGGTCGGTCGGGTTCGAGCCGCCGTATCCCGAGGACGAGACCTACCCGGTGCCGCGCGAGATCTTCCCGACCGGCAAGAAGACCGCGCGCTATGGCTTGGTCGTCAGGCGGGCAGGGGAGCGTAACCGCCCGCTTGAGCCGATCGCGATGGAATGGGGCTTCCCGACCAAGGTAGCGAGCAAGCGCGACCCGGCGGTCAAGCTGGACAAGTTCGTCACCAATGCGCGGAATCTCTCATCGTCGATGTGGAAGCCGTCGATCGCCAGTCCCGATCGCCGCTGCCTGGTCCCGTTCACGCATTTCGCCGAACCACATCCCGAGGGCGGGAAGGGCGATGACGGCAAACCCCGCCAGATGTGGTTCTCGCTGCCTGACCAGCCCATCGCCTTCTTCGCCGGTCTGTGGCGGCCGACCGAGCGCGGCGATGCCTATGCCTTCTGCACCACCTCTCCCAACCCCGCCGTCGCGCCCTGGCATCCCAAGGCGATGCCGGCGATCCTCCACCCCCGCGATTTTACGACATGGCTCGACGGGAGCCATGAAGATGCCCTGAAGCTCGTCCGCCCCTACGAGGGTGAGATGAGCGCGCAGGAGGCAACTCCCGATGGCGGTTCGGCATGAACCGGGCTAGGCCGGTACAATCATTCACCACCGGGACGTGTTCATGACGACTACATCCGATCTGGCCGAGCAGATCTCCAACACCCATGGCCTCGCAAAGGCCGACGCCAGGAAAGTCATCGATGCGATCCTTGCGAACATCACCGCGGCCGTCGCGACCGGCGAGGAAGTCAGCCTCAACGGGTTCGGCAAGTTCAAGCTGAAGGACACCCCCGAGCGTCAGGGGCGCAACCCATCGACGGGCGAGGCGATCACGATCGCGGCGTCACGCAAGCTGACGTTCGCGCCGGCGAAGGCGGTCCGCGATCGGATGAACGGCAAGTGATAAACGGGCCAGGGTTTTAGAACGCTGGCCTAAACTGAGGGGACTTCATGGCCGATACCGCAGCCGACTACCGCGCGAGGGCAGCGGCCGACCTTGCCGAGGCCCAGCAGCTCGTTCTGCCCCATGCTAGGGACCGTATGCTGCATTCGGCCGATCGCTGGTCGAAGATGGCTGATGCGGCCGATCGCCGTGTCCGGTAACGAAAGCACGACGGTCGCGCTCGACGTGGCTAACTGGTCAGCGGTCCAGGCAATGGTCGAGCGTCTCGACGACAGGGCTGTGATAGCGATCTACGAGCTGGCCGAAGGCGCTGGTCCGGTCGCGGACCTCGCGGCCGCACAGATGGAAAAACGCAACCTCGACTATTGAGCCAAGTTAAGAGTTCGGCCGCTGGTTAAGCCGCTGTTGCCAAGCCGGCACAAGCCACGTTCCTGTTGTTCCCGCGATTTAGAGAAGACATAATCGTCACCAGATAGAAATGACACCGTCTGGTAGCAGCGGGGGCAGCGTGGAGCCATCCAAACAGCGCAGCGCTGCCCCCGCTGATGCCATTACCTCACGGCTCCTGACCCCGGACCCGCTGCGCCAGCAGCGGGCTTGGTTACCCTGGTTTTCACGCGGCTGACCTTTCCCGAAACTCCATGTCCGATGCCGCATTTCGGGAAAATACAATCGGGAACATATTTCGGGAAAATCAGCCCCGGAGCCGCGAGGCGTAGCCGGTTTGCGGCCCAGGATCTCGATCGACCTTCCCAATCGGGAATGTCGGGGGCGAGCCTTGGCTGGGGAGGCGTTGTAACCCATCTCCGTCCCGCTTCGTAAGCGCTCCCAAAGGGGAGATTTATGACGACTAGCTACGTTCCGAACGACGCCACCACCATCGCTGCGTTGCGATGGTCGATCGTCATCGTTTTCGCATTATTCGGCATCGCCAAGTTCGCGGCATATGAGGCCGAGGGCGTGGCAAAGATCGCAAGCCACTATCCGCTCTTTAGCTGGATGTATCCGATCTGGGGCGAGCGTGGCGCAAGCAACGTCATCGGTACTATCGAGTTGCTGACAGGAGCAATGATCGCGCTCGGCGCTCGCTATCCGTTCGCAAGCCTCGCCGGCGGTGCGATGGGCGTATTCACCTTTTGCGTCACGCTCAGCTTCTCATTGGGTGCGCCCGCGTTCTGGCAGGCGGGATACGGCGCTCCGTTTCTCGGGTCGACCGGCCAGTTCCTGATGAAGGACGCCGTGCTGCTGGCAGCCTGTTACGCACTCGCGGTCGACGGACAACGCCGAATGCCGCGCGGCGACTGACGCACGCGGTCACCAGCGCAGGAGCCTTGGACCCATCAGCGCTCCTACGCTGGCGGCGAGGGCAATTCCTAGTGTGTACCAGGTAAGCACGAAGATGGCCGATACCTCGGGGCAGTGAAGGCAGTAGATCGTCGCCGCCCATCCCCCGGCGCTCAGTCCCGCTGCAGCACCGGCGGCCCTGAAGTGTGTCGGCGCGAGACGCCGGAACGACCACAGCAATCCGGCGAAGATCGGGATCGACAGGGTCAGGACGTGCCACGGACAGCTCCGCCAGCTTTGGCCCAGCCACATCGCCAGCCAGTCGCCAGAGGGCGTCGAGGCGAGTTCGACCACCCCGACGCCTGCCAGGAGGAGCGCCGGCACCGCCAGCAGCCATAGGCCGCGCGGGACGCTCGCGTCCGGACGAGCCAGCTTCACCGCCGTGGACATCGCCACCATCGCGATCGACAGGGTGTAGGCGGCCTTGATCCAGAAGGACGATCCTTGCATCGCCGCATCCAGATCGGGGCGAACGCCGATCGTGGCGCCCATGTAGAGAGCCGCGAGGACGCATCCGGTCGCGATCCCGATGGCGATGCGCCGCGCGACGGCGTTAGGCGGCACACGCGCTACGTCGCGGCTGAGCTGTCGGATCAACTGTTCGGTGCTCTCAGTGCTCATTGCCGTCACCCTTTCAGCCGGGCGGCGAGCGCACGAAGGCCGCGATGCACGGAAATCTTGACGTCGGACTCCCCGATCCCGGCTCGGGTAGCGGCCTCCGCGATGCTTTGTCCGTCGATATGCGTGTCCCGAATGGCTCGCGACTGCTTGGGCGGCAGCGTGCCCAGCAGACGGGCGACATCGATCCGGGCATTCGCGGATGCTTCGAAACCCTCCGTCACCAGCATTGCCTCCACGTCCTCGATCGGGATGTGCCGGCGCTGTCGGCGCAGGTGATCGATCATGCGATAGCGTGCGATGGCATAGAGCCACGCCGTGAAGGGGCGGCCGCGATCCCAGGTCGCCCGGCGGCCATGCACGGCGATCAAGGTTTCCTGCACCAGGTCATCCACTTCGTTGCTGCCGGCGAGCCGCCGGCGATAAAAACGTTCCAGCAGCGGGACGAGCGCGCGCAGTAGCGCAGCGTGAGCGGCAGCGTCGCCATCCAGCCCCCCGATCATCAATGCCTTGAGCTGATCTTCGCTTTGCCCCATCTACACCCCGCAACGCCGCGTCGATCAGTATCGAGCGGGATATTGCGAATGATCAAGGGGCATAGCGTCCAAGCATAGTCCGGAACGACCAGCGTTCGTCACCGGCACCTGTTCGTCGTCCATGCAGTCCTACCCTCCAACGCGCCGGTGCACGGACTACGCGGGAGCGCGGCGTTTGGTTACAACGGCATCTTTTCATTCATGTGCCGTGTAACCGGCTTCCTGGTTGTCCCGTAGTGACAGGAACCATCAAGGGAGGTCACCGATGCGTTCCATGTTTCTGTCCGTCGCCGTCATCGCCGCGCCCATCACGATCGCGGCGCCCGCCCATGCGGCACCGACCGTCAAACCGTTCAATCAGGCCGCGTTCGATGCAGCGCAGAAGGCGGGCAAGCCGATCCTTGTCTGGGTCCATGCCCCGTGGTGCCCGGTATGCCGTCAGCAGGCAAAGACGATCGAGCGTGTCATCGCCGAACCCGCCTATCGCGACATGCAGGTCTTCCGGATCGACTATGACACGCAGAAGCCGCTTTGGCAGAAGTTCGGCGCGACGATGCAGTCGACCCTGATCGGCTTTCGCGGCAAGCGCGAAACCGGCCGCATCGCTCACGAGACCAACGATGCCAAGGTATCCGCGGTGATCCGCGGCGCGCTGGCCTGATCCTCTAATGGCCTCGGCGTTGAACCCCGCGCTCGCCTATGTGGCGGGCGCGCTCACCATCCTGTCGCCGTGCGTGCTGCCGCTGGTACCGATCGTCCTGTCGTCGGCGGCGCAGCGTCACCGCTTCGCGCCCGTGGCACTTGCGGCGGGACTGGTGCTGGCGTTCACCGCGACCGGCTTCGTCGTCGCCGCGTTCGGGCAGGCGCTCGGGATCGATACGCTTGTCGTCCGGAACGCCGGCGCGATCATCCTGTGCCTGGTGGGCATCGTCCTGCTGATACCTCGCCTTCAGGACGGGCTTTCACGGATCGCCACGCCTGCCGCAGCCTGGGCGAGCCGACAGCAAAGCGCACTCGACGACCGCGCCGGGTTGTGGGGTCAAGCGCTGATCGGGGCATTGCTCGGCATCGTCTGGGCACCCTGTGTCGGCCCCACGCTCGGCGCGGCGGTGGCGCTGGCGGCGGAAGGGAAGGATCTGGGCGAAGTAGCGCTGGTGATGGCGGCCTTCGGACTAGGTATCTCCACCGTGCTGCTGGTCATCGCCTTTGCCGCTCGCGGCGCGCTCGCCCGCTGGCGGGGGCGGATGATGGCAGCGGGCGGTCGCGGCAAGATCGTGCTTGGAGGACTGCTGTTAATCGTCGGCATTTTCATCCTGACAGGGGTGGATCGCCAACTCGAAGCCTTCCTACTCGATCATCTGCCCGACCGGGTAACCGAATGGTCGACCGCCTTTTAACATTCGTACTCTCCCACCGAGGCACTCTGCATGACGCACAACATCCTCTCCCTGCTGTCCCTGTTAGCGCTGGCCGGCTGCGGGCAGGCGCCCGCCGGAGCTGCCGCACAGCCCCGCCCGGTCAAACCACTCGTCGTCGGGACGCCCGCCGCGCCTGTGGTGGTCGAACTGTTCCAAAGCCAAGGCTGCTCGTCCTGCCCGCCTGCCAACGCCAACGTGAACGCCATTGCGGATGCGCCGGGCGTGCTCGCCTTATCCTTCGCCGTGACCTACTGGGATCGGCTCGGCTGGAAGGACACTTTCGGCTCCCCCGCCTGGACCGCGCGGCAATGGGACTATGCGCGTGCCGCTGGTCGCCCACAGGTGGCGACACCGCAGGTGATCATCAACGGCGGGCCCACTATCGTTGGCAGCAATCGTGCCCAGCTCGAAGCGGCTATACAGCGCGCCGGCCCTGCGCGTGGCGGTCCTGCCATATCGGTGCGCAATGGAGCCCTGACTCTGGCTGCCGGCAAAGACGTTCCATCGACGATCTGGCTGGTCCGCTACGATCCGCGGACGGTCGAGGTGCCGATCCGCGCCGGAGAGAATGGGGGGCGGACGCTCCCCCACCGCAATATCGTGCGGGAATTGGTAAAGCTGGGCAATTGGTCCGGCGCGGTGACGGAGTTGCCGCTGCCCAGCGCACCCCGCGGGCTGAGCTCCGCCGTTCTGGTGCAGCAGGGTACGGGCGGGCCGATCACCGCAGCGCGCAAGCTGTAAGCCGTTGGCGGTGCCGTCCGCGGCTGGGGATCGGCCGAGTTAGCGAGGCTGCACATCGGCCGACGATATTTCATCGGCCGTGTAACTCCGGCCGGTCAGCGATCGAAGTTGGGATTATGATGATGGGAATTTTCCACTCCATGCGCTCGACACGCCGGACCGGCGCTTGGGCAGACCACCCGGATGCAGGCCCCGGGTTACAAAACCCTCGCGACTATCGGCACGAAGCCGATGGTGTGCGGTACCGAGGAGGCTGCAGATGATCGAGCCGCTATCGACTTCAGCCACCGAGACCCGCGAGCGTGCAGAGCACGGCGGCGAACTGGTGTACCGGCATCGATTGCCGACAAGGCTTTGGCATTGGACCAATGCGGTGGCGATCATCGTCCTGCTAATGAGCGGGTTGATGATCTCGAACGCCCACCCGCACCTTTATTGGGGTGAGTATGGCGCGAATTTCGATCAGCCGTGGTGGTCTCCGCCGCGCTTTCCGGGCTGGGCAACAATCCCCTCAACATACAATCTGGCGCTTGCTCGCCACTGGCATCTGTTCTTCGCTTGGATTCTCGCGTTTGGCCTGCTTGCTCATCTGGTCATCAGTCTGGTCAACCGGCACATCCAGCGTGACCTGACGCTACGGCGCAGCGAACTTGCTCCTTCCCACCTCTGGCAAGACGTGAAGGATCATGCGCGCCTAAAATTCCCCACTGGTCAAGAAGCGCTCCGGTATAACGTCCTACAGAAGATCGCGTATATTTCGATCGTATTCGTCGTTATCCCGCTGCTGATCCTGACCGGGCTGAGCTTGTCTCCCGGATTCAACGCAGTCATGCACTGGCCGCTCGATCTTTTGGGCGGTCGCTCGTCGGCCCGCTCTCTGCATTTCATTTGCGCTGGTATCATAGCTGCGTTCATCGTCGTTCACCTGACTTTGGTGCTACTGGCGGGTCCGATCAACGAGGTCCGTTCGATGTTGACCGGCTGGTTCCGAGTGCCACCCGATCCCGACAAACATATCGCCAAGCTCAAGCGGACCTTGGACACGCAATGACAACGATTCTCACACGCCGCGCTCTTGTCGGCAGCCTTGCAGCCGGCGCCGGCACGATACTCTCAGGCTGCGACCGTCTAGGGCAAAATGAGCAATTTCGCGCGCTCCTCGCATCCGGCGAGCGGGGCAACTATGCCTTTCAGAGGCTATTGCAGGACCGGACGGCGCTAGCTGAGGAGTTCGCTCCTTCGCAGCGCTCGCCCGTTTTTCGAGCGAATGGCACCCGGATGCCGGGCGGAACCGATTATGCACGGCATCTTGCCGTCAACTTCAACGATTGGCGGCTGGTGGTCGACGGCGCTGTCGCTAACCCGCAAGCCTTTTCGCTCGACCAGATCAGGGCGATGCCGACCCGAACCCAGATCACACGTCATGACTGCGTGGAGGGCTGGAGCGCGATCGCGAAATGGCACGGTGTGCCCCTAAAGCTGTTGCTGGATCGCGCAGGTGTCAGTCCGCAAGCCCGTTTTATCGTGTTTCATTGTGCCGACCCACAGACCAACGGGACCATGTACTATGAATCGATCGACCGGATCGACGCCGTTCATCCGCAGACGATCCTGGCTTGGGGGATCAACGACCAGCTGCTTCCGGTCCAGAACGGCGCGCCGTTACGTCTCAGGGTAGAGCGGCAGCTCGGCTATAAACACGCGAAATATGTCCAGCGGATCGAGGCGGTCCCAAGCCTTGCCGGCATCTATGGCGGCAAGGGTGGGTATTGGGAGGATGCTGCAGGATATGAGTGGTACGCAGGACTCTGAGAGATCGCGATCACACGATAAATTTCTATGCTGGCGGTGGTTTGGACGTTGAACGTGTCCGACATTCCGCCAGCGAAAGCTGACATTCCCGTTTCACCATCCTTTGTGAGACGCTGGCAGGGGCGCCATGCAGTTATCCCGTCTGTTGGCGGACATACTCGCCCAAGCCGCGCGCGACGAGTTCGTCGTTGGAGAGGCGGGGGCCTCGCTTCAGGCGCTGATTGCCAAGTTTGCGGCGGTCCAGCTTCGGCCCGGGTGGTACGGGCGAGGGGGCCTTGAACACCCCGCCGGGCTGAGCGGTACGCGCCGGTTCGTTGTTGTTGCGCTTCGCGTGGTGCGGCTGCACCTGCTGGATGGCATGGGCGAGCGCCAGCGCCGCGTCGAGGTGCTTGTTGTCGACCACCGGTGCCTGGTTCACGCGGCGCATCTTGTCGAAGACGCGATAAGGCAGGACCTCGCCCTCGTGCTGGATCTCGAGGCGGCCGTCCGGGTATTCGCACACATCCACCTTCTTGCGCGCTAGCCCCTGAGCGACCGGGGTCGGCTCCAGGATGAACATGGCCTTGTTGTAGTGCAGGGTGAGGGCGCCGGTGACGGTGCGCTGCTCGCGCCAGACCATCTCGGCTTCAAGGTTCTCGTGGATGGCCAGCGGTCGGTGCAGATCGCGCGGGTCGAACGGCGCCTTGGCGAACCGCTGGTTGTGTTGCGCCATATAGGAGGGGAGGAAGGCGTTGGCTTCGTCGATGGTGTTGATGCGGTGGAGCCGCATCGCCTTGACGAGCCGGTCCTGCAGCGTCGCGTTGGCCCGCTCGACGCGCCCCTTCGCTTGCGGCGAGTTCGCGCAGATCAGATCGATGTTCAGCCGGTCCAGTGCCCGCCCGAGATGGGTCATCCCGTCGCCGTTCGCCGAGGCTGTGTTGTTGCGGAACGCGCTGTGCTTGTCCGTGTAGAAGGCGACCGGCTTGCCGTGCCGCTCGAGGTACGTCCGCGTCGCGCGCATGTAGGAAAAGGTGCTTTCGCTCTCGACCATCTCGAGGTGCATCAGCTCGCTCGTCGCGTCGTCGATGAACACCAGCAGCGTGCATTGCGGGCCGCGGTCCTCGAACCACCAGTGTTTCGAGCCGTCGACCTGGACCAGTTCGCCGCGACAGTCGCGCCGGTAGCGGGGTTGGTAGGGGCGCGGGCGCCTGGCCGCGCGGTCTTTCCAAAGGCCCGCCTCCATCATGATCTGACGCAACGTCTCACACGAGAGGCCCAAGCCGTGCCGCTCCGCAAGGTATTCGCGCGCGAGCGTCGGCCCGAAGTCGGCATAGTTTTCCCGCACGAGAGCGACGACCTCGGCGCGAAAGGCGTCGCTGTAGCGGCGGTTGCTCGGGCGTCCGCGCTTGCGCGACACGAGTCCAGCAGCGCCTTCCTGTCGAAGGCGATCGAGCAGCCGGTAGATTTGCCGCCGCTGGAGGCCAAGAAGCTCCATCGCGTCCGGGATCCGGATCTCGCCGCGGTCGAGCCGCATCAGCGTGTCGAACCGGGTGATCTCAGCAGCACTCATCGTCAGCACCGTCATACCATGCGCGTCCTCGTTGCCGAGGAAGGCTATGACACCGGCGACCCACTGAAAGCACCGGCAGTGCCGTTTCTATCTAGCAGGACGGTGTCATTTGTATCTGGCGCTTACACCTGTTGTTGCTGCCACTTAGAGAAGACACATTCGTCGCCAGATAGAACTGACACACCGTTGGTAGCAGCGGGGGCAGCGTGGAGCCATCCACAAGCGCAGCGCTGACCCCGCTGATGCGGTGAGTTCTGAGAGGGCTACGGACCCGCTGCGCCAGCAGCGGGCCCGGTCACGCTAGAACAGCAGGCAGTGAGGCAGGTTCCTGAGGCGGCGTGTTCCGATCTCGGCCCGCGTATTCGGCCAGTCCACGCGCGACGAGTTCCGTGTTGGGAAGGCGCGGTCCACGCTTCAGCTTGGGCGTGCAGAGCGTGCGGCGATCCACCTTCGATGCAGTCGGAGCAGCCGAGGCGGCGAACATACCGCCAGTCTGGGCGGTCCGCGCCGGCTCGTTGTTGTTCCGCTTGCGGTGGTGTGGTGCCGTTTCCTGCAGGAGCCGCGCCATCGCCAGCGCCGCGTCGAGATGCTTGTTGTCGACCACCGCTGCCTGGTTCACCCGCTGCATCTTGTCGAACACGCGATAGGGCAAGGCCTGCCCGTCGTGTCGGATCTCGATCCGCCCGTCAGGGAACTCGCAGACATCTACCCGCTTGCGCGCCAGTGCCTGGCTGACCCGGTTCGGCTCCAGGATGAACAGCGCCTTGTTGTAGTGCAGCGTCAGCGCCGCGGTCACCGTGCGCTGCTCGCGCCAGACCATCTCTGCCTCGATGTTCTCGTGCGGCGCCAGCGGGCGGTGGAGATCGCGCGGGTCGAACGGCGTCCTGGCGAACTGCCGGTTGTGCCGGGCCATGTAGGCGGGGAGAAAGGCATTGGCCTCCTCGATGGTGGAGATGCCCTCCAGTCGCATCGCCTTGACCAGCCGGTCCTGCAACGTGCCGTTCGCCCGCTCGACACGCCCCTTGGCCTGCGGCGAGTTGGCGCAGATGATCTCGATGTTGAGCGCATGCAGCGCCCGCCCGAGATGGGTCATGCCGTCACCGTTCGCCGAAGCGGTGTTGTTGCGAAACGCGCTGTGCTTGTCGGAGTACAAGGCGACCGGCTTTCCGTGGCGCTCGATATACGTCCGCGTGGCCCGCATGTAGGCGAAGGTGCTCTCGCTCTCTACCATCTCCAGGTGCATCAATTCGCTGGTCGCATCGTCGATATAGACCAGCAGCGTGCATTGCGGGCCCCGGTCCTCGAACCACCAGTGTTTGGACCCGTCGACCTGGATCAGCTCGCCGCGGCAGTCCCGCCGGTAACGCGGCTGGTGCGGGCGAGGGCGACGCGCTGCGCGGTCCTTCCACAGCCCCGCTGCCATCATCATCTGCCGCAGCGTCTCGCACGACACCCGGATGCCGTGCCGCTCGGCCAGATACTCGCGCGCCAGCGTGGGCCCGAACCCGTTATACTGCTCGCGCACGAGGCTGACGACCTGGTCACGAAAGGCATCGCCGTAACGCCGGTTGCTCGGACGGCCACGCTTGCGCGAGATCAGCCCGGCTGCGCCGTCCTGCCGAACTCGCTCCAGCAACCGGTAGATCTGTCGACGCTCAAGGCTCAGTAGCGCCATCGCGTCTGCAACCCGGATCTCACCGCGGTCGAGCCGCATCAGCGTGTCGAACCGGCTCACCTCGGCAGTACTCATCGTCAGCACCGTCATCGTTCGCACATCCTCGCTGCCGAGGATGGCCATGACACCGGCGACCCGCTGGCACTGTGTGCCTTTTCTATCTAGCGGAGCAGTGTCATTTCTACTTAGCGCCTACACCTGTTTTGTTCGATAATATATCTTATGTTAAATCAATGGCTTAGCAGATTTCCGGCATCGTTCTTGCAGAGACTGACGTGGCTTTTTCGCAGCTAAGGCTTGCCAGTCAGTCGCGAGTTAGCCGCGCCGTCGTTCTCGCGCGCGAGCGTGTCGCGGATCTTCGTAAAGATCCTGCAGCGCGCGCAGCCGAAACGCATTCCACCAGCGTTGCCAGCGATGCTCCTCGGCATCGTGGAGCATGTGACATCGCTGGCATAGCGCGGCGAGATTGCGCGGCGCGCTATTGCCAGGATCATGATCCAGATGCGCGCAGGCCAGCACGACATAGGTGATCCGCACGACGTCGAGCGCGAAGAGGTCGCCGACCTTCACCCGTCGCCCCTCTCCCGATCGCCAGCATCGCGCTTCGCTATCCCACCAGCGCCCATCGCCCAGATGCGCGACGTGCCGAAGATGCGGTCGCCGGCAGCGTTCGCAGCGCCCTCCTGCCCGCACGAACCGGATCTGGTCCGACAGCAGCGGCCAGTCGATCGGGTACAGCCAGCGGTTTTCGGGGCGGATCGGCATCCATGACTCTATGAGTCATGCGAAATGAGAACAAAAGGAAAATCTCGTTCCCTTCATGTTCTTATCCAGCATATCATGCGCGCATGTCCGCGTGTGTGATTCCCCTGTCCCAACCGATGCCGATCGCCGATCTGCCGCCAGCGTTTCGCCTGAGGGTGGTGAGCGCGGCCGGCGCTGGCTTCCCCTCGCCTGCCCAGGACTGGGAGGAAACCGCGATCGATCTCGTGGCGCTGCTGCGCCTCGACCGCGCCGCCAGCTTCGTGTTCCGGGTCAGCGGACAGTCCATGATCGACGCTGGAATCTATGATGACGACGTGGTGGTGGTCGATCGCGACGCCACGCCGGTTAGCGGCCGCATCGTCATCGCCGTGGTCGACGGGGGCTTCGTGATCCGCCAGTTGGTCTGGCGCGACGGCAAGCCGGTCCTCGAGGCCCGCAACGCGCGGATGCGCTACGACGCGGTGATCGCGGATGAGAGTGTCGAAGTGTGGGGCGTCGTCCGCGCCTCCGTGCGCAACCTGCAGGGCTGACCGCCATGTGGGCGATCGCTGACGTCTCCAACTTCTATTGCTCGTCGGAGAGGGTATTCGACCCGTCGCTGCGCGATAAACCGCTCATCGTGCTGAGTAACGGGGACGGCTGCGCCATCGCGCGCTCCGAGGAGGCCAAGGCGCTGCACATCAAGATGGGTGCGCCGATGTTCAAGATTCGTGATATCGTCCGCGAGCATGGCATCCAATACCGCAGCAGTTCCTACGAATTGTATGCCGACATGAATCGTCGCTTCAATCAGGTCCTCGCCGAGCACAGTTGCACGGTCGAGGTGTACTCGATCGACGAATCGTTCTTTCGCCTGCCGGTGCTCCCGAACGGCCTGGGCGACGTGGCGGCCGCGCACCGCGTGATCGCGGCCGTCAAGCGTGCGACGGGCCTGCCGATCCGCATCGGGCTTGGCCCGACCCGGACGCTGAGCAAGGTTGCCAACGCCCTCGCTAAGGCGTCGGAGAAGGTCTGGAAGGGCGTGGTCGACCTGCACGACATCGAGCTGCGGCGGCGCCTGTTCGCGCAATGGCCGGTCGAGGAGGTCTGGGGCATCGCGCGAGCGATGACCGAGCGGCTGCGACCGCTCGGCGTCAGGACGACGGCCGATCTTGCCGCCCTCCCCCCGGAGGTCGCGCGCGACGTGGGGACGGTGGTGCTGGAGCGGCTCGTGCGCGAGCTGAACGGCGTCGAATGCACCGATTTCGAGCCGGAGCCGCCCCCGTCCAAGGCGACCGCGGTGACCCGCTGCTTCGGTGAGCCGGTGCGCGAGGTCGCGGCGCTGCGCGAGGCGATGGTGCGCCGCGCGGTCCGCGCGGCCGAGAAGATCCGCGCGCAGGATCTCGCTGCCACCCGCCTGATCGCCTTTGCCCACGGAAGCCGGTTCAAGCCCAACGCGCCGTCCGCCTCGCGCATAGCGCGGCTGTCGCCGGCGACCAATGATCCGCGCGTGATCGGCGGTATGGCGGGCCGCATGGCGGATGTCATGTACGAAACTGGCGGCGTCTACACCAAGTGCGGCGTCATGCTCGAGGGGCTGGAGCCGATGACCGCGCACCAGGCCGACCTGTTCGCGGTGCCCGATCCGCGATCCCCTGCCCTGCTCGCCGCGATCGACGGGCTCAACGGGCGGTTCGGCCGCAACACGATGCGGCTTGCCTCCGAGGGCTTTGGCCAGAAGAGCTACGACACCAAGCGTGCTTTCAAGAGCCCGTCCTGGACCACGCGGATCGATCAGGTGCCGATCGCGCGGTGAGATCAATAGCGATAGCCTGCCTGCCGGCAGGCCGCTGCCAGCTTCATCACTCGCCCATCCTTCGCGCCGTACTGGCGCAACCGTGCGGAATAGCTGTCGCAATAGCTTTTCGCGCGAGCGGACAGTGGCACCCCGTTCGGACCTCGCGCGGTCGCCGCCCCGCCCCGTTCGGCATAGCCACGAGCAGTCGCTGACTGAACCTGGGTGCGCGCTTGCGCGCCCAGATCGACTGCGCCGGGCATGTCCTGCGCGCCGGCAGGGGTCGCGATCGCGAATATCCCGACCGTGAACACAGCAACCAGGCTACGCATTCGATGTTCTCCCTCGAATTTCCGTCAGGCCATCAACGATTTGGCGGCAGCATCGTGCCGGTCGCGGGAGCGATTATGGATGCATGTAGGCGCTTGCAATCGTAGCGGCGTGTGCTCGCAAACGGAGCGATTTTCTGCTCGGATTATCTGACAATGGGCGGAGCAGTCTGCTCACGCTAATTGCCAATGTGCTCGCCATCATCCGGCGCTGCTCGCAGTCATGGTCGCCTGCTCACATTATCTGCCAGCGGGAGTGGCGTCAGCGTGGCACCCGGATGGAGCCGTCCGCGATCCCTTCGGCGATATTTGAGAGCATGACGGCGTAGCGGTGCAGGCCGGGGAAGCGACCGGCGTTTCTCTCGATCTCTTCGCCGTATCCGGCATCGAGCAGCGCCTTGAAGTCCGGCATCACGTCGAACATGCCGCCGAGCAGATCGATATCGGAAGCACCGATCAGCAGCAGGGCATTCGCATGGGCGTCGAGGCGTTTCATCGTCTCCAGCATTTCGGTTTTGGTCATCGCACCCTTTCCGCTTGCGTGGTGTCATCGCCTATTATGCGCTGGCCCTGTTCGCGAAAACCTTCCTTTCTGACGACCTCGCGGGCGGGCCATGACGACAACGCATTTCTGCGGCCCGCCGCTTGTCAGAACTGTTCTGGAAACCTGCTTCGCAAAAGCGCTTGCCGGCTACGGGTTTGGAGAGCCCATTGGCACGGAGCGTGAGCACAACGCCCCGTTTGCAAGCAGCGCCGGTGATGGCGAGCACACTGGCAGATAATTCGAGCAGGACGCTCCCCGCCAGTGGCAGAAAGCGTGAGCAGGAAATCAGGCTGTTTGCGAGCACACGCCGCTACGTGTAGCGCCCGATTCTTTGTTGGCCGCCACCACATCTCCGCACACGGTATAGCCAAGCCGTTGGTAGAGTGCGAACGCCCGGTCGTTGCGAACAGCAACGTGGAAGATCAGGAAAGGTATCCTGCGGCGACGTACCCATTCCTCGGCGGATTTCACCAGACTTGTTCCGAGCCCACGTCCCTGCCACCGTGTCCGGATAGCCAGATTAAACGAGGCAAATTCGGCAGCGCCTTCGATGCACACGCTCCGCACATCTATGTAGCCGACGAGGTCGCCTATGCGTTGCAGGACGAAGATGCCTCGTTCGCCGGCTACGGCGGCGCTCAGCTCCACAGTTGTGCGGCGCAGGAGTTCCCCTCGATCTCGGACATCGAAGATCATATGTTCCGCTTCGCGAGCGAGGGCGATCTTCAAGCGTACCAAAGCTTTAGCGTCGGCAAGGTTCGCCGGGCGTGGCTCGCTCCAACTCCGCTTTCCGCCTACTTGAGCTATCGAACGCGCCGGCGGGAGTGGGGGCGCGTATATCGCCTGTGTCATGTGAAGACTTGGGCTCCCTGTAACGCGCGCGCGCGCTTTGGAATCGCGAGTTTGCCGAGGGATAGGTGACCAGAGCGGAAAGCGTGACGTGGGGAAAGCTGCGTCGGACAGCTTAGGCTGCGTGGCCCGTCCGCTCCACGCTGTTTCCGCTTCCAAAAGGCAAAAAGCCCAAGCAGATTGCCTGCGACAGATACAAGATCAACGGCCAAGGCGAACGGTGCGCCAATGAGAAGATTGTGGGCCAGCCAGAAGGGGGCGGCCACGAGAAAGACCATCTTCATCCGCGTCGTTGATCGCTGGGTCCGTGCCATGAAGGAAGCAGCCCCGCCGCAAGCGGCAAGGCCGGATAGGAGCCCATGCCAGGTCGCCACGGTAAGCAATAGCAGCGCGAGCAACGTCGCGCCGTCGAGCGCGAGCTTGGCAACCCGGTCACGAACCACCAGCGCGACGGTGAGCTGCATCAGGGAAAGAACGCATGCGGCCGAAGCGGTAGGCGCGCCGATCAGCGCGAAGTGCAGCGCGAAGGCGCACGCGCCGGTGCCTTGCACCATGAGCGCTCCCCGGCGCGAGGGTAGGAGCGGCCAGCTCACCACGCAGCCGAGGCCGACGATGCCGAATAGGATCGCAGCTAACCCGGTGCTCGCAAACGTCTGATCGAGGAAAAGCGACATCTATGCTCGCGTCGGGGTTGGTCCGGCTTCCACCGTGAAGGAAGAAGGTTAATGTGACGTTGTTGTCGACCGCTTTCCCATCGCGAGTCCCGGCCACAATGGCATTTGGCTTTTGTTGCGGACTGGTTCATTCTGCGCCTAGGGCGGCGCTCTTCCCTTTGGGTTCCGCCCGTGTTTGGACCAGGACAATGGTGCGTGACGCTTTCAAGCTTCTCGCCATCTCGACGTCGCTCGTGCTTTCTGGCTGTGTCAGTCCGCGAGAAATGGCCGCTCGCCATCGGGCGGCGTGTGCGAGTTATGGCTTCCAGCCTGGAACGGAGAGCTATGCGAATTGCCTTCTTCAGCTCGACGTAGGTGATTACGGCTACGGCCATCACAGGGGTGGCGTGCCGTTGTTTCCTGCCCGGCATCGGGCGCCCGCACCGCCTTTCCCTATCGCCACGCAAGACTAGGGTCGGCTACAGTTCACTGATGCTCCTTCGTCCTCACCTATTGATCTGCGCACTTTCGCTCGGCAGCGCCGCGCCCGTGGCGGCTCAGCAAGCGGTGCCTGCCGCGCCACGAACCGTGGCGGGTGCTTCGAAATTCATCCAGGACATGCTGACCCGCGGCACAGCCGTCGCAAAGCCTTGGCCGGGTTTCGTGCGGAGCAGCAGGATCACGAGCGTAGGAGTGAAAGGTGGTTGCCTCGTTACGCTCACGCTCGCCGACAAAAGCGCCCTCAGCGTGAAACTCGATCAGGTGGTTGCGATCCGACCGCTTTACTCGGCCAACGCGCCCCAGGCGTCGGTGGAGATCAAAGGGGGCGCGCAGCCCTACGAGGGTCTCGATATATTCGTCGGGGACAACGACGCGGTGCGCCGCGTCGGTGATGCCCTGGAGTTCATGCGCCAGTCCTGTGATCCATCGGCGAAGACTGGTTTCTAAACCGGCCAGCGGCGTCTCACCGACTTTTGCAAGGTTCATATGCTCGCAACCGACCAAGTTGGCCGTTATAACCTCATTCTAACCGTCGCGCGCACCGTCGTCGGCGCGCCGGGCATGATGTTGTTGTCGTTGTAGGCGGACGAGAAATAATCGCTGTTAAGCAGATTCTCGACGTTGATTTGCGCCTCGATCTGGGGGGTGAGCTTGAAGAATGCTGCGGCATCGACGCGCGTGAAGGCGGGTAGGATGGCGGTATTGCTGATGGAGGTGAAGCTCTTCGACTGGTGATAGACCCCGACCCCGGCCCCAAGGCGAGGGGTGAGGTCGTAGCGGGTCCACAGCGAAGCCTGCTGTTTGGGAACCAGCGGAACCTCGCGCCCGGCCGGGGCGACACTCGTCGTTTTGCGAATTGTCGCGTCCTGCAGCGCATAGCCCGCGCTGATCTGCCACTGTGCTGTGATCGCACCGCTAAGGCCGAGTTCGAACCCCTTACTGCGCTGAGCACCCGTCAGCACCGTCCGCGCGGCGTCGTTGGGGTCGGCCGCGCGGGTGTTGGTGCGGTCGAGCTGGTAGATGGCGGCCGTCAGGTTCAGCGTGGGCAGGATATCCCACTTGAGGCCAAGCTCGTAGTTGTCGAACCTTTCCGGTTCCAGCGCGGCGCTAGTGATATCGAGTGATGAGAATTGATCCCCCGACTGCGGCAGGAAGGACCGGCTATAGCTGGCGTATATCGAGACAGGTTGCACCGGCTTGAGCACCACGCCCACTCGGGGAGACCACAGGGTGTCCGTGCGGCTATAGCTCTGTGCGGCAACCAGGTCGTCGACGTTGAGCGTGAAGCGGTCGCGGCGAACGCCGCCGATGACATCGACATGGTCGCCGATCGAGATCTGGTCCTGCACGTAGAAGGCAGTGACGTCGGCGTTCGTGCGGACCGACCGGTAGCCGGTGTTGGCGGCGGTGCGCAGCGTAACCGGCGGCACCGTGATCGGGTCGGCCAACCCGACAAAGACGCGCCGCCCCCCATTGACGATATCGCCACCCCCGAAAAAGCCGTTGATCCGCTGGTTGCGCGTGCGCTGGTCGCTAACTTCGAAGCCGGCGAGCAGCACGTGGCGAACGGGGCCGGTGGTGACGGTCCACACAAGGTCGTTCTGGTTGAGCAGGTTCGTGCGCGTCGTGGGATCGCTATACGCTTCGAGGCCGACGCTGCGGACGCCGCCGCGCGGCGTGACCGGGGTTACCGCAAAGGCGTTCCGATAGAGCTTGTCATAATCACCGTACAGGATCCGGCTGGTCAGGGTCAGATTGTCGCTGAAGCGGTGCTCAACGCGGCCATTTAGGACCTTGGCCTCGAAATCGCTGACGTTGAACCCCGGCACACCGAAGAAGGTGTCGCGGACGCCGGTAAGCGGACGTGATGGGCTCGTGAGCGAGCCCTGGACGGCCGAGGGGACGCCTCGGTCGATCGTTCGCTTGTCGCTGTTATATTCGAAGCCCAGATCGATCCGAGTCGCACCGCCGAGCGAGAGCGCGACGGTCGGGTTGATCGCAACCCGGCGCCCGTCATAGAAGTCGCGATTGTTTCGGAACTCCTCGTAAACGGCGTTCATCCGGGTGGAGACGGACTCGCTGAGTGGCTGACTGATGTCGGCGTCGACATACCATGCGCCATATGTGTCCGCCGAACCGCTGCCGCTGATGAAGGCGTTGGCGACAGGGCGCTTGGTGACGCGGTTGATCACGCCCCCGCCGCCGCCGCGCCCGAAGATCATCGCGTTGGGACCTTTCAAAACCTCGATCCTCTCTGCATTGTAGAGGCCGCGATAATATTGCACGTCGTCACGCAAGCCATCGACGAAGAAGTCCGCGGTGCTGCTGTTCCCGCGCAGGATGATCTGATCGCGGTGTCCCTCACCTTGAGAGATTACGGCGCCGGGGACATAGCGTAGTACATCGGCAATAGAGCGCATCGCCTGGTCGTCGATCTGCGTTTCCGTGATGATCGATACCGCTTGGGGGACATCGTTGAGCTCGGTCGGTGTGCGCGTGGCGGTGCTGGTCGCATCGATCTGATAGCCGTCGCGGACGCCGGTCACGATGATCGTTTGCGAGGTGCTGCCGGGGCCCGGCAGGAACTGGTCTTGAGCCATTGCCGGGACGGTGAGCAGCCCGAAGCCGAGTGCAGTTCCAATACCAAGATTTCTCACCGTTGACCCTTTTGCGAATCTCTCTCACCAACGCAATAGGTGATTTGAGAGTGCGTCGCAATAGCCTTCGTGAGCAGCCCCCACCGGGTGGTCCGGGTAGATAGTTAGTGCATTGTCGTCTCCGCCGCCATTGCCGGGCGCAGGTGGAGCGAAGCGGAACCGGAGGCCGGCAATGGCGGCGTCGCCGCTTCTGGTGCGGGTGGGCGATAGCCCAGGCTGCTATGTGGCCGGATGGTGTTGTAGTGGCGCCGCCACGCCTCGATCAGCACTCTGGCCTCGGCGAGGCTGTAGAAGATCTCTCCGTTAAGCAGCTCGTCACGCAGCGAGCCATTGAAGCTCTCGTTGTAGCCGTTCTCCCATGGCGAGCCTGGCGTGATGTAGAGCGTGTTCACGCCGCCTTCTTCGGAGGCGTGCCGACGCGCGGCATCTACGACAACATGAAGACGGCGGTGACGAGCGTGTTCACGGGCAAGGAGCGGGTCTTCAACCGGCGCTTCCTGGTCATGGCCAACCATTACATGGTCGAGCCGACCGCCTGCTCACCGGCGTCGGGCTGGGAGAAGGGTCAGGTCGAGAACCAGGTACAGACCGCGCGCGGCCGCTTCTTCCAGCCACGCCTGCGATTTACCAGCCTCGAGGAGCTGAACGGTTGGCTGGAGGCCGAGTGTCGGCGCTGGGCCGACATGCACCGGCATCCCGAGCGGAAGGAACTGACGGTCGCCCAGGCATGGGCAGCCGAACGGGCGGTGCTCTGAGCAGCCCCCACCGGGTGGTCCGGGTTGATAGTTAGTGCATCGTCGTCTCTACCGCCATTGCCGGTCGGAGGTGGAGCGAAGCGGAACCGGAGATCGGCAATGGCGGTGCGGCCGCTTCCGGGGCTGGCGGGCGGTAGCCCAGGCTGCTGTGTGGCCGGACGGTGTTGTAGTGGCGCCGCCATGCCTCGATCAGCACCTTGGCCTCGGCAAGGCTGTAGAAGATTTCGCCATTGAGCAGTTCGTCGCGCAGCGAGCCGTTGAAGCTCTCGTTATAGCCGTTCTCCCAAGGCGAACCCGGTGCGATGTAGAGCGTCGTCACGCCGATCTTCCCGAGCCATTTCTGGACCGCAGTCGCGATGAACTCGCTGCCGTAGCACATCGGGAAGCGCTGGTTCGGGAGCCGCTATGGCCCTGATGAAGACAAGGCCGCGTAGCGGCCGCAGGCTTCATCAGGGCAAGCCATGGCCGGCCAGCAGGTATCTAAAGTGAGGTTGTCGAGACAACACTTTGGAGGCCGACCGACCATGACCAAGCTCACTTCTACGCCTGCCGGCGCCGTGCTGGTAGCCATCGACATGTCCAAGAACCGGCAGGAGGTCCTTATCGAGCGCCCCGAAGGCGGCCGGCGCCGGCGGCTGACCGTCATGGCGACCAGGAAGGACTATGACGGCTTTGCCGAGCAACTCGCGGCCATCGGCCGCCCCATCGTCGTCGGCTTCGAGGCGACGGGCAACTACCATCGCACGCTGGCACATCGGCTGCTGACGGCGGGGTTCGAGCTGCGCCTCATATCGTCGGTCGCGCTCGCCCGAACGCGCGAGGCGCTGCACAACGGCTGGGACAAGAACGACCCCAAGGACGCGCAGGTCATCCTGCACATGCTGCGGATCGGCGCGACGCAGCGCTACGTCGACCCGCTTGCTGCGGGCATCAATGACCTGCAGGAACTCTCGAAGACCCACGAGACGATCTCCAGGATGAAGACGCAGACTTGGCACCGGATCCTGACCCACTACCTGCCGCTGTACTTCCCCGAGATTGCCCGCTTCGCAGGCAACAGCCGGTCCGACTGGTTCCTCGCGCTCATCGAGCAGTTTCCGACACCGGCCACCATCACGGCGCTGGACCGCGAGGCGTTCTCGGCCGCGGCGTGGCCGCTCATCGGCCGCAAGGTCTCCAAGGCACGCCTCATCAACGACATCTACGAGACGGCGTCCGCCTCGACGGCACTGCCGGTGCCGGAGGACTCAGCCGCCATCACCATGTTCCGCATGGTCATCGCGCAGGGCCGCAGCCTCATCCACCAGCGCGACGAGATCGAGCGGCTGGCCCATGCGCGGCTCACCGATGACGTCGACTACCAGCTGCTGCGCAACATTCCGGGCATTGGTCCGATCAACGCGCTGACCATCCTGGCCGAGGCCGGTGATCTACGTCGCTTTAACCATCATCGACAGTTCCTGAAGTTCTGCGGTCTCGATCTCGCAACGTGTCAGTCGGGCACGTTTCGTGGCCGCACCAAGCTGTCTAAGTATGGTAACGCGCGGCTGCGCCGCACCTTCTGGATGGCTGCCCAGGTCGCCGCGCGTCAGCGCGACAACAGCTTCCGCGACAAGCTCGGACGGTACACCGCTGGGCACGCGGACGATGCCGACCGTCGCCGCAAGGCGATGACGGCGCTCACCGCCAAGATGGCGCGCGTGGCTCACGCCGTCGTCAAGACGGGGACAGAGTACCGGCCGTTTCTCGAACGGTCGGATGCCAGGTGGAAGGACCCCTCTCTGCAAGTGCCGTGAGGGCGCTCGTCGAGCGACCCTGTAGATAATGTTCGGGCCTTCCACCTGGGTGCGTATCTCGTTTTAAGGATGGTGAGGACCACGGCCGCCCCGGCGCCGCTGGATCCTATGTTTGCTATGGCAGGGAGCGATCCCGTTGACGGTGGGAGCCATCTGGCTCAGATTGCATGCCGCGCCGATAGATGTCGGCGCATGGATATCTGCTGGCCGAAACCCGCCGCTGCTTCCCGACATAGGACGTTATCGGACCTGATATGGGCTGGTGGACCGCGCTCGATGAACAGCTCGGCGAGTGCCGCCAGCACATCCTCATGGTTGAGCCGACGCGCGACCACCAGCGCCAGACATTCCCTGCTGGCCTCGTCGATGATGGTCAGAATGCGGAACTTGCGCCCATCATGGGTGCGCCCTTCGACGAAATCATAGGCCCAGACATGCCCTGGATATTGTGGTCGCAGCCGGATGCACGAACCGTCGTTCAGCCACAGCCGCCCGCGCTTGGGTTGTTTCTGCGGGACTTTCAGCCCTTCGCGTCGCCAGATACGTTCCACCCGCTTGTGGTTCACTGACCAACCCGCCGCATGCAGCAGCGCGGTCACCCGCCGATAGCCGTAGCGCCCGTACTGTCTGGCCAAGGCAATGATATCCTCGGTCAGCAATTGCTCGTCATCTGCCCCGCACGGTTCCTTGCGCTGCGTAGACCGGTGCTGGCCGAGCACGCGGCACACACGCCGCTCGGACACATCCAGCACAGCCCGCACCTGATCGACGCAGCGTCGGCGCCGTGCGGGGCTCAGAAGTTTCCCTTTGCCGCCTCCTGCAAGATGAGCTTGTCCAGCGTCAGGTCCGAGATCGCGCGCCGCAACCGGGCATTCTCCTTCTCAAGATCCTTCATTCGCCGAGCCTGATCCGTCTTCAGGCCCCCATATTCCTTGCGCCAGCGATAGTAGGTCTGCTCGCTGACTGCGATCCGCCGGCAAGCCTCAGCGGTCGTGCCGCCCTGACCCAGCATGATCTCAACCTCACGCAGCTTCCCGATGATCTCTTCGGGCTTGTGCTTCTTCGCAGGCATTCGTCGTCCCTTCCTTGGTCCAGACTGTCATAGTCGATGGACCACTCAGAAGGGGGCAGCTCAAGGACATGATCGTCCTGCGCCTCGGCATCCCGCCCGTCTATGGCAAGAAAATCCGCTATTATACGGAGAAGGCCATGGTCGCACTGACCAAGATCCCCGCACCGCAAATGCCGAACATTCGACCCGACCCCACCGCACCGATAAACAGCCTGCGGGTGATCGCCGCGGCCGAGGCGGATGATAATGGCGCCCCTGGCTCGGCCCCGCCTGCTCATGGTCCTGGGCCGCAATCCGGAGGCGGCGGCACGGCCCCGACCCACCACCGCTTGAACCAAGCCGCGATCGCCGCCGCCATGGCCGCCCCTGCCGGGGAACGCACCAGCAAGCTTTTCCAACATATTGTTATGGTGGGCGAGGCAAAGGTCGCTTAGCGTTATGTGATCTTGCCCTCGCCGGTGGGATGACCCGAAGGGGGAACGGCTGCACAAGAGAGGCAGGCGCCTTGAAACCAATGGCAGTTTTTGCCATAATGGTAGTGAGGTGATTTATGGCTTCGATGAACGTCTCCCTTCCAGACCCCATGCGGGATTACGTCCAGCGCCGCATCGACAGCGGGCATTATGCCAGCGTGAGTGATTATGTTCGCGATCTCATTCGGCGCGATCAGGGTGAGACGCAGGATGTCGAACGGTGGCTGCATGATCTTGACGCCTCGATCGAACGCGGCCTTGCCGATGCGGAGGCGGGGCGCACCCACGACCTCGACGACGCCTGCGATGCTATCATCGACAGGATTCGGACACGGGCAAGCGCTCAGCCGCAATGAAAGTCATCCTGACGCCGGATGCGCTGGCCGACCTCGATCACATCGCCGAACATATCGAAAAGGACAATCCCGCGAGAGCCATCAGCTTTGTCGAGGAATTGCGTGAGGCGGCCCGTCGCCTTGCCGATCTGCCCCAGGGCTATCCTCTGGTGCCTCGCTATGAGCGCTACGGTATCCGTCGCCGTTCCTATCGCCGCTATGGCATCCTCTACCGGCCAGAAGCCCACCGTATCCTGATCCTGCGCTTTCTTGGCCCCGGTCAAGATCATGATCGCGCGCTCCAATTGGTTTGAGCGATCGCTTGCTAGGGATTGATCGGAGCGAAGGCGGGCCAGTCACGACTTTTGAGGCCGGGCTGTGACAGGAAGCTCGGGCCGTCCAGCAACAGCGTCATGCGCGTGTAGCCGATCCTGAGGGATTCGAGCGGCACCGCTCGCAATGTCTCTTCAAGACCGGCATATCGCTCGTCCGAGATCACCACATAGTTTATCCTGCCGGTCGAACATTCGATCAGGGCCTCGACAACCCGGCCCAGATTCATCCCGCTCTTGTCATCAACCGCCATGCCGATCAGGCCGGTCGCGGTGAACAGGTTCGGCGTATCGGATCTTTGGCTGGCTGTTTCGGCCGATCGGCCGCCATCCTCATATTTGGTCTGCTGCCCCAACCATCGCCAGATACCGACGAGGTTCGTCAGCATCAGGAATCCATTGGTGGCAACCAAGGCTGTCTGTCCTGTGGCGTAGCCCAATGTGGTCCAGCAAACCGAGCTGATGCTGAACACCACGAAGCCCCAGCCCGTCACGCGCGCGCCCAGGTTGGAAGCCGTCATCATCGCCGCGATCATCGTCGCGATCGTGGCGAGCCAACCGACGAGACTTATCATCGTCCCACCCCTCGCTGCGGCCCGCGTGGGGGCGGCGCAACCGGCAACGCCTTCACGCCGGCTGCGCCGACGCTTCCGCTGTCGGGAGCGAAACAGCCGCCTCGCTCGTCAGCAGCCGGAAGGTGAAGCTCTCTTGCAGGTACAGCTCAACCACCTCGGCGGTGTGGCTGAGATAGCCAATCGACAAGTCCTGTCCGAGATCGAGTTCGAAATCGCCGCCCCGTGTTGTCAGGACGACGCCGCCCGTGATGCCCGGCGCCCAGATGATATCGCCATCCACCAGACGATTGATGTGCTGGAGCACCGGATAGCCCTCCTCGCTGCCGCCGCTGATCGCGGTGAACGGATCATCGCCCAGCACCAGTCGATAAGGCCCCTCGACCCCGGCAAGGCGCAACCGGTCGACGGCTTGGGCGACGATGGCGGGATATCCGGCGACGGCCGTGGGCAGCGGCACCGGCTCGTTGCTCGCGCCGGGACGGATGCCGCCGATATCGGCAGCGGCATAGCCATCAAAGATCGCACGATTTTCGGCAAAGGCGATCGTGCGGGCAGCTTCCTTGAGCGGCTGCCAGTCGGAATCTTCGGAGCCACGCTCCACATCGTCGATCGCAGCGCGGGTCAGCGTGAAGGGCACGCGCAGTTCGACTACGGCATTGGCCGCACGCCGCACGCCGCACGGCCTGGACGCCATCGCTCGGCGCATCGATCGGCTTGGTGTGGCCCGTGCCCACGGCCGCGAGCGTAGCCCCCTTCGGGTCCGGCACGTCCACGACGCGGCGCGCGGCCAGATAGCGCTTGAGGGTTCGGGTCGCCTCTTGTTCGATCTGTGCCCAGGCGGCGTCTGAGATCGGGGCGAGTTCGCGATGGAGGTTATTCATGTCCGGCCTCGTCTTTGAGTGATCCAATGCGGAGCGATCCGTCCAATGCCGTTGGAGCCTCCGGGGTCGGAGCCGTGGGTGCCGGCGCAGCCACCGCTTCATCGCCATTGCTATCGTCGCCATCGGCCGCAGGCGGCCCCGGCGTCACGGCGTCCAGAAAGTCGGCCGACGGCACGAAATAGAGCGAGCCGGTCACGGCCCGGCTGACATCGAGCAGGCGATCGTAGTTGCCGGGCGGCAGGCCGATGAACATATTGTCGAGCATCCGCTCGATCCGCGTGGGTGAGCGGGCGTAACCGATGAAATAGGTGCCGAACTCCCCCTTGCCGACATCGCCGAACGGCATGTTGTCGCGCAGGATCTGGAGTTGCTCGCCGTCCTCCTCGATGTTGGTGAGGACGTTGTGCGCGAAGCTCGGCTTCGCTGCCTCGTCCAGCTCGATGTCCGACAGTTTCTCGCGCCCGACGATCTTCTCCTGTTGCTCGACGGGAATCGCGTTCCACTTGTCGAGGTCATGGAGGTATTTCTGGACGATCACATAGCTGCCGCCAGCGAAGACCGGATCGTCCGCCGCCCCGATCACCGTGGCATCTCTCGCCCCCTGCTCGACGGGGTTTTCCGTCCCATCGACGAAGCCCAGTAAGTCGCGATCATCGAAGTAGCGGAAGCCATGCACCTCGTCCGTGACCGAGGCGACGCCGGCGAGGCGCTTCACGATCTGCGCGGCCATCTCGAAGCACAGGTCCTGCCGTGCGGCGCGAATGTGGAACAGCAGGTCGCCGGGTGTCGAAGGCGCATGATGGACGCCATGAATTTCCCGGAACGGATGCAGCTCCTTCGGCCGCGGTGCCCCGAACAGTCGGTCCCAGGCATCGGAGCCGATCCCCATGATGCAGGAAAGCCCTCCATCCGCTGCCCTAAAGCCGACGCCACGCACCAGCGAGGAAAGGATTGCGCAGAGATTTCGCACCGCCATCTCGGGCTTTGCACCCGCGCCCATCGACACCACGAGGAAGATGGCTGCACGAGTGAGCCGGGCATCGACGGCCTGGGAACGTGCGGTAACATCCTGAGCGACAGTGGAAGGCAAGCTCGTCTCCTATGGCCGGACCCGGCCCATCGTTATGGCACACACCCAAGAGGCGGCTAAAGCGCCGCCTTGAGATAGGGCGCGGTCAGACTGCCTTCCGCCTCTGCAACGTCGCTAGGGACGCCGCTGGCGATGATTAGGCCACCTTCCTCCCCGGCTCCCGGTCCGAGATCGATGACCCAATCCACCTGTGCGATGGCGCGCATGTCATGCTCGACGACAACAACCGTATTGCCCACGTCGACAAGGCCCTGCAGGTGCCGCATCAGCCGGTCCGCGTCGGACGGGTGAAGCCCCGAAGTAGGCTCGTCGAGGATGTAGATGGTGTTGCCGCGCTGGGCGCGTTGCAGCTCGGTCGCAAGCTTGATGCGCTGCGCCTCGCCGCCCGACAGTTCCGTCGCCGGCTGCCCGAGCCTCAGATATCCAAGGCCGATCTCCCGCAGCACATCCAGCGAGCGCATGACGGACGCCTCACCCGCGAAGAAGTCGCACGCCTCGTCCACCGTCAGCTCCAGCACCTGGGCGATGTTGCGGCCGTTCCATTCGACTTCGAGCGTTTGCGGGTTGTAGCGGCTGCCGTGGCAGGTCGAGCACGGCGCATAGACGCTTGGCAGGAACAGCAGCTCCACCATCACGAACCCCTCGCCCTCACATACCGGGCAGCGGCCTTCGGCGACGTTGAACGAGAAGCGGCCGGGGCTGTAACGGCGCTTCTTGGCCAACGGAGTGCCGGCAAAGATCTTGCGCACATGATCGAACAGGCCGCTGTAGGTGGAGAGGTTCGAGCGTGGGGTGCGGCCGATCGGCTTCTGATCGACCCGCACCAGTCTGCGCACATGCTCCATGCCCGCAACGATGCGGCCTTCGGTCTCTTCCTGCGCAACATCAAGCAGCGGATCGGCATCCTCTTCCTCGGCAGCCGGCGAGCCGCCGAGCTGTTCCGCGACAAGCTCCGGCAGCGCCTGGCTGACCAGACTGGACTTGCCCGATCCCGAAACCCCGGTGACAGCGGTGAAGCAACCGATCGGAAGCTCGACGTCGAGGCCGCGCAGGTTGTTGCGCGTCACCCCCTCTAGACGGAGCCAAGCCTTTGCTTCGCGCGGGGTCCGGTCATGGGCGACGGGCTCTGCGAACAGATAGCGGCGCGTGATCGACGCCTCGACGTCGGCCAGTCCCGCGATCGGCCCGCTGTAGAGCACTTCACCGCCCTTTTCGCCTGCTCCTGGCCCTACATCGACCAGCCATTCGGCATGGCGGATCACGTCAAGATCATGCTCGACGACGAACAGCGAGTTGCCCGCCGCTTTCAGCCGCTCAAGGATGGTGAGCAAAGCTTCGCCGTCTGCCGGGTGCAGCCCCGCCGAGGGCTCGTCCAGCACATAGACCACGCCGAAAAGCTGCGAGGACAATTGAGTGGCAAGGCGCAGGCGTTGCAGCTCGCCGGAGGAAAGCGTCGGCGTGCTTCGGTCGAGCGAGATGTAGCCAAGGCCAAGATCGATCAGCGGGCCGAGCCGTTCGAGCAGCTCGGATGCGAGACGCTGCGCGGCGACCCGCTTCTCATCGGAGAGGTTGGGCGTGCGGCGCACGTCGGGCGCTGCCTTGTGCGCCGAGCCTCCCGCCGCGACCCTGCGTTCAACTGCCGCATCGCGGGCCGCCTTGCCAAGAACATGGCCCTTCGGGGCCGCCGCGGCGCCCCCATACTCGCCATGCGCGACAGGCGTGAGCAAGTCCCGGAGCTTCAGCACCGTCAGGTCGCCAAACTCGGCGATGTCGAGGCCCGCGAACTTCACCGACAGAGCCTCGCGCTTCAGCCGCTTGCCGTCGCAGGTCGGGCAATCGCGGCCTATGATATATTGCGAGACGCGCTTCTTCATCAGCGCGCTTTTGGTGTTGGCGAACGTCTCCAGCACATAGCGACGGGCGCCGGTGAAGGTGCCCTGATAGCTCGGCTCCATGCGGCGCTTGAGGGCGACGCGCGTCTGCTCGGGCGTCAGACCCGCATAGACCGGCACCGTCGGCGTCTCGTCGGTGAAGAGTATCCAGTCGCGATCCTTCTTCGGAAGATCCCGCCATGGGGTGTCGACATCATAGCCGAGCGAGACGAGGATATCGCGCAGGTTCTGGCCGTGCCACGCGGGCGGCCATGCGGCGATGGCGCGTTCCCGGATCGTCAGCGTGTCGTCGGGCACCATCGTCTCTTCGGTCGCGTCATAGACGCGCCCGATGCCGTGGCAGGTCGGGCAGGCGCCCGCGACTGTGTTTGGCGAGAAGTCCTCCGCATAGAGCATGGGCTGATTGCGCGGATATTCGCCGACGCGCGAGTAGAGCATCCGTACCAGGCTGGAGAGCGTCGTCACGCTCCCAACCGAGGACCGCGCATTGGCCGAGCCGCGCTGCTGCTGCAACGCGACTGCGGGAGGCAACCCGTCGATAGCGTCAACCTCCGGCACACCGGCCTGATCGATCAGGCGGCGGGCGTAGGGCGCGACCGATTCCAGATAGCGGCGCTGTGCCTCGGCATAGAGGGTGCCGAAAGCGAGGCTCGATTTGCCCGATCCGGATATGCCGGTGAACACCACGAAGGCGTCGCGCGGCACGTCCACGTCGACATTCTTGAGATTGTTCTGCCGCGCGCCGCGTACCTGAACGAAGCCGGAGCGCGGCGCGCGTTCCTTGCCGGGGGTGGTTTGAGGCTCCTGATCCTTGCTCATACGGTCACTTTCACTCGGCGCATCACAGATAGATGAACTGACGGTACAGGCCGTCCAACTCGCCCCGGATCGTCTCCGCCCGATCCTCGTCATCGTTATCTACTGCCGTCAGCAGCGCCTGTTCCTTCGCGGTGATCCGGTCGCACAGCTCGTACAGATTTTCGCAGAAAGCCTCCGAATGGACCGACGGCTCTTCCCGGTCGGGCTGCGCCGACGCCAGGCCGCGAACCGACGAGAGCGGGGTGACATCGTTCTCTTCGTTGAAGGCGATCTGGCGCTGTCGCCGACTCTCGGTCTCGTCGATCGCGGCCCTCATCGCCGGCGTCACGGTATCGGCGTAGAGAACTGCGGTGCCGTTCACGTTGCGCGCGACGCGGCCGATCATCTGGATCAGCGCCTGGGCCGAGCGCAGGAAGCCCGCGCGGTCCGCATCGAAGATCGCGATCAGCGACGCTTCGGGGATATCGAGCCCTTCGCGTAGCAGGCTGATACCGATCAGCACGTCGAACTCGCCCGCGCGCAGGCCCTCGATGATCGCGACCCGATCCTCGACCTTGACGTCAGAGTGCATGTAGCGCGCGCGCACGCCCTGGCTTTCGAGGAATGCGTGCAGCTCCTCGGTCGCGACCTTGGTCAGCGTCGTGACCAGCACGCGCTCATCGCGCTTCGTGCGCTGCGCGATCTCGCGTAGCAAATCATCCCGCGCGCCTTGGGACGGGCGGATTTCCACTTTCGGATCGAGCAGGCCGGTCGGCCGAACGATCTGTTCGACCACCCTGCCTTGCGAGGCCCTTACCTCATAGGCGCCGGGGGTGGCGGACACGAAGATCGTCTGCGGCTTGACCTGTTCGAACTCGTGGAAGCTCAAGGGGTGGCTGTCCTTCGAGGATGGCAGGCGGAAGCCATAATCGATCAGCGTATCCTTGCGGGCCTGGTCGCCCCGGAACATCGCCGAGATCTGCGGGATCATCACATGCGATTCGTCGACGAACAGCAGCCCATCCTTGGGCAGATAGTCGAGCAGGGTTATGGGCGGGAGCGCTGGGTCACGGCCGCTCAGATAGCAGGCGTAATTTTCCATGCCCGAGCAATATCCGACCTCGCGCAACATCTCGGCATCGTTGGTGATGCGATCATAGAGGCGCGCCGCTTCCGTCAGGCGATTTTCGCTGGTCAGCCGCTCGACCTGCGTCTCCATCTCTGCGAGGATCGCCGTTGCGGCCTTGCGGGCCTGATCGGCGGTCGCCGCCAGAACGGTCTTGGGCGATACGAGATAGTGATCGGTGCTCTCTAGCTGCCTTCCGGTCGCCGCATCGAACCACTGGAGGGACGCGATCAGGCCGTTCGCCAATCCGACCCGCAGGGCCTTATATTCCGAATCCGCCGGGTAAACCTCAACAGCGTCGCCATCAGCGCGATAGGTGCCGCGCTTCAGCTTGTGCTCGGCCCGATCATATTGCAGACGCGCCAGGCCGCGAAGAAGCTCTTCCTGTCCCAACCGCGCGCCCTCGGTCAGCGGAACCTGGAGCGCGCGATAATTGTCGGGATCGCCCATGCCATAGATCGACGATACCGAGGCAACGACGATCGTATCGCGGCGCTCAATCAGGGATTTTGTCGTCGAAAGGCGCAACCGTTCCAGATGCTCGTTGATCGAGGAATCTTTCGGAATGAACTCATCGCGGCCCGGCAAATACACCTCTGGCTGGAAATAGTCGTAGTAGGAGACGAAATACTCCACGGCGTTTTCAGGGAAAAATCGCCGCATTTCGTCATAGAGCTGCGACGTTAGCGTCTTGTTGGGGGCCAGGATCAGCGTGGGACGCTTCAGGCGATGGATCACGTTGGCCATCGTGAACGTCTTGCCCGACCCCGTGATGCCCTTGAGGGTCTGATGGTGCGCCCCCTCCTCGATGCCGGATATGAGCCGCGCGATCGCTTCGGGCTGATCGCCCGCCGGGGTATAGTCGGAGTGCAAAATGAATATGCCAGTCGACATCAGATATCCTCCTGCCAGGGCCAGGCCATGAACGCCTCAAGCGTGCCCAAAAACGATTGTCGGGTCACATCTGCCCCTTCGCGGGCGGCTGTCCATGGTCCTTGTGTGCGTGCCTGATCCGCCGAACGGTCCACCAGACACCAAGGAGGACAAGGGGAACCAAAGCTGCGATCACCAGCTCAGGCGCCACTGCGTCGTGAATGCCCGGTATGCCCTTGATGAAATAGGAGAGCAGGCCGATCACATAATAGGAGATTGCGGCGACAGACAGGCCCTCCACCGTCTGCTGAAGCTGCAATTGCAGCTTCGCCCGGTTGTTCATCGAGGCGAGCAGGTCGCTATTCTGGCGTTCGAGCTGCACATCGATCCAGGATCGCAGCAAGGTGGTCGCGCGCGCCAGCTTGTCCGAGAGATTGGCCTGCCGCTCCTCGATCACGCGACAGGTCCGCATGGCGGGGGCGATCCTGCGATGCAGGAAGCTGCGCCAGCGATAGCAGCCGGGGACGAAGGTTTCGCCGAGTGCGGCAAGCCGTTCCTCGACGATCTCGTAATAAGCGCGGCTCGCGCCGAAGCGGTAGAGGCTGGACGCCGTGTCCGCCTCCAGCTCGGCCGAGAGATCCGTCAATCTGGAAAGCAGCGCCTCGCTGTTGCGCCGAGCCGACTTGCGCATCTCATCCGTGATCGCGGCGAGGCGCTTTTCTATATTGCGTAGATGCGGACCCAGCGATTGGGTCAGGGGAATACCGAGCAGGGCCAACGTCCGATAGGTCTCGATTTCAAGGAGCCGCTGCGCCAGCGCGCCAAGCCGGATCGGCGTCAGGCCGCGATCGAGGATGAGGATGCGGGTCAGCCCATCTGCATCCTGACGGAAATCGGTAACGATATCCGCCATGCCGTCCTCGACGAGCGAATGGCAGCGGCTGATCGGATCGAAGCGGTCAATGTAGGTCGCGGTCTCTTCCGTCCACGCCACCACGTCCAACCGGATGCCGCAAATGACCGGCCCAGGCGGGGTGAAGCCGTGCTTGAACGGGTCTTCGCCCGCCAGATCCCCGGTGTCGGGATCAACAGGCGCGCTCCACAGGTAGGTCGAAAACTCCGTATGCTTCTCACAATGCAATTTGCCCTGATCCCAGGTCAGGCCATGAAGGGGGGAGTTCTGATCGGGCAGCGACGCGCCCATTCGGCTCGATATTTCCGCGAGCGTCGCCTTATCCTTGGCCAGATTGCCTTCATTCATGAAGGCGAGCTGCACCAGGGCGCGCGGTGACTCGATCAGGAGATATGGGCGCGCATGTACCTCGTCGATGGCAACCCGCCTATTTTCATAGGTCGGCATACCATAGACAGTCGAACCGCCATTCGGAGCGCTGCCCGCTTCACTCAATCGGTTTTCCCCCCTTGTCATCCTTCTCCCCCACGTCGCGATGATCTAGATCGCCATAAGTAATCAGCCGAGAGCCACGATATCCTATGCCATGGGTCCACAGCCAGCTTAGTGCCACACTAAGCCGGTTCTGCGCCCCGATCAGGAAATAAATGTGGATGAGCTTCCACATCCACCACGCCAGGGCCCCGCGCAACTTAAACCGACCCATGTCGACGACGGCAAGGCTGCGGCCTATAGTCGCCAAATTGCCCTGATGCCGGTAATGGAAGGGCGCGACCTCGTTCTGCCCCTTCAGGCGCTGGCGGATAAGCCGGGCGACATATTGACCCGCCTGCTTCGCAGCCGGCGCAAGACCGGGGACAGGCTTGCCATCGAACCCGTTCGAGGCCGCGGTGTCGCCGATCACGAAAATGTCGCGATGACCCGGCACCGTCAGGTCCGGTCCGACAATCACGCGGCCAGCGCGATCGGCTTCAGCGTTCAGCCAATGCGCGGCGGGCGATGCCTGGACGCCTGCTGCCCACAGGATCGTTTCGGCGGGAATCTGCTTCCCATCCACGACGACGCCATCGGCGGAGCATTCCGTGACCGGCGTGCCGAGCTTGATTTCGACGCCGAGCTTTTCGAGCGCCTGCCGGGTATAGGCGGAGAGGTCTTCCGGGAAAGCCTGCAAGAGCCGTTGCCCGGCTTCGATCAGCACGACGCGGGTCGCACGCGGGTCGATCGACCGGAAATCCCGCACCAGCGTCAGGCGGGCAAGCTCCGCGATCGTGCCGGCCAGCTCCACGCCGGTCGGGCCACCACCGATGATGACGAAGGTCTGCAAAGCGGCACGGCGCGCGGGGTCCGTCTCACGCTCGGCTTCCTCGAAGGCGACCAGAAGGCGCCGGCGAATGGTGGTTGCATCCTCCAGCGATTTCAGGCCGGGAGCAAACGGTTCCCATTGATCGTGGCCGAAATAGGAGTGCCGCGCGCCCGTCGCGATGACGAGCGTGTCATAGGCAACCGTCGAGCCGTCCTCCAGAATGACGCGCCGACCGCCTGTATCGACACCTTCAACCTCGCCGAGCAGGGTCCGCACGTCCTTCCGCTTGGCGAAGAGCGAACGGATCGGCCATGCGATCTCCGATGGCGACAGCGAGGCGCCCGCCACCTGATAGAGCAGCGGCTGAAAGAGATGGTGGTTGCGGCGATCGACGAGCGTGATGTCCACGCCGCTCCCGGCGAGCCGCTGCACGGTTTCAAGGCCGCCGAAGCCCGCCCCCACGACCACCACGCGATGGCGGCCGTGAGCCGGCTCATGGCTGGGCGCGATTTCGCGCATGGTTGAAGGTGACGGCCCGGTCATTGGGACAACGCCGCGGCATGGTGGGCGATATGTTCGCCGATGAAACTCGCGATGAAATAATAGCTGTGGTCGTATCCAGGCAGCCGATGGAGCGTCAGCGGGTGCTCGGCAGCCTTGCACGCCGCCTCCAGCAAGTCGGGGCGCAGCTCGCGCTCGACAAACTCGTCATCCAGACCCTGATGGACGAGCAACGGCAGACGCTCGCGGGCGGCCTTGATAAGTTCGATGGCGTCATATTGCTTCCACGCCTCGCGATCGTCACCCAGATAGGCCGTGAAGGCACGCTCGCCCCAAGGCACCTGGCTCGGCGCTACGATCGGCGAGAAGGCCGATACGCTGCGATAGCGTCCGGGGTTGCGCAGGGCGGCAACAAGGGCGCCATGCCCGCCCATGGAATGGCCCGCGATAGCCCGGCGATCATCGGCCGGGAATGTGGCTTCGATCAGCGCCGGCAATTCCTCGACGACATAATCGTACATGCGGTAGTGTGCGGCCCAAGGTTCCTGCGTCGCGTTGACGTAGAAGCCGGCGCCCTGCCCCAGATCATAGCCGGGATCGTCGGCCACGCCTTCGCCTCGCGGGCTGGTGTCCGGCACGACGAGGATGATCCCGTGCTCGGCCGCGAAACGCTGCGCGACAGCCTTGGTGATGAAATTCTGCTCGGTGCAGGTCAGGCCGGACAGCCAATACAGCACCGGCACGCGACCGTCCTTCACCTGGGGAGGCAGATAGACGCCGACCTTCATCGGACAACCGAGGCTGATCGAGTCATGCTGATAGACGTCCTGCCAACCGCCGAAGCTGGCGTGATGTTCGACACGTTCCATTTTTGTTTCCTTGCTTCGACGGTTGGTGGACGGTGTGGCGATAGGAGCCCTTTTGCTGGCTGTTGTGCGGGGGGAAGCGCCGGCGCCTGTTTCAGCGCCGGCGACAGCCAGTCATAGGGTTGCGGGTATCGCCCTCACCTTCCGGCTTCAGATGAAGGTGTACGAGCAGACCTTGTTGCCCGCCGGATCACGCAGATAGGCCGCATAGGCACCCGGCAGATGGCCACGCGGGCCGGGCTGGCCCTCGTCGGTGCCACCGGCCGCGAGGCCGGCCGCGTGGAAAGCGTCCACTTCGGCGGGCGTCGCGGCGGCAAAGCCAACCGTCACGCCGTTGCTGGAGGGCGCTTCGCCATTGCCGGGACGGGCAATGATGAAGGCGGGCTTGTCGCGACCGTACAGCACCCAGCCATTGCCGAAGGGGCCGAGGTTCTTGACGCCCAGGGCGCCCAGAGCGGCGTCATAGAACGCCGACGACTGCTCGACGTCGGCAGCGCCGATGAAGACGTGCGAGAACACGCCGTTGCCGGAGATAACGGGGTCAGCCATGATATTCTTCCTTGAGGTTAGTGTTTGAAACTAAACGGCGTAATCTGTCGGATCAGTAGTGGATCACGGTGCGGATCGACTTGCCTTCGTGCATCAGGTCGAACGCCTCGTTGATCTCATCGAGACCCATGGTGTGGGTGACGAAGGGCGCCAGATCGATCTCGCCCTTCATGGCGTCCTCGACCATGCCGGGAAGCTGGGTGCGCCCCTTGACGCCGCCAAAGGCCGACCCCTTCCAGACGCGGCCCGTGACGAGCTGGAACGGACGGGTGGAGATTTCCTGGCCCGCGCCGGCAACGCCGATGACGATCGACTGGCCCCAGCCACGATGCGCGGATTCCAGCGCGGCCCGCATGACATGGACGTTGCCGATGCACTCGAACGTGTGGTCGATGCCCCATCCGGTCATCTCGATCAGCACTTGCTGGATCGGCTTGTCATAGTCCTTGGGGTTGATGCAGTCGGTCGCGCCGAACTGACGTGCCAGCTCGAACTTCGTCGGGTTGGTGTCGATCGCGATGATGCGGCCTGCCTTGGCCTGACGCGCGCCCTGGATCGCGGCGAGACCGATGCCGCCCAGACCGAACACGGCAACCGAGTCACCCGGCTGCACCTTGGCGGTGTTGTGGACCGCGCCGATGCCGGTGGTGACGCCGCAGCCCAGAAGGCAGACATGCTCGGGGTTCGCTTCCGGGTTGATCTTGGCGAGCGAGACTTCGGCGACGACGGTGTATTCGCTGAACGTCGAGCAGCCCATGTAGTGATAGAGGGGCTGGCCGTTGTAGGAGAAGCGCGTGGTGCCATCAGGCATCAGGCCCTTGCCCTGCGTTTCGCGGACCGCGACGCACAGGTTGGTCTTGCCGGACAGACAGAACTCGCACTTGCCGCACTCGGCGGTGTAGAGCGGAATGACGTGATCGCCCGGCTTGACGCTGGTGACGCCCTCGCCGACCTCGACGACGATGCCCGCGCCCTCGTGACCGAGAACGACCGGGAAAATGCCCTCCGGATCGTTGCCGGACAGCGTGAAAGCGTCGGTGTGGCATACCCCGGTATGCGTGACCTTGATGAGCACTTCGCCTTTCTGGGGCGGTGCGACATCGATCTCGACGATTTCGAGCGGCTTGCCTGCCTCGAAGGCTACGGCGGCGCGAGATTTCATTTTGATTTCCCTCGTTGGTTGAATCGGACCGCCGGTTGTGAAGCCCGGCGAAGCGCGACTCTCGGACAAACACATACTGGCGGGAGTATGTCTAATATACTCCTAGCCAGTATGCAAGAGGGATATCGACTGAGGGATGGAGGCGCCTGACAGGACGTCATGGCTTGGGAAAGCGCAGCGCGATCGTTGATGCTGCGTTTCCGGAAAGGGGCGGCTTGCCGATCCGGGGGGGAGTTAGATCGACAAGCCGGAAGGGGGTGTTCGTGCGGAAAGCAGTCCGCCCCCTACGACTCAGAATATCCCCCGGTCATGACCGGGGGATATTCCGGGTTAGAAGAAGATCAGGCCGCTACGGAGCCGTGCGGATCGATGACGTACTTGAACGCCGATCCGTCATCGAACTCCTTGTAGGCCGCCGGCGCATCCTCCAGCTTGATGATCTTCGTGTTCATCATCGGGGTCAGATAGGGCATCCGATCGTTCAGGATCGCCCGCATGAGGGCGTGGTTGTAATTCGCCGTCGGCGACTGGCCTGCCGACATCCGCGGCGACTTGATCCAGCCACTGGCCCAATCGACTTCCATGCTGCCCTTCTTGTTGTCCCTATTCTTGGAGATCGGATTGGGGCAGTAAACGCCGACCGTGCTGGTCATCCCACCGAAGCGGACATATTTCAGCAGCGCGTTGGTGACGGCGTTCTCGACGATCTGGTCGGACTCCGCCCCGAACCCGCGACAGTCGAGGCCCACATAGTCGATGACGCGATCGGCCTCGCGCTTGCCGGTGATCCGTTCCAGATGATCCTCGATCGGAATGCCGTCCGACAGGTTGATGGTCTCGACGCCGTGCGGCTTGAGCAGATCGAGCCGCTCCTGAATGAAGTCGGCGACGATGATGGCGCCGGCACCGAGGAGCTTCGCGCAGGCTGCGCCCGCGCGACCGACAGGCCCCGCGCCGAAGATCAGCACGTTCTCGCCGACGATATACGCAGGCTGCGCCGGCCAGTCGGGCGCGGCGAACCCGTGGAACGCGGTCGGCAGCACGTCCGAAAGCAGCGTCAGATCACGGATCTTCGCCATGGCCGCGTCCTTGTCGGGGAAGGCCAGCAGATTGAAGTCTGCATAGGGCACGAACAGGTAATCCCCCTGACCGCCGGTCCATCCGCCCAGGTTGAAGCCGTAGGCGCCGCAATCGACTTCGGGGTTGGTGTGCTCGCACACGTCCGAGCGCATGTGCTTGCAGTTGTAGCAGCGTCCGCAGCCGACGTTGAAGGGAACGGACACGATATCGCCGACCTTGATATATTCGACGTCGGAGCCGACCTCGATCACCTCGCCGGTCATCTCGTGGCCCATCGTCATCCCCTTGGGGACTTCGAACGAACCGCGGTAGATGTGAAGGTCGCTGCCGCAGATGTTGGTGGTGACGATCTTGAGAATGGCGCCGTGGGGGGCTTTCTTGCCCTGCGGCGTAATCAGCTCCGGGAATTTGAAGGTGTTGACCTTCATCTCCATCGGCTTCTCGAATGTGACGATCCTGTTTCCGGTAGCCATCGAATTATCTCCTAGCTCTCGTCCGCCACCCCTCAATAATGTTGAAGTTTCTACCGGACGCGCCAAAGGAGCTGCGCTGAATTAAATCAACACAATACGCCTTTGGCGATCCAGACCTCTTCATTATCGTCCATGCAGAATGGCTTTGGCTGCATGTGACAGCAAACTCGAAGTTTCTATCTTGAGATAGGAAATTCCTATGAGCGTTTTTCGCACCGCAACATTGCCGGTTCAGCCCTTTCGAGGCTGAAATTGGCGATGCAATGCAAGGATTTCCTGCAAAGGAGACACGACTTTGGGAGTGTGGACCAGCTCAAGAAGGGCTGCCGAGGGCGGCGACTTTGCCTCCCCCTTGACGCTGACGAATCCAACATCTGCGTGCGCGCCCGCACCCGTCAGTGCTGAAGCCTGAAGGTTTGGAATGTGGGCGAGGCGGGTCGCAAGCGATTGGGGCAAGACTGCCGCGTAACGCCCTGTGGCCAGATGCGCCGCCAGAATGTCGATCGTGTCCGTGTTGATCGTCGCGGCCGAGCAGTGCGCGAGCTGCAACTGTGCCTCGCTGGGGAGCGCGCCTGCCAGAATGCAAAGCGGCAGGCTCACGACATGATCCCACGCGACTCGCTTGGGCTGCGGCTCTTTGCTCATCTGGAACAGGGTCGTATGTTCCCGGTAGAGATGATGGGTCTCGAACTCGTCCTTCGGAACCTCGCCGAGATAGGTCAGCGCCATGTCCATTTCGTGATCCAGCAAGGATCTCAACAGCGAAGCAGTGCCACTCGCCGTCACGGTTTGCCCCAGCAAGGGGATTTGATCCGCAAGAGCGGCGCTGACGATCGCGCCGACAGCCGAAGTGCCTGATACCATGCCCAAGCGGAACAGGCCCTCCAGCCCTCGCTTGAGGGCCGACAGGTCACTCTCCAGCCCGTCACAGTCCCGTTCGATCTTCTTGGCCCAGGCGAGCACTGTCCCGCCTTCCAATGTGAGACCGTCATATCGCCGGCCATGCCGCACGATCTCGACGCCCAGATCTTCCTCTAGCTGCTTGATCCCCGCCGAAAGCGTCGGCTGCGACACGTTGCAGCTCTTGGCGGCCCGCCCGAAGTGACCCTCGCGATCGAGCGCTATGAGATATTCGAAATTCTTGACGATCATATGCTATCCCATCTGCCTGCGGCATCCGGCGCAGCGACAATTCGCAATTGCGCTCGACTCGCTCGGGCATGGCGGCGGCAATCCTGCACTGAGACCCTTGGAAGATAGATCGGTCAGGATGCGGCGGCGTGTTGAAGCTGAATCATCAATCCAAGACACGGAACCGGAAAAATATATATCCGCCTCTTCGGACGATCTATGAAAACGCCAACCCACAAATCGTACCAAGCGAAGATTGGTCGTATCTTCATTATTACCACCACATTACCGATACATACGCATCAGATATCCAGATAATTACCTATACGGGATGATCTTGGCCGCGCTCATTTGAGATATGTTCTCAATATCTTCATGACCCCCTCCATGTCATTATCGTAAGAGTCACCGTCCTGCCCCCCAATCGCCTTGCTTGAGGGTCCGAACGTCTCTTTAAGATGGCTCTCCATCACCTCCGCCATCAATCCGTTGGTCGCTCCCCGCATTGCCACGATCTGTTGGAGCAGGGGTGCGCAGTCCGTACCTGCCTCGATCGCCCTTTCCAGCGCTTCCGCCTGCCCTTTGATACGGCGAAGGCGTGTGATGGCCCGCTTCTTGTCCTCTGGTGAATGTGGCATCGCGCTTTCCTGAAAGATCACCACTACATACTATACAGGGGGGGAGTTTCAAGCCGCTTGTGAATTAAGGGTCGCGGCTCGTCGACGGCCTCTGCCGATTCATAGCTGCAACGGCCCGCTTTCCCCCTCCAAACATCAGGAGCTGATCTATGGTTCCCTGCCCCCTTGATACTGGTGGGGAGTATGGTATTAAAGTGCGCAAGGCTGTTCCACCTTTCGCCGAGCACGCGCCGCAGCACCACAACGCTGGTCGCAGTTGAGGAGGCCGAAAGTCAGGGAGAAAATCTGGTGCTTGCGAATCTCGATCCGGTAATCCTGGCGCGCGCGCAATTCGCGTTCACGGTCTCCTTCCACTTCATTTTTCCGGCCTTCTCCATCGGCACGGCAAGCTACCTGATGGTGCTTGAAGGGTTGTGGCTGAAAACGGGGAGCGGCGTTTACGCCAACCTCTACCGCTATTGGCTCAAGATCTTCGCCGTAGCCTTCGGCATGGGCGTGGTCTCGGGCGTGGTCATGTCCTATCAGTTTGGGACGAACTGGTCGGTCTTCTCGGCCAAAGCCGGCCCCGTCATCGGCCCGTTGATGGCCTATGAGGTTCTCACCGCGTTCTTCCTTGAGGCGGGCTTCCTCGGTGTCATGCTGTTCGGAATCAACAAGGTGGGCAAAGGGCCGCACTTTTTCGCGACCTGCATGGTCGCCGTCGGGACGCTCATCTCGGCGACCTGGATCATTTCCGTGAATAGCTGGATGCAGACGCCGGCAGGCTATGCGATCAATGCCAAGGGCCAGTTCGTGCCCGCAGGTTCGTGGCTTCCGATCATCTTCAACGCGAGCTTTCCATACCGCCTCGTTCACACGGTCATCGGGGCCTATCTGACGACGGCGATGGTCGTCGGTGCGGTCGGGGGATGGCACCTTCTGCGCGACCGCGCGAATCCCGGCGCGCGCAAGATGTTCTCGATGGCGATGTGGATGGCGGCGCTCGTCGCTCCGATCCAGATTCTCGCGGGCGATCAGCACGGCCTCAACACGCTGGAGCATCAGCCGGCGAAGGTTCTCGCGATGGAAGGTCATTATGAGGCCAGCCCCGACGGCGCTTCGCTCATCCTTTTCGGCCTCCCGAGCAACAAGGATGCGGTGGTCCACGGCAAGGTCGAAATCCCCTATCTGGGATCGCTTATCCTCAAGCACGATCCCAAAGCGCCCCTCCCCGGCCTCAACGACTTCCCGCGCGATCGCTGGCCGCCCACGCCGATCGTCTTCTGGTCGTTTCGGATCATGGTGGCGATGGGCCTCGCCATGCTGGGGCTGGGACTTTGGAGCCTGCTCGCCCGCTGGCGCGGCAAGCTCTATGACTGGCACTGGCTTCACCGCGCCGCTGTCGCGCTTGGTCCGTCAGGTTTCGTCGCGGTCATAGCAGGATGGGTCACGACGGAGGTTGGGCGACAGCCCTTCACCGTTTACGGCCTGCTGCGAACCGCAGAGTCCCATTCCCCCTTGGCCGCACCCGCCGTCGCGGCGTCCCTCGTCGCTTTCATCCTCGTCTATTTCGGCGCCTTCGGGGCCGGCACCTATTATCTGCTCCGGATGATGGCAAAGCCGCCCGCAGCCGGTGAGCCGGAACCGTCCAAGGTGCCGCAACGCGCGGCGGGCATTACGCCGGCGAGCGGCGTCGTGGCATCGACCGGACGGGAGGCATGAACATGGAGCACCTCGATCTCACCATAATCTGGGCCGGTATCATCGGTTTTGCTGTCTTCGCCTATGTCGTGATGGACGGGTTCGATCTGGGGATCGGCATCCTCTTCCCGAGCCTTTCGGTCGGAGGGGAGCGCGATCAGGCGATGAACTCGATCGCGCCGGTCTGGGATGGCAACGAAACATGGCTGGTGCTGGGCGGAGGCGGTCTCTTCGCGGCCTTTCCCCTTGCCTACGCCATCATCCTTCCCGCGACCTACCCGCTCATCATCGCGATGTTGCTCGGTCTCGTGTTCCGCGGGGTGGCATTCGAGTTTCGTTGGCGAGATCCACGCCATCGTCCCTTCTGGGATGTCGCCTTCAGCTTTGGGTCCGTTCTCGCGGCGTTCTCGCAGGGGATCACGCTGGGCGCGATCCTGCAAGGCGTGCGGGTCGAGGCCGATGCCTATGCCGGGGGATGGCTGGATTGGCTGAGCGCGTTCAGCCTCTTGACCGGCGCGGCAGTCGTAATCGGATATGCGCTTCTCGGCGCGGCCTGGCTGGTCTGGAAAACCGAAGGGCCGGGCCAGGAACGCGCCCGTCGACTGGCATTTTGGCTCGGCGGTGCGACGCTACTCGCGCTTTTCGCCGTCAGTGCGGCGACGCCGTTCCTGACCTATGACTATTGGCGACGCTGGTTTGCGATGCCCGGCGTGCTTCTCACCGCGCAGGTTCCTCTGCTGGTGGCAATCTGCGCTGCAACCTTCTTCTGGAGTCTGAAGCGCGGCGCGGAGCGTCTGCCCTTCATTATGGCGCTTGGCCTGTTCTTTCTCGGTTTCGTTGGGCTGGGGATCAGCATCTATCCCTATGTCGTTCCCCGCGCCGTCACGATCTGGGATGCAGCCGCTCCCCCGCAAAGCCAGCTCTTCATGCTGGCGGGTGCGGCCATCATCATTCCGATCATTCTCGGCTATACCGCGTGGGCCTATTGGGTGTTCCGCGGTAAGGTCGGCGCCCACGGCTATCACTGATGGATGAGCAAAAACCGCTCGGTCGACGGCTCGCCTGGATGGTCTTAATCTGGGCGGCCAGCGTTTTGGCGCTGGGGGCTGTCGCGCAGGTCATTCGCCTCATCCTCAAACCCTGACGGCAGCTCGTTTCGACGAGCTGCCGAGGGAAATGCCGGCAAACAGGCGAAGGACATTCCACGGACCATGATCGTTCGATCGCAACCGAGCTTCCAAGATATCATTTTCACCGTGCATGGCTCGATCTTGCCGCGCATCGCGCGGAGGCTGGCGGCGATAGCGATCGTCAGTGTGATCGCCATCCTGGCCGCCCAAGCCCATCCCGGCATTTTCGCGCGTATCTCGACGATCCCTTTCACCCTGATCGGCATCGCGCTCTCGATCTTCATGAGCTTTCGCAACAATGCCTGCTATGCGCGATGGTGGGAGGGGCGGCAGCTATGGGGCGAGCTGATTATCTCGGCCCGTTCGTTCGCGCGCGAGACATCGCTTCTCCCTGACGAGGATCGGCGAGCGTTGCTCCACAGCATATGTGGCTTTGCCTGCGGCCTCACCGCACGCCTTCGCGGCGAGGACGAAATCGCCGCTATTGCGCCGTGGGTCGAAATCGGCCCGGCGACAAAGAGCCCGAACGTCACCAACCTCGTGCTCGATCGTATGGGGCGTAGGCTGCTCCACCTGAAGCAGACTGGCGTCATTACGCCGATTCACTATGCCGTCGTGGCAGAAGACATGCGATCCTTCGGCAAGGTTCAGGGCGCTTGCGAGCGGATATCCACGACGCCCGTGCCGTTCGCATATTCTCTGCTGCTTCATCGCACCGCAATTATCTTTTGCGTGATGCTTCCCTTCGCGCTCGCAGGATCACTCGACTGGTGGACGCTCCTGCCGGTGCTCCTTACCGCCTATACCTTTTTCGGCCTCGACGCGCTGGGACACGAGCTGGAAGACCCGTTCGGCGTCGAGCCCAACTGTCTGCCGCTTTATGCGATGAAGCGGACAATCGAGCGGGATATGTTGTCGCTGCTTGGCGAAGAAGATCTACCCGCTCCACTGGAACCCCATAAATCCGTCCTGAGCTAAATTTGCGCACTCCTTGATACTGGCAGGGAGTACCCTATATTCGGGTGCTGTGCTGGATAGTCGCGTGCTTGGCCCATGCGCCCCCGACTATCTGACCCCCAAGGTCAAAATCGAGGAGCTTGCGGCGATGGCAAATGGATGGGCACCCGATAGTGCGGTGCAGGACCAGATTGATGCAACGATCATGGACGCGGTTTTCGCCGCCCGATCGCGTCTGCCTTCCGGCGAGGGTAGCACCGACTGCGAGGTGTGCGGCGACGAAATCCCCGCGAAACGCCGCACGGCCATACCCGGCGTAAGAACCTGTGTCGCCTGTCAAAGCGAACGCGATAAGCGCCCCACCTTCACCGGCATCAATCGCCGGGGCAGCAAGGACAGCCAGTTGCGCTGATGACGAATGGAGGGCGGCCAAGGCCAAGAATCCGGTGTATTGTACGACGGAGCTGAAGGCCGCCCAATAGCGAGGCCGAACCTCAGTCGCAGCAGCCGCGCTTGAAATGCCGGATCAGGAACCAAACGGCGCCGGCCAGGATGGCGACGATGACGATGCCCTGAACCATGTGCCGCCCTCCGTTCGCGCAGCTTCATCGATCTTCTAGCAGGCTTCGCCATCTCGGTCATGGGCAAGCCGATCGGGCGGTGTTCAACGGCTGAACACGGTGTATCGAAATCTGCACCACGGGCGCGCTGATCGCTTTTGTGAATCACCGCCCCCGCACTGATTCAGGAATGTCGCCGGACTTCGCGGGCCTGATTTTGTAGGCTTTGCGCCATGAATGGCGCAGCTCTCCCGCTTTGTGATCCGATCGAGCTGGTGGCGCTTGACCCGGCCCGCAACGTCCGGCGCGGCTACAGCATCACCGCGAGCCTCGACCTGTTCGGCATGATCTTGGTGGAAACCCGCTGGGGCCGGATCGGCGCGCGCGGTCAGGCCCGTTCCCACGCCTTCGCCGATCGCGAGGCGGCCGAGCGCCATATCGCCGCGACCTTGCGCCGGCGCAACTCGGCCGAGAACCGGATCGGCGTCGCCTATCGGCCGCTATAGGGCGGACCCGGCCCCGCTCGCGTGATTTCCGCGCAGCCGCGCCCCATAGAGGGTATTCGGGCCGAGATGGATGCCGAGCGCATCGAGCAGGCCTGCGCAGCGGGCGACGGCCGCGATCAGCAGCGGATCGGCCGGGATGGCGCGGCCGTGGCTGGTGATACGCTGTTCCTGCGCGAGCCACGTCAGCAGCAGCATTTCGCCCTCGCCGACGAGGCGGGAACCGGGCGGCAGCACGGTGATGCCGTGGCGGGCCGCCACGCGGCGCAGCTCGGCGAAGAACAGCGCTTGCGACTTCGCGGCCTGGCGCGACGGCTCCGAGGCGCGGGCATCTTCATCGGCATGGAAATGCTGTTCGTCGCCGCGCAGCATGGCGAGGGCGCGGCGTTCGAGCGCGGGGCGGCGACGCAGCGCGATCGGGGAGAAGGGCGCGCTCAACGTAATAGGAACTCCACAGGCACTACCAGCTCGATTTCGTCGGGCCGTTCGGGCGGAATCTTGGGGAGCGGATCAGCGCGGCGCAGCGTGTCGAGCGCGGCCTGATCGAGCGCCGGGAAGCCGGAACTCCGCACCAGCGACGAGGATAGCACATGGCCGTCGCGGTTCATCCGGAACCGGATATAGGCGACGCCTTGCTGGCGGGCGCTCTTCGCCGCGCCGGGATAGCGCTGGTATTTCTGCAAGCGGGCGAGAACGCGGCCCTCCCACGTATCGGGCGCGTTGCTCGATACCTGCGGCGCGGGGGGCGCCGGCGCCGTCTTGGGCGCGGCGGTTTCCGGTTGCGGGGGCGTCGGATCGACGGGCTTCACCGCTGGCGCGGGTGGGGGCGGCGCGATCGTCGGGACCGGGATGATCGGACGCTCGACCGGCACGACCTTTTGCGGCGTGGGCTGGCGCTGGTGCTTCTCGACCGGCTTGGGCGCCTCTTTCGGTTTGGGCGGCGTCTCGGGCGGCGAGGCGAGCGGAAGCAGGCTCACCACCAGCGGCGCCGAGGGCGGCGGCGGGTTGAAATGATGCTCGAACGTCAGGAGCAGGCCGGCGAAGGCCACGGCAAAGACCAGGCATGTGCCGAGAAAGCCGAATATCTTGTGTTCGGGCGGCGGGGCATAGGGATGCCGCTCGACCGGGAGCGGCAGCACGATCGGCAGCGTTTCGGCATCGTCGCGCGCCTGGCGCGCGTCGTCGCCGTCAGGGCGCATGGTGGCGAGCATGTTGCGGCCTCCCTGTCGGTCGCAGGACGTGGCGCGCGATCACCAGCAGCGGGATCGCCAGCGCCGCCCACGACAGGCACCACCAGATGCCGCCTTCGCCGAACAGCGCCGAGAGCAAGCCGAACAGGGTCAGCGCCGCGAGGGCGATCGGCCACGACCATTGACGGCGAAAGGTGGAGCGATGCCGTTTCATCACTCGGCCGCCTCTAGCCCGGCTTATTCATCGGGTTCGGTCAGAAGGGTTGGCGGGAGTGGTTTAAGCGATTGCTTTGATGTAGGAAAATGGGTGTCTAGGCCATTCCTGCAGCGAGGCAATTTATGCCACGGACCACACCCGCCGGGAGCGATGATAGCGCGCCGGGATTTTCGTTTCCAGCGATCGGGCGCAAGAAGATCACAGCCGCGTTCGACGGAGGTCGGCTCACCTCGGATGGCGGTGTTCTGCTGCTGGCACAGGCCGAGCGCGCGATGGGGCTTTGCCGGCGGCTTGCGGCTTGCATTGCCGATCCGCGCGATCCTGCGCGGGTGATCCATCGCCTTGATGACATACTGCGTGCCCGCGTGTTCGCGATCGCGTGCGGCTACGAGGACGCCGATGATCTCGACGCTCTGCGTGACGATCCGGGCTTCCGCCTGGCGCTGGGCAAGCTGCCGGGATCGGGCGCGGGGCTGGCCAGCCAACCAACGATGAGCCGGTGGGAAAATGCGCCGACCACACGCGAGTTGGCCAGGATGATGTCCGCGATGATCGACATCTACTGCGCCAGTTACGATTGCAAGCGCCTACAGATACAGGCGGTTGTAGAGGTGATGAACACTTCGACCGTACCTTTCGCGCTCGCGGTCGATGACGTCCCGATCATCCTGATGGACATGACGCTGATCCTGGAGGACGCCGGCTTTCGCTGTCATGAGGCGATGGACGGCGATACCGCGATCGTGCTGCTGGAGGAGCAGGCCGACAACACCATCCTGCTGTTCTCCGATGTCGAGATGCCGGGATCGATCAACGGCTTTGCGCTGGCGCGTCATGTCGCACAGCACTGGCCCTGGATCGAGATCGTGATCGCCAGCGGCAATATCCGTCCCAATCCGGGTGACATGCCCGAGAAGGCGACGTTCATCCCGAAGCCCTTCTCGGCTGCGATCGTCCACGAGCACCTCCGCAGGACGCTGCCTGACGGCAAGAAGCCCGCGCCGCTGAAGAATGCGGTGACGACGCCGGTTCAGCCGGGAGCCTGAGCCACCCCTGCCGAGGCGAGCAACTGCGCGTCGGTCGCGTCGCGGTTGTCGATCCACCATTTGGCGTCCGCGATGCCGAGCAGCGCCGCGCCGGTTTCGACGCTATCGAGAGGTTGATCCTTGCGCAGCAAGGCGATCCGTTTCGCGCGAATGGTCGTTGCCCAGCTGACCTGTCGTTCCGAGCCGTTGAGCGGCGCCAGCGACAGATGGGCAACGGCTTGTTGCGAGGCCGCGGCGTCGCGCTCGTTCTCTTCCTGGCGCTGCTTGCGGTAGCACGCGCCGCAGACCGTCGTGCGCAGCCAGGTGGCCTTGCGCTCCTGCTGCGACGCGAACCCGGCAATGAAATGGGTTTGCTCATGGCCGCAGGTGTGGGTGATGCGATGGTCCATGACGTTCAGCCTGTCATATGGGCCGGATTTGTTCCAGCGGGATTGAGTCGAGCCGTTCGGTTCCGGCGACCGATGCTCGCGGCATGAAGATGGCGATCACGACCCGAGTGGGCTGCTCATCACCAGCACGGTCGCGCGCGCGATCGGCGCCGGCGCTACGCCGGCTCTGAAGGGGGCGACCGCCCCCCACCGCAGCGACTTGGCGACGGGGCGATAGCTGACCGGATGGATGCCATCCCGGCTCGGTTGCGCCCGCAGCGGGATGACGGTGTCGCCGAAACGTGCCGCGATCGACGTGACAATGGATGACGCGCGCAGGTCGTAGGGGGCAAGCCAGGCCACCTTGACGGCGGTGGTTCGCCGCCTGAGCGCAAGAAGGTTGGTTGGGAGCGCCGGACTGGCGGCATCGTTCGACCCGAGTGCGATGAGGGCGACGGTGGCGGCCGAAGCGCCCCTCACCCGCCGCTCGATCTCGGCCGAACCGGCACCCACGCGCGCATGAACCTCGCAGCGTATGCCCTGTGCTGCCAATGCCTGCGCCGTGCCGACCGCGGTGCTGTCGCCCAGGATCAGGCAGAAGGGAATCATGGCCGACCAGCCTGATGGGCAAGCGGTTTTCGTGGAGTGGTCATGTCGCCGTAGGCAAGTAGCCCGAAGATGGCGACAGCACAGCCGGCGATGCCGAACGCTGCGCGTGCCAGCCCGATCAGCCGCGCCTTGCGACCCTTGCGAAGGTGGTTCCACCCTCGATCGAGCGAGGTACGCCAGGACAGCCAGCCATCGCCGATATCGCTCGCGCCGAACATCGCGATGGGGATCGCGACGGCCAGCATGATATGCCGGATGTCGGCGCGGGCGATCACGATGGCGAGAAAGGTCGCGACCAGAATGAACAGCGCGATGGCGTTGATGACGCTGTAGAGCGGGCGCAGCCGAAAGATCCGACGCGAGGGCGCAGCGAGGTAGCGCACGATCGGACGGCGGCAGGTGTCGCAGACCAGCATGTGCTGCCCCAGCGGCCAGCGGCGCATCGCCTCATGGCAATACGGGCATTCGGGCCGGGGCAGGCTGATCATATTCATGCGACGTGGCCGACCCTGATCGCATCGGGAAGTGCAGCCCGGATCACGTCGGCGACGTCGGGCACGCAGATCCAGTTGGAGAATCTCGGGTTCCAGATCGCCTTGCCCTTGCACAACGCGGAAAGAACCTCCCTGCCGATCTCATCGTCGCGCGCGGCCCTGAATGCGATGCGGCCATCTGGCAGTGTCCGCTCGACGATCCCGGCGCATACCTCGATAGGTGCGCCCGCCTTGACGGGAACCGCCTTGGCAGGGGGCGATACCTCCAAAACGGTGCATTCAACCGCTACCGATGTGGAGGGACTTTGCGCCGGATGAACAGTGACAGGCTCTGCCTCGACGTACGGCGGCAATTCCGGCACAGACGCGGCCTGGACGATGGGCATGTTGATCGGCCCAGACGGGTCGCCGGTATGAGACGTATCGGCGGCGTCCGTGCTGTCAGGAACGATGCCGAGGCGGGTATAGATATCGCCCTCCTGGACATGGTCGGCGATGAGCTGGTCGGCGATCTCGACCATCTGCGCGGCGGTGACGCCGGTCGAAAACATTCGTCCCAGGGGCGATGACCCGCCGAACGGCACCCAGGCTTTGTAAAGGTTGTCGCATTTGTAGATCGGCTCGTCGCTGCCGATTTTGGAACGGTCGATCATCGCGGTGGGCGGAACGGACACGAATACGCCGACCTCCGCGAACGCCCTGTCATGCCCTTTTCGCTTCAGCCACGCCTGCAGCACCTTGCGTTGTCGTTTGGCCTGTTCGACCGGATTGGGGATGTTCTGCGGCTGACGTTGCGAGCGATACCAGACCATCCATTCGCCATGCTCGTTCTTCGAGATCCGGCCAGAGTAGTTCTTGGATTCGAAGATCGAGGCGGTGCGCGACGCCCGCGACAGCAGGATATGATCGAACTGCGCGAACCCGCCCTGCCCGTCCGGCAGGCGCAGATCGTGGATAAGCAGGTTGCGGTCGTTGTCAGGCCCGAATTGGTGATCGAGCATATAGGCGGTCTCGCGCTCGCCCCGCATCCCCTGGCGATGGTTCCGCACCGTCGATCGCACGCGCTCGGGGAGAGCCGCGAACTCGTCGGACGCCATCACTTCGTCGGCAAATGCGATCTCGGCCGCGCGGGTCGATTTCTTGCGGATCATCGTTTCGGCGTTCCCGGATTTGGCTGCGGCAGCGGTTGAACCGCCTGCGCCGGTAGCGGCGCGGAGGCGGGAGGCACCATTGCGGGCGGCTTGGCCGGCACCAGCCTCGCCTCGAGCCGTGGCCGTGCATCCTCGATCAGCTTGCGGAACGCATCGAGCGTCGCCAGCGTGGTGATCTTGCCGATGTCGGTCGAGGCGTAGCTTCCACCGAGCGCACCCACGCCAAGGCCGAGCAACAGCCCACCGCCCACGACGCCGATATCCTTCTTGCGCGCCGACCCGCTGGCGACCGCTTCCTGGATGCCGGTGTTCACGTCGACCAGCGTCATCAGCACCTGGCTTTCGAGTGTCTTCGACTTGAGCCCGACCGCCCCGCCGAACACACCGCCGACCCCGCCCCCGCTCTCACGCGACTTGGCGTCGGAATAGACCACCTTCACCTCGATCAGATAATCCGCCTTGGTGACAGGCCGGGTTGTGGCAGTCCCGCCATTGATCGCGCGTTCGCGTTCGAGCGCGCTGAACGCCTCGCCGCGATCGGCGACGCGGAAGCAATTGGATCGCGCGATCATCAGCTTGACCAGTGGCAGCGCGTCGACGCGCGCGGTCGAACCGCCGTTCTGCATCTCCGCCATGCGCATGAGCGCCTGCAGTTGCGGCGACAGGCCATCGGCCGGGTTGGCGGCCTTCTCCTCAACCAGCGCGGCAACGCCGAGCGGCACCTGGCATTGCGGCACGGCGGTCGTCTCGTCGACGCCGGTGCCGCCCTGCCCCAGCTTCTGGGCGTGGGCCATTGAAGGTGTGACGGCCGCGAGCGCGGCCGTCACGACGAGCATGCGGGTGCGATCAAGCACCGGCGCCCGCCTTCTTCGCATGCGCTGCGGGATCGCAGATCCCGGCACGCTCCTCGTCCGCCGCAACTTTCTTCGCGGCTTCGTCACAGTCCTTGCAGTCGGGACAGTCCGCGCAGTCCTTGCATTTGCCGTTGTGAAGCGCGTGCGCGCGATAGCGCGCCTTCTTCGCCTCGACCTCGCGCGCGGCATCGGTGCCGGCATGACTTCCGGCGAAGCTCGCCATCGCGAGCAGGACCGGCGCCGACGACTGCGCGCTGGCGGCCGACGGCAAGGCCACGGAGAGGGCGGCAAGCCCCAGCGCGGCGATCATCTTCAGTTTCATCGTGTGTACTCCTTCCCTGGCCGTTTTCAGAAGAAACCGTTGCGTCGGCCGTCGCGACGGTCATCGTGGCGGGCGCTGCTGTCGCCCAGCGCCGAGCGCCGGACCTCCAGCTCAACCCCGTCCCCCTTGCGGCGAATGCGGACATCCTGCGGGGCGATGTTGTTGCGCTTCGCCCAGCGGTCTGCGTCGGCATCCGAGCCGAACTCGCCCATTTCCTCGAAATCCCAGTTGCTCATGTCTCCTGTCCCGGTTGATCGCCGTGCCGGCGCGCGGGGGCCGGTCCTGGCGGTGCGATGCGAAATCCCCGCGCGTGGATGAAGGACAGTGTCACTGGATCGAGGCCGGTTTGGCGGCGATGCGCCGGACCACGAGATTGCTGTCGGCCCCCAGACGAAGATCGAGCGTGTGCCCGACCCGTCGCGTGAACAGCATCACGCCGGCAACCTCGTCGTGCAGCGTGCCCTTGCCGAAGAAGGTCCGAGAATCTGCCCATTCGCGGCCGTGGATGAAGCGGACGCGATATTGGCCGAGCGGGGCTGGCACGGTGACACGCTCGAAGGCGCGGACATAGACCGACAGCCGGTTCTTCGCCGTCGCCGGATCGAGCAGCTGGACGATGCTATTGTCTGCCGCACCCTGAATGGTCAGGTGGCTTCTGACGGTTCGCAGGTCGACGCTGGAGGAGACGGCGACCGTTCCCGATTCCGGAAAACCGGTGTTCGTCCCCACGATTGACGCGAACAGGCTGGAGGTTGCGCGCTTGATCTGGCCCTGCCCGGCCCAGGCCGCAAGGACCAGTGCGATGGCAACACCGACGCCCAGCGCCTGCCAGTAAGGGGCCGGCGTGAAGCGCGGGCGGGGCCGCCATCGACCGCGCTGATAATCGTGGCCCCTGTTCCTGGCTTCGAACCACGACCCTTTCGATCCGCCAGATATCCAGCTCGCGCTCCCCAGCGGCACCGATTTCCTGAACCCGAAGCGGTTCAGCTCGACCCGTGCCTTGCGATCGTTCCATTGCGTCGCACCGGGATCGAGCCCCTGCCGCTTGCGGTAGCGATCGCGCATATAGTCGCGATCATCGATGCCCATCGACCACCTCCATCGACTGCGAGGGGAGAGCCAGGGGAAACACGTCCATTCTGGACAGCATCGCGTGATCGCGCAGCGAGGCCTCGACGGCGACAACCTCGCTCGAAGTCAGTCCAGGTTCGCGTCGTACGAACAGGATGGTCGACGCCGATCCTGCCAGCCAGCGCGCGATGGAGATCCTGGGCATCAGCCGGTCGTGGTCGGCGAAAGCGTGGGTCGCTCGTCGCACGCCGGCCAGCACGGTCATTCCCCAACGCAGGGCGTGACCGTTTCCAGAATCGTGTCCCGCCGCCTCTGCGACGGCTTCCGGCGGGAGATCCCGTATCAGATCGCGGACGGCCGAAAGGGTCGCACCAGGTTCATCGCCGGCATGCTGGATCGCGCGGAGCAGCACATAGCGCGAAGCGCAGGTGTAGCCCGAGCAAACGTCAGGATCGTCGGGAAGGAACGCTTCGATCGCGGACGAGCGTGCATAGTCGCTCGGATGGTCTGCGAAGAAGTCCCAGTTGCCGCGCGCGGGGTCGATCAGCTGGTCGCGGACCTGGTCGGCGAGTTCGGCGATCGCGTCGCCATCGCCGAATACCGCGAGCCGGCCCCCGTCACCGGCGCGGACCGCTTCAAGCGCCGCTTCCGTCAGATCCGCGGTTTCGGCGATCGTGAGGGTCGCGTGCGTCGGCTCGGGTTGGCGCCGGAAGCGAAAAGGGAAACTACCGTCCACCGGGCGTACCTTGGGTTGCGGGCGGAACGAAAATTCCACCATCGGTGTGAAGCGACGCGCTGACGATTCCGCATCCGACCGCCCAGGCGAAGGTGAAAGCCGCCACCGCGGCCGCCAGGAGTCCCGCCTGACGCAACCGGCGCGTCAGCGGGACGATCATGCGTGGTGCGGTTGACCGTGGCTCCACGGGCTTCCTGCGGGCCTGATGGCCATACTCGGCCGTTCCCTCGATCGCGTCGCAGGGCGGCGTGTCGAGCCGCGAGGTCCGACCGATGCGGGGAGGCCCGTGCATATAGTCGCGGTCGGCGAGGCTCATCGTGCTGGCTCGGACCGGACCCGGAGGGCACGCAGCGCGCGGGTGAGCGGCAGGAGTAAGACGTAGGTCAGGCCGAAAATCGCGGCCATCGCAAGCGTTTCGCCGCCCCAGTCGAGCGCATCGTCGCGCCGCGCGAGCTGGCTGCATTGCGTGAGCGTATGAGTGTCGAGGTCGCAGGCGTGCCAGTGCTTGGTGGCGATCACCTGGTCCCAGGTCGGTGGTGATGTGGTCATGCTCATAGCTCCAGTCCGATGTCCTTTTCGGGGTAGGGAAGTTCAGGCCCTTTGGGCTCGACCGGGACGCTGAACCGGGAGAGGTCGAGCGAGGGATCGGTACGGATGTCGATCTTGCCGCCGGTCGAGGGGCGGGCTGTATCTGCGCTCGGCTCGCCTCCGACTTTCTCCGGTCCGCGATCGAGGTCGGGCGGCAGCGAAGGGTTGAACGTCTCGCCCGCGCCGGCTTTCGTGGCTGCGCCGGCAGCGCCGCGATCGGGGTCGATCGACAGCGCGCCGGTGGTCTCGAGCGCCGAGGTCTTGTTGCCCTCGTTGCGCTCGATCGCGGCGGTCAGCTTCTCGCGGTCGTCGGTGAACAGCTGGATGTCGTCGCGGACGCGCGTGACGGTGACGTTGAACAGCCGCTGGTTGGAGAGGTTCGATTCCCTGTGGCTCATCACCGCGATCGCGGTGTCGGTGGTGATGCCCTGCGCCGCGTGCATGTTGAGCGCGTAGGCGAGGCTGATCCGCTCCATCATCGGATCGCCCGCCTTCAGCTCGTGGAGGGTGCCGTCGCTCGCCTCCACCTTGATCCCCGACGGGTCGGCCGAGACGACGCGGGCGATATCGTTGTTGTTGAGGCCGCGGTCCTTGTCGTTCTGGGTCCAGCGGATCTTGTCGCCCTCATGCAGCTTGATCTGCTCGCGCTGGGCGAGCTGCATCGCGTCGGTCTTGTCGACCGGCGATATCTTCTGCGGATCGAAGGTCCGTACCCGGTTGCCGATCTGGACCTGAACGCGCCCCTTCGCGTCGACGCCGAGCACGTCATAGGTGCCGGGGCTGAGGCCGAGCTCGCGCATGGCATGGCGCAGGTCGATCACCTGGCCGGGCTTATAGGTATGCGCGTAGCGGAGTTCCTCGCGCGTGACGTTGACCTTGTCGAGGACCGGGGTGACGACGCCGTCCCCTTTCAACGTGCCCTCCGCGGCGAGGCCGTCCTGGATGCGCACGTTGAGCTCTGCGCGCGCGACGCGGCCCGACGAGAACATCGCGGTGGTCTCGCGCTGTTCGGGGGTTAGGCCCAGCCAGTGTTCGGCCGCGGCCTTCACATGCTCGGGGTTGGCGGTGACCTTGTCGCCGAGCATCGCCATCGCCTCGCGCACCTCGCCGCGGTTGGTCAGCGCGGCGACGGTGCGCAGCTGCTCGGTGCGCTGGCGCAGATTCTCGTCCATCCGCGCCAGCGTGATCCCGCCGGCCTGCGCGAGCGCGAACGCCTTGCCGGCGTCGACCGCGGTGATCTGCTGGCGATCGCCGATCATCAGGAAGCGATCGACGCCGAGCGCATTGGCGATGCCGACCAGGTGCTTCATCTGCTCCGAGCCGACCATCGAGGCTTCGTCGAGGATGAGCGTGGTGCCGGCGAGCGCGTCTCGCGCGCCGTCATAGCCCGCGCCCTTCCCAGCGAGCGCGTGGCGGGCATAGCTGTGGACGAACGAGGACACGGTGCGGCTCTCGATGCCGGCTTCGGCGCCGAGACGATCGGCGGTCGCCTTCATGAGCGCGAGACCGACCACCTTGCCGCCTTCCTGCTCGACATTGCGCGCGACGCTCGCCAGCATGGTCGACTTGCCGGCGCCCGAGACGCCCTGGACCGCGACGATGCGATCGGCGGAAGTGAGCGCCATCGTCGCGGCCGCCATCTGCCCTGCATTGAGTTCCTTGTCGCCCGATGCGGCGTTGATCCGCTCGATAACGGTGTCGGCGGAGACGATCACCCGCCCCTCCCCCTTGCCGCGCTCGATCTCTGCAAGGATGCCGCGCTCCGTCGCGAGCGCCTCGGGCGTCGTGACATGGGTGACGACGCTGTCGATCCGGTCATCCTTGCCCGGAATCAGCTTCTCGTTGCGGATGAGCTCGGAGACGCGCGCGTCGACATGCGCGGCGGTGACACCCTTCAGCCCGAGGTCGAGCGCGGTCCTGGTGATGTCCGGCACCGCGAACGCGGCTTCGCGTTGGGCATGGATGCGGATCGCGGAGGCGACGGCGTGCTGGGCGCGCAGATCCACCGGCGCGATGCGCAGCCGGTCGAGGCCGCTGGCGACGAGCGGATCGGCGGGTCGGAATAACTCGCCCAGGCTTTCGCGGAGATTGGCCAGGACGTCACCGAGGCGCTCCATCGGTCGTGGCTGGGCATCGAGGCCGCTGGCGCCAGCACGCTCGCGCGCGGCATCGACCAGTGCCTTGCCGTCGAATCCGAGCGCGGCCGCCCGGTCACGCCATTCCTGGCGCAGGGCATCGCGATCCTCGACGTTCAGCTTGGCGTCGCGGGTATTGTTGGTCACCTTGCGCAACGCCTCGGCGGAGGTGACACCGAGCTCGCCGGCTTTCGCCAGGATATCGGCGCGCCGCTGGCTGAAGGTGTCGATCACCTCCTTAGGCACGCCGGCGATCTCGAACTGGCCGTGCTTGCCGGTGACGCTTGTTTCGTAGCCGATCTTTGCCAGCTCGGCGCGAAACTGGGCGTGATAGGCCGCGCCGATCGTGGTGTTGTTCTTCCAGAGCTGCTGGTTGTGGAGCGCCTGCCATGCCCCGTTCGCCATCTTGGTCATGTTGGCGATAAGGACGTGGATGTGGCCCTGCGGATCGAGAGCGCGGCTCGTGTCGTGCTGGAACAGCGCATAGACGAGGTTGCCGGTTCGCACCGCATCCCCTGACCTGGACTGATCGTAGGTGCGGCCTTCGGCGAAGGTCTTCTCGACCCATCCCATCGTCGCCTTTACGGCGTTCATATGCGCGGTGAGGACACGGGTGTCGCAAGCGACATAGGCCATTACGCTGGCGGACTTCGGCATCGAGAAGGTCAGGTCGACACCGAGCCTGCGACCCTCGACCTGCCCGACCTTTTCGCCATCGGGCATCTCGCCGTTGAGGATCTTCTCGAAGTCTTCCTTGGTCACCTCGCCCTTGAGGCCAAGGTCGGCCGCGCCCACCCCGCCCCAGGCGGTCGCCTCGGACGAATGCTCGGCGGTGTAGTAATCGTCCTTGGCGAAATACTGCGCCGCGCCGGAGGCGGACTTGACGGAAGCGACCGACAGCATCGGCTACATCCCCATGTCCATGTCGTCATCGATCTCCGGCGAATGATCCGGGCCGTGATGACGATGGTGGTGATCGGGGTCGCGCTGCGTCGCAAACCCATCGCGCAATTCGCGGGTCGCCTGGTCCTCGTGGCGATCGGCATCACCGCGATCGGACCGGCTTTCCGGGGCATGGCGTGACGCCTCGCCGCGCGTCGGATCCACCCCGCTCTGCGGACCCGCACGGTTCTCGATCAGGGACATGCCCATGCCGCCGAGTTGGGCATCCAGACTGGATGAACCTCCCGTCACAGGCTTGGAAGGTTCGCCCCCGACCCTCGTTGCGGCATCCGACGCGCGGACGGCATCGACGCCGGTCGGGCTGCTGGCGACGCCCTTGCCGGTTATCTGATCGATCACCACCGGCAGCGACCCGGTGACCTCCATCGCCGCAGCCGCCTTTTCAGCCTCGCTACGCGGCTTCTCGGGCTGCGAGGCGGTCAGGTCCGGCTCTTGCCTTTCCTTCGCCTCCACGCCCCCCACAGGCCGTGTGGGGGTATGCTCGCGGCCACCCTCACCCCCCTCATCCGCGCCATTGTTCCGGGTGTTCTGACGACGCCGGTCTTCCGGCGAGACGTATTCGGTAGGCTTGAAGTTCTTGCGGGGCACCGCCCCCGGCGCGACCTCGGCATAGGAGCGGTATTTGAGTTCGATCCGCGCAGCGGGAAATCCATCGGGAAACTTCACGAAGCCGTGGAGCGACGGCAGGTTGTTGATGTCGTCGGGGATGACCAGCGGCTCGATCGCCGTGCGAGGCGTGAGGGTCGAGGCGTCGCGGGTGTTGTTGTAGCCGTAGCTGTAGGCCTCATCCATCTGGCGGACCTCGCGGCTGCCGATGAACTCGGAGCACTTTTCGGCTGTGGTTCGATCGGCGGTGGCGAGGATCAGCTTGGTGCGCGCAAGTCCGGTGAGCGCGGTCGCGTTCTGCAAGCCATAGGTCGCGACCAGCTTGTCGAACGAGTGGATCCCAAGGACGAACGCACCGCCGAAGTTGCGGGCCGACTGGAGGCCATGCTCGATACCAGGAAGCGCGTGAAGCGCATGGACTTCGTCAAACAGATACCAGGTCCGCAGGTCACGGGTCTTGGGCAGGCGCATGAGGTTGTTGACGGCCAGATCGATCCACAGCGTGAACAGACCGCGGGTCATCTCGAGGTCGTTGTACGAGCCGGTGATGAACATGATCGAGCCGTCGCGATTGTCGGTCGCGATCCAGTCGCGGATCGAGAAGGCGGGCGGGCCGCCCGGGACAGGGTCCGGCATGAAGCGTAGCGCCTGTCCGTTGACGTTCAGAACCGAGCGGATCGATTCCGCCATGCGGGCGGCTTTCTCGGTCGTCAGCGGGGCGGCGATGGTGTCATCGAGCTTGGCGTTGATCGACTTCAGATCGGCCTGCATCAGGTGGTGCGCGATCGCGGCGTTGTTCGCCTCACCCATCTCTTGAAGCTTCAGGCACATCTCGATGAAGAGCATCCGCGCGGCGTTCTGCCAGAACGGTTCCTTGTCGTCGGGATGCGAGGGAATGAGGGCCGATGCGGCCGAAACGAAGTCGGCATAGTTGCGGCATTCGTCGAACAGCGTCCACGGCGCGCAACGCTCGTCCATAGGGTTGAGAATGACGTCGGTTTCTGGGTTGTAGAACGTCTCCACGAACACGCCGGTCAGGTCAAAGATGACCGCGCGATGACCGCGCGCGCGAAGCTGCGAGACGTGGCTGCGCAGCTGGGTCGTCTTGCCGGTGCCGGTGGTGCCGATGAGCATGGTATGGCTCTGTTCGAGCCGCCACGGATAGGGGATGCCGGCGATCGTGTATGGAACGTGGATGCCCCGGTCGATCCGATCGAGGATCGGAGCCTTGGCGACGAGTTCGGGGACGTACGGCGGATCGTGTTCGGCGCACTCGGTGCGGAACTTGCGTCGGTTGTGGCCGCTGACAGTTTTGACGAGCACGTCACGCTCGACCAACAGGGCGCCGCGGTTGTGGCGTTCCTGGAGCATGTCGCTGCCGCGCTTGTTTGCCCACATGATGAACCACATGATGATCGGTGCTGCGATGAAGGCCGACATGACGAGTGTCGTCAGGAAGATCTTGACCGTCTTCGCCCAGGCATGAACGACATGGGGTTCGTAGGGGACGTAGCCGATCGGAACCTTGGTCACGATGCCGTTTGGCAAGGTCAGGTTGATGAGGTGGAATTTGTCCCCGCCGACCCACGTCCAGATGGCGGAATAGAGCTTCATCAGGTCGAGCTGGAATTCATGCTCGGCGAGGCCCAGCCAGACGAAGATATTGAACAGGACGATGAACGTCCCCAGCCATATCCAGATGGGCACCTGGAGGCCCGCCCAGGTCATCTTGTACTGACTGGCGAGAAGCTGCGAACCGCGGGTGAAATTGCCCGAGTTGCGGGTGATCCGCCCCCGCGCGGAATGGTGCTTTACGGTCGCCGCCTGACCGTTGAACCGGATGTCGCCGCTACGCATGGAACGTCGCCAGGCGCTCCTTCGCGGCTTCGCGAAGCTGGGGTACGACGTCGCCGTGATCGCGTGTGATAATCACGTCGATCGCCGCCTGCATGTACTCGAGAACGAGGACCGCACGGGTGATGTTGAAAGTATGCTCGGCCTCAGCGAAACGGATACCGAACATAAGCGCAGTGCGCGCGGCCTCAGACCGGGAGCACGACCGTTTCGCGGCTACACGATCAAGTGCCGCAATCTCTTCAGACGAAAGTCTGAAAGCTATCGTCGAGTTAGACATTCACCACCCACTTGAAAGTGGCTGGTGGGGTTTTCGGAGAGTGGAAAATACTACAGCCTGGTCCCGAGGTATAGAGTGAAAACGCATTCACCCTGCAAACAGGGATTTTCGCGCGTTCTCAAGCGCTTAGGGGAGAACCACCAAGGCGTTTGCAGGGGCAAACATGTTTGCCCCTGCAAACACCGGCAATTACAGACACTTAACCTGCGGCGTGCCGCGTACGGTGTGCAAATCCTTAGGGACTGTCGCGGTGGTGGTGGCATCATGGCTGGATGTCCGATCATTGGACTGGGTTCCGGGAGAGTAAGCGCCGCAGGCAGGCGACCACCGGACTGGACCGAAGGGTATTGGGCGGAGCAATCCCGCCCGACGACGGACCTGGCCGAAGGTCAGTGTCCGTCGCCTCATGCTGGTCCGGTAAAGCCGGACCAGCGAGCGATTATGAGTGTCGCTATTGTGCCGGTGGAGCGGTGCTGGCATCGTGGGAAATGGAGGCCGATCCACGATCAGAAAAGGCAGGTCATATGGCACGGAGTATCGAGCAGGAACGGGCACAGCTTGAGGCGGACGAACAGCGGCTCAACGAACGCCGCAAGCAACTGGCCGATCGTGAGCGTTCGGAGCTGCTGAAGGAGGTGGAACGGTCGGGGTTGATGAAGGCCGATCCTGCCCAGTTCAGCGCGATCATTGGAGCGATCAAGAAACTCGGGATCGCCGAGACCGTGAAGCGCCTGACCGCGTAAGCGGGTCAGCGCGAAAGCGGGCTCAAGCCCATCATGCAAATAGAAGGGGAGCTGCCGTTAGGCGCTCCCCTTTTCAATGCTTGGGCCGAGTTGGCGAAGCTTCGGTCCATTCAGGCATAAGAATGGGGAGCATCGAGGCGAAGCCCGATGCTCCCCGACGCGATGGCGACTGGAGGGAGGCTATCCCCAGACCATGCGTATCCCTTCACTGGTGTCGGCCTGAGCAGCGAGGGTGTCGAAGCGTTCGAGGTAACGACCATCGAGGCGACCAAGGTCGCGGCGAACATAGGGCTGGCCGAGTGTTTCGCGTAGTTGCCCGATGGGCATGCTGCCGCAATTATCGTCCGAAAGTCGTAGCGCGTCGAGGACGTGGAAGGCGTTGCCGTTCGCGAGATTGATCTCCGCTGCGCCGTCCGGGGTGCTGGCGACGCGCATCGTGATCGTGCGGGTCGCGTCATCGTGCCAGAAGCGCACGTTGAGGCCACGGAACTGGGCTTCCTCGACCACGGCGATGACACCCACATCGTGATCGAAGATCGCGCAGATCGACGCGAGCGACCAGGGGCAGACGCGAGCTTCGAACGAGCACGACACGAGCGGGTCATCATCCTCGTCTTCGAGCAGCTGGCCACGTTCGCGGGCGAAGGCGCGGAACGCGGCAAGCTGGCGGGCGGTGATGACGGCGGGCGCGGCGTCGGCTTTGCGATCGACGCTGAGGAAGAAGGTGATCGACATGGTCTGTCTCCCATTGGAACCATCATCTCCGGTTCCCCTCCCCTTCCGATCCGTCAGGATCGGCATGGCCGATCACGGGGTCATGGGTCGGTCCGCAGGACCGGGTGCCCGAGCGATGCGTAGCTGGTGCTCGCAATGCGCAGGCATTGCGGCACCGCGAGCGAGCCGGGCTTCGGTCGGACTGCGCCGGTCGATGCGTAGCGAGCGCGACACGCGCAGGCGTGGCCGCGATGCGAGCGAGACGGGCGCGGTCGATAAGCGGGTGCGATCGGCACGAGCGAGGCGTAGCGAACCGGCGATCCGAAGGGATCGCCGTGAAGCGAGCGAGCCGTGCCGGTCAGCTCCTGCGCGATGGCATCGGCACGGTGCGATGCGCAGCGGCAGCGCAGGCGATGCGACGGCATCGCCGCGCCCGCCAGCGAGCCGTGCCGATGCGGCAAGCGACATGCCGGGTGAGACGCGCCGGTCGATGCGTAGCGAGCGCGACATGCGCAGGCGTGGCCGCGATGCGAGCGAGACGGCGTGGCCGATCAATGGGTGCGATCGGCACGGCGCGATGCGCAGCGGCAGTGCAGGCGATGCGACGGCATCGCCGCGCCCGCCAGCGAGCCGTGCTGATGCCGCAAGCGTGACGCCGGTTGAACCGCGCCGGTCGATGCGTAGCGAGCGTGACACGCGCAGGCGTGGCCGCGATGCGAGCGAGACGGCGCGGTCGATAAGCCAACGCGATCGGCACGGCGATGCGTAGCGAACCGGCGATCCGAAGGGATCGCCGTGAAGCAAGCGAGGCGTGCCGATTGGTGTTCAACGACGATCGCCAGTCGTATCGGCCGAGGCGTAGCGCGCTGGTCATCGCATTCAGCGATGACCGCAAAGCGAGCGAGGCGATGCGACGGGTGTCGGTATCGACCCCGGCACCGGCGAGGCGTAGCTGGCAGTGGCAATGCGACGGCATTGCCCTGCCGCGAGCGAGCCGTGCCGAGCGGGCAACGTGGCGTGATCGACCGATAGGTCAGTCCCACGCGGCGCGATGGGGCTCGATGCCCCGGAGCGCCGCCCAGGGCGACGTAAAAAAGGGGAAGGACTCCGGTTGCCCGGAGCCCTTCCGTGGGTGCGTCAGGCGCGGCGGCTGCGCTGGCTCGGCTGCACCGGTGCCTGTCCGTCCTTGCGGAAGACGTGGAGCGGTACGCCGGCGGTACGCAACTTGCGAGCGAAGTCGATCTGGACGCCCGATCCTTCGCAGACGATCGCTTCGACGGGACGCAGCGAGGCGATGCGGTCGTTGCGGAGGAACCCGCCCCGGTTGCCGTGGCGCTTGTCGAGGAACATGCGCACCAGCTTGACCTCGCGCGAGGCCGCCCACGACGCTGCGATGGCGTCGGCACCCTTGTTCATGGCGGTGGTCATCAGGACCATCGACGGGATGCGACGCTTGATCTGGTCGAGGCGTTCGAAGAGCTGCTCGTGGTCGTGCCATTCCATGCCGCCCGAGAAGGCGACAATCGGGCCGCTCGGGTTGTGCTCGTCCCGACGCTTTGCCGCGCGTGCCGCCAGATAGTCGGCACCGTCGATCATCGAGGCGGTCAGCTTGGACGACACCCTGCTGCCGCGGACGGTCGAGAAGGGCCGTCCGGTCTCGACGCGATACACGTTCCCGGCGTGGTCCCGCATGCAGCGCATCGCCTCGGCGCAATTCTCGAGGGTCTGGCAGAGCAGCTGGGTCTCTTCGAGCTCCACCGCGTAGATCTCCGAGGGGTCGTAGCTGCGCACCAGGTCGCCAAGTTTCTTGGCGGCGTCATCCTCACGGCCCTCGATGCGCTTGGCCACCATGTGGAAGCTGTTGACGAAGCCCCATGCGAGGTCGGCGGCGAACTCCTCCATGCGAGTGTCGCGGAACACGTCGAACATCGTCGCCAGCATCTGCTCGACGGCGTGTGCGGCCTGCTCCGGGTCGGGCATGTCCAGCTTCTCGGCTTCGCTGACGATGGAAAGCTTCGCCATCTCGCTCGCCTCGATGAACGCCCCCTGATAGGTCTCGGTGGTGTGCTCGTCGGCGCGGCGCTCGTTGATCGCGCGGCCCATGTCGTTGAAGTTGCTGTACTTGGTCATGATAGCCTCCATGAGTTGAAAATCTCACCTTCTCTCGGTGAGGAATCTCATCCGGCATGCGGCGGTCAGGGCGGTCAGGGACGTTAACCGGGAAGCCGCGGCCCGCAGGGTCGCGGACCCCGGTTAACGCTCGCGCGCGGGGGAGCCGATTTTCTCGTGCCCTGGAGGCGGAGCGAAGCGGAGACGGAAGGGTGCGTGAAAATTGGGGGGACCGCGCGTCCTTGACGGCCCGCCAACCCCGCATGCCAGACTTCCTCATCACAGAGAGAGAAAATATTATGTTGTGGTGGGCACGCCGGGTCGGACCGAGCACGGGCGGCGGTGATGCGCCGGCACGGCGCAGCGCCGCAAAGGCAGCGCCAGTGAGCCCGGGAGGGCGAGCCAGCTGCCGCCGCCCGCGCGCAGGACGCCCGGCGCCGGCATAGGGATCGTCACCCGCAGGGCGGAGACCCCGCCAGGGGGCTCCGTGAGGCCCGCCAGGGCCGAATAGAGCCCGGTCCCGCCCACAAGGCGGGACGCCCCCCCCTGCCCCTCTACGGCCGTCCCACAGCCAGCACAGCAGGATCAGCAGGATCAGTCCCATTCATACTCGCCACCGTCATCCCCGGCATCGTAATCCGGCATCTCCTGGATTCCCGGGTCGTCTGGATCGCGGTTGGCATCGGGGTCCTCGCCGTGCGGGTCGGTCTGGATATCCGGTTCGGTTGCGAACCGGATATCTTCACCGATCCGGTCAGCAATGTCCGGCTCGACCGCGCTGTCATCGTCTAGCCAGCAGGAACGCGGACACTGGAGCAGCTGGTGACCACGATGGACGAAGGGCTGGCCGTTCATCAGGATGGGTCGCTCGGCGAGACGCCGGCAGGGTTCATTGCGACGGTTGCGGAAGCCGCACGGCACCGCCAGCGGGGCGAGCGCGACGGCATTGCCGTCGTGGTCGCCGCCGGCGGGTGCCGGCTCGTCGACCCGAGCGACCGGGTCCGGTGCCGCAGGTATCGGCTCGGGCGCGAACGGGTCGCCGTCGAACATGTCGCGCTGGACGGTCATGGTGCCGGACCTTTCAGGTGAGCGCGCGCGGGCGCAAGGCCGCGGTGCGAAGCAACGTGGCCGAAGCGTCCGAGCTGGCGATGAAGAAGCATGCGCGAAGGGCGACGCCCGCAGGCGCCGCCCGGTTCGCTGGCCGGTCAGTAGAACTCGGCGCGATCGGCGATGATCTCGCAGCCGTAGCGGTCGTTGCCGTCGCTGTCCTGCCAGCGGGTGTAGTGCAGGCGTCCCTCGATGGCGATGAGGTCGCCCTTCTTGCGGTTGCCGGCGATCGCCTTGGCGAGGCCGTTGAAGCAGGTGACCTTGTGGTATTCGGTCTCCTTGACGGTGAAGCCGTCGTCGCCTTTGTAGGTGTGGCCGTCCTTGTTGAGCTTCGGGCGATCGGTCGCCACGAAGATGGTCGCGACGCTGGTGGCGCGATTGACTTCGCGCAGTTCGGGGGTGCGGGTCAGGCGGCCGACGAGGTTCACGTTGTTCATGGCATTGCCTCCTTGGGTTGGTCGGCGGTCCGTCCGCCGGTGTCACCTGAAGGGCGTCGCGGTTCGGGGCGTCGCACCGGAGGGCGAGCTGGGCCGGCGCGCAGGCGGCGGGCCTGGTCGACCGGAGGGGAACCCCTTTTGCAGGGGTGGTGCGGGCAGCCGCGCGAAGCGCGGCAACACGGCCCTGCCAAAGGGGTTGCGAGGCCCCGGGGCGCGGCGCAGGTGACACGAAACGGCGGATGGGCCGTCGATCAGCCCAAGGTTCCCGCAGGCATTGCCATGGACAAACCTCGTGAACCGCTCATGTCGGTCGCCTGACCCGTACCCCCGAACGACCCGGCGCGAAGGCAGGCGTGCCGCCAGCGTCGCTCGCTGACCGACGTGGTGCCGCTCCGAAGCTCGACAAGGACGGCCGCGCCCGGGCGACGACGCACCGGCAAGGAGACCGGATGCCGCAAGGTCGCCCGACGGCCGACCCTCGCCAGGGCGATCGCCGGCAACCGCATCGGACCTGGGCGTCCTCATCGCCATAGGGGGCAAACGCCTGCCGATACCCGCTGGCAGAACAGCGACGGCTTTACGCGCCGCCCGGCTGCGGGATCATCGCCGATCGTGATGATCTTTCCACTCGGCCAGCGAACCGGGCTGTGTCTGCGGGCGCCGCCCTTCGGGTTGGCGAGGATCGATCGCCTACTCGGTTCGCCGGGTGGGGGTGATCCGATGCTCGACGATCAGCGCCGCGACACGTTGTACGATGCGGCTCGGCACCTCGGCGATGATGGTGCTACCGTCGTTACCGGCGCGAACGTCGGGTCCGACCCATGCGAAATCGTTCACGTCGTCCCACACGATGCGTGATCGGTCATCGAGGCCGAAGGCCTCAATGAATCGCGGCGGCAGAGGGATGGATGCAGCCGGTGAATAATCGCGCGTCGTCAGTGGCACCATCAGGACACGGAGCCTTCCGGCTGAGCGATAGCTGCCAACCACCATGCAGGGGCGGAGTTTCGAGCCGTCCTCGTCGCCCCGGTTATGTTCATGCCGCCAGAGGTAGAAATACCAGATCAGGTCACCGGCTTGCGGTTCAATCGACGTACTGATCGTTCTGGACGGACCCGGCGCTGGGCGTCGCGGTCCTGATGGCGTGGATGGCTTCATCGCTCAACTCCTGCGGCGAGAGCGCGAGGTGATCGAGGCGGGACAAGCGTTCGAACTCGGAGGCGGGTAGCATGACCACGCGGGCAGCGCCGTTGCGCTCGATTGCGATCGGATGCGTCATCGCCTCGTCGTAATAGAAGCCGAACCGCTTCGACACGTCGGTCGATCTGGCCTTTTCGATTGTAGGGGTCATGGTTTCCCTCATCTTTCGTTACGCGGCCGGGGATCGATTAAGCCCTGCGTCCCTCCAGGATGGGACCCTCATCTGGTCCTGCCAATGTTGTAACGGCCATCTTTCTGTTACATGGGAATCCGTATCTTCCGTAAAACGGAAGACAATCCGTACACCACGGACCGCGCGGCTGCAACAGGCACTAACGGCAACAGGGACCGCTTCGGCGATGAAGCGATCCCCGTCGAGGTGGCGATACGGGCGACGCGTCAGCGCCGCCCGATGCCGGTCAGACCCTCTCGTCGACCGGCGCGGTGCTGGCACCCAGCCCGTCTCCGGTGTCATCGCCTGCGCCCGAGGTCGCCACGTCACGGCCATCGGCGGTGAAAGGCAGCGCGGGTTCGCCATCGTCCGCCTTGACCCCGAGCGCGGCACCGACGTCGCGGCGCTTCTGGGCGCGCTGCCACACGACGTTGTACGAGCCGTCGTCCTGGCGGAAGGCCGAGACCTGGAGCGGCGCGGCGAGCGACGGATCGTCGATGCGGCCGTTGAGGAACGCCTCGCCGGTGTTGTTGGAGGTGAGTTCAAAGAACGCGCCGACCTGCACCCACGTCCGGCCCGGGGTGAGCGCATGGATCTCGTAGCGCGGGGCGCGCGGATTGGACGACTGGACCGGCTTCAGCGCGATCGTCATCGCGACCGCGAGGGTGGAAATGCGGCCCATGAAGATGCCCGCGTCGTTCTGCTTGATCTGACCGATGTTCATGACGTGTCTCCTGATGTCGTGCTGGACCCCATGTCCTCGACACCGATCTTCAATCCTCCTCCCCTCCCCGGCCCTTCGGCCGGGCAGGGCGCGATGAGCGCCCCTCACCGACCGCGTTCTTCACGCGGACGGTGGTGCGTGCGGGACGCGGATCGGGCTAGGTCAGGAGGATGTGCCGATGGCGCTGTTAGCTATCGGTCTCAGGCTTTCCCGGGACGATGGAGAGCGCAGGCGGTTTGAAGCCACCCAACCGGAAGTGCTCACCGATCGCGGCGAGGTCACCTAGAGCATTGTATTCCTGAAGCGTCAGCACGACGCTTTCGTTGTCGTCGGCCGAGAATATCGCGCGCGGACCATGACCTGGCCAGACCCGAACCTCGGGCGAGAACGACCCGGGCGAGCCTCCCGACCACGTCCTGAACGGAAGGTCGTTGGTGCAGCAGAAGTCCTCGATATCCTCGATATTGCCGTTCTGGACCTCGTGAGCATGGAGGCGCAGGGGTTCGCCGGATGTAACGGATTCAAGCGGTTCTCCCCCCCATTCGGTCGAGAGGCCGTAGAAATCGGCGAGTTTGTACAGTTCGGGCAGTCGATCGGCGGGAAGTTTCCCCCCGATCGTAATGGAGACGGAGACGCGGTCGGCCATGTCGGGACCTCGTGATGAAGTGGACGTGCCGGTCCCGCGAGCGGTGTCATCACCATTCGCCCGGCTATCCATTCATCACCCCCTTCCCTTGAGCGTGGCCCAGGTTCGAACTGCGATATCCTGTGCTTATACGGCGATAAAGCGAAGGAATAGCTAAATTATCGATCCGATACGGTGTTGAATCGGGACTGGAGCCCATGAAGCAAAAAAAGGGCGACGCCGTGTGCCGGCGTTGCCCCGAGTTTCGGCGTGCGGGAGCGAAAGGGGGCGCGCCCGTGCGCCATGCGGTGCCGTGAGGGAGTGCACGGCACCGGGGGTGGATCAGGCGTCCTCGGCGACGCGCTGGCGGCGACCGCGGCCCTTGCCGACCGGCTCCTCGACCGGGGCGGTGGTTTCGCCCAGGCCGTTGTCGGTGGTGCCCGCATCGTGATCGGGGCCGTTGCCGACCGGGCCGCCATCGGCGCCGAACGGCGGCGACAGATCGTCATCCGCCTTGACGCCGAGCGCGGCACCGACATCGCGGCGCTTCTGGGCGCGCTGCCACACGACGTTGTACGAGCCGTCGTCCTGGCGGAAGGCCGAGACCTGCAGCGGCGCGGCGAGCGACGGATCGTCGATGCGGCCGTTCAGGAACGCCTCGCCGGTGTTGTTCGAGGTGAGTTCGAAGAACGCCCCGACCTGCACCCACGTCCGGCCCGGGGTGAGCGCGTGGATCTCGTAGCGCGGCGCGCGCGGGTTGGACGACTGGACCGGCTTGAGCGCGATCGTCATCGCGACGGCGAGGGTGGAAATGCGGCCCATGAAAATGCCCGCGTCGTTCTGCTTGATCTGACCGATGTTCATGACGTGTCTCCTGTGATGTCGTGCTGGACCCCATGTCCTCGACACCGATCTTCAATCCTCCTCCCCTCCCCGGCCCTTCGGCCGGGCAGGGCGCGATGAGCGCCCCTCACCGACCGCGTCTTCACGCGGACGGTGGATCGTGCGGCAGGCGGACGATGTCGGTGCTCAGTGGGCGAGCTGGTCGGTGAGCGCGGTGCCGATATCGGCGTGCGCCGCGGCGAGCGCGCCGATCGCGCGGCTGACGACGTCGGTCGCCTCGTCGCTCGGATCGATGCACCAGCATTTGCCGGCGTGGCGGATGTCGATCAGCCGGTCGGACTTGTTGTCGATCCCGAACGTGTAGCCTTGACGCTGGTCGAAGCCGGCGACGGTGACGTCGGTCGTTTTGGCCTTGATCGTGACGACGGGCGCGACCGCGGGGGTCAGCAGCACGGTATCGCGCGGCGTTTGCGCCTGTGGGACCAGCGCGGGTGCGGGCGGCTTGCCGAGCGTCGGCATCTTCGGGATCGGCACGAGGCCGTTCACCGCGTCCTGCGCCATGTCGGCCGCCATTGCGGTCGCCATGAAGATGGCGGTGCGCGCGAGATCCTGGGCGATGGCTTCGCGGTGCGGCTCGGTCAGCGTGGGCAGGAGGTGGCAGAGTTTGGTGTCGAGCGCGAAGGCGACGGGCTCGGCGTTGGGATCGATGCACATGATCGTGACCTTTCGGCAAAATGCCCGGACCCCATGTCCAGGATGCCGATCCGGTCCCTCTCTCCTTCCGGCGCAGCCGGTGCCGGCATCGTCGCGAGGCGATGCCGTGCCGTTCAGCGAGGCGGTCGCGGATGTCGCATGAGGCGCTTCCGGGCGGCCGACAGATGATCGATCGAGCGTTGCAGGAAGAAGGCGTGCGCGCTGTCGGATTCGAGTGTCCCCAACCGGCGTTCGAGCGCCGTGATACGGTGGTGGATCGCATCGATCGTCAGCATGATATCGTCGAACGAGAGCGCGACGACGGTCTGCGGATAGGGATAGGGCAGCGCCGGCGCGACGAAGGCGAGGAAATGGGGCTGCACGGGCAAATGGTGCAGGAGGGCGGTCGCGACCGCGCGGCGGATCTGGGAGGCGCCGTGGACGAGTTCTGCTAGCAGCACGTCCATCGCCATCGGGCGGACGATGCGCAGTGCGCCGGGGTCGAGGGTGACGGCGATCGGATCGGTCGAGGCGAGACCGATGACGCCCTCCGACAGGATGGCGAGAACGTCGCCTTCCTCGATGCAGGGACCGTCATCGAGACAGGCGTCATGCGCGGCTTCGCTGGTGTCGAAATAATGGACGCGATGCATGGGCTGGTCCCTTTCTGCTGGGTCAGGAATATTCCGGGCGACGTGCGGGAAACCGCGTGGGCGGGAGGCCGGAGAAGCTGAAGGCGCGGAAGCGTCCGCCGGTGTAGGCAGCCGAATCCACCGGCGGGCGATGCCGCTGCAGGCGCTCGAGCAGCCGGTTGGCGCGGCGCATCGCCGCGACCGCGGCCTCGTCGTGGTAATGGAGGGCGATCACGCGGACGAAGGTGCCGGTGTCGTACCACCATCCCCCTTCCTCGGGGCCGCCCCAGGCACGGTCGATTTCGTAGAAGGCGAGGATGCTGCGCATGGGGTCAGCTCCGGTTGTCACCGGGTCGGATGATCCTCCCGGTTCATAACAGCCGGTCCCCCTTCCCCTTCCTCAGACGTCCGGTGCTTCGTCGGGACGCTGGTGGCGCAGCGCACGCGCGAGCGCCCGCTTGCGGGCGGTCGCCGCGGCGCGCGACGGATAGGCGCCCGAGAGGCGAGAGGGGTGTGACAAGCTGTTGTCGAACACGACCCAGCCCGTTGCGGTATGGGCGACGTGCATCCCGTCGCTGCGCGAGGGGGTGGTCATGACGGGCGCGCCCGCCTGATCGCGGCCTCGGCGATGAGCTGGCCGGCAAGCGTGTTGCGATGCGACGCGATCCGGCTGTCGGGCGCAGCCACGACTTCGGCCGCGCGTGTCAGCAGCGCAGCGAGGTCAATGTCCGACATCGGCGCCGGGTTGGTCGCGGATCGCGCGGGTTCTTCCCCGGCCTTGTCGAGCATCAGCACGAGGATCGAGGGCTTGATCTCTTCGTCGAGCGGTCGACTGTCGGCGACGAACTTGCCGCCACGCGTGATCGCGAACGCGTTGAAGGTGGGTGATACCCCGTTATCGGCGTTGGGGATCGTGGTGCCGCGGTCGTGGAACTGGATGTCGATGAAGCGGGGCGGGCCACCATAAGTGGATTCGAGAAAGCAGAAGGTGACGCGGCGACCCTCGCTGGTCTTCGCCGTGATCGTGAACGCGCCGTCGGGCACGTCGATTGGTTTGTGCGGCACGTCGTTGTAGCCGGCGAAGCCCGCGGCGATCGCGTCGGCGCGCGTCATGACGGGGAGATCGGTGATATCGGGCATGATGAAAGCTCCTTGCTCTGGATCAGGCGGCACGCTTCAGCGCGATCAGGTCGGAAAAGCGGTCTCGCACCGCGCCGGCATTGGGATAGAGATCGGCGAGACCGTGCCGCGAGAGGATCGGTGCGCGGGACGCGGCGATGATGCCGGCCTCCTCGATGGTGGGAATGCGCGGCGGCCAGCCTTTGACGTAGCGCAGGTCGGGCGGCATCGCGGCTTCGAGCCGTCGCCGCTCGGCGGCATCGGCCTTGGCGAGGGAAATCCGGTTCCTCAAATTACCCGGTATGTGACGCGGTGCGACGTCGGCGAGCCAGCGTGCGGGCTGGAACGAGAAGGTTGAGGTCGCCTCGAGGCCGACCAGGTGGAGCAGCGCGGGACGGTTCGCCGGTGCCGAAGCCGATGCCTGGGCGTCGCCGAGCGATTGAAGGACGCAAAAGCGGCACGACAGTCGTGACGACTGGTAACAGGTGTAGGCGACGTGCAGCGGGATGCCGAGCGTATCGTGCGCGGCGAAGACCTGTGGTGTCGTCCAGTGCGCGATCGGGTTCCACAGCATCATCGCGGTGCCGTGCGGATTGCCGGCAGCGGCGTAGCGCGCGTCTGCTTTCCATTCGGGTGTGCGTGACCGAGCGATGCTCTCGTCGCGGCGCAGTCCCAGCACGTTGATGATAGTCTGGCCGCGCAGCAGTCTGGCGAGGTGCGGCCCGATGACATGGGCCTTCATCTCTGAGGTGCAGAAGCGCAGCGCCGAGGATGACCAGGGACCGATCAGATTATAGGTTTCGAGTGCCTCGTAGCGCGCCTTGCCGTTGGCAAAGCGCGTGGCCCAGCGGTCGAACAGGTCGCCGGCGTTGCGCCGGACGATCGTCAGCGGGACGCCGGCGTGGGCCGCGAGATCCTCGACCGTCGCGGGCGTTTCGTCCCATTCGGCACGGCCGAGGTCGGCGTGAATGGCGATACGCCGCTCGCGCGGATGGCCGAGCGCATCGAGGATCAGGTTGACCGCGAACATCGCGGCCGAGCTGTCCTTGCCGCCCGAGAGGTTGAAGACGATCCATGCGCCGCGTTCGACCGCGTCGAGGATGGCGGGCGGCAGGGCGAGGGCCGGAAGGCCGGCGACCAGGCCGCGTCCGATGTCGATGAACATGGCCGTTCAGGCCGCGAGCGGCGCTGGCAGCGCCAGCCACTCGGGTTCGTCGTTGGCGATGACCGGATCGTGTGCGCGGGCCTCGGCTTTCGAGAACACGGTCGCGCTGGCGAGTGCCCCGAAGCCGTCGTCGTTGTTCCAGAAGACGGCGTGGCCGTCCTGGTCGCGCGAGGCGAGCACGAAACCGAAGCGACCCTCGTGACCATGGGTGTCGGGATCGGCTGCGGCGCTGCGCGCGGCGCGATCGAGGATGTCCTGGGTGCTGTGGAACGTCAGCCCCGCGTCGGTAATGATGACGCAGCCGCTTCCGAACTCGCCGGGGCGCAGCCGGTCGCAGTCGGAGATCCATGCGAACCCGCAGGGGAGCGCGGACTTGCAAGCGCGGAAGATGAGCTGGGCGACCTGTTCGACGCCGAATTGATCGCCGCTGAAGAATACGCGCGCGTTCCCGTCTTCGCCTTTCCAGTCGATGTCGATCGCGCAGTCGAGATAAGGGAAATGCCAATCGTCGAATATCTCGAGGAAGCTTTCGAACTTCATCGGCCCCTTCGCCGGGAACACGGCGTGAAACGCGGGATCGAGCGCGTCATATTCGTGGGCGAGGTCGGCATCGTCGCCGTTGGTGTCGAGGATATCGACTGCCTGTTCGGCAATGGTTAGCAACGCCGCGTCGGCGTGGCTCATGGTCAGCGTGAACGCGGCCTTGGTGTAGGTGTTCGCCATGGGAATGCTCCGAAATGATGGGAAATCGCTCTGTGCGGTCGCGCTCAGGCGTCCGCGGCCTCGGCGAGACGCGCGTTGGCGGCCGCGGCCTCGGCGGGGTAAGCCTGCGTGAGATTGCCGTGCAGGACCGCGAAATCCGGGATCGGGAAAAGACCGTTCGGCCCGGGCCGGGTAATCAGCAGCGCGCTGATGACGGCATCGGCCGGATCGGCATGGACGATGGTGGGCGTCTCGCCGTTATACTCGACCGGCGCGGTGAAGCCCGCCTCGCGCCAGGTGGCGAGTCCCTCCTCGACGCGTGTCGCATAGTCGGCGACGGCCTCGTCGAGCTCGTTCTCGATATGGAGGACGAGTTCGACATAGCGACCGAAATCGTGTCGGTTGGACAGGCCGGCGAGGCGGCATCCCGGGGGCGGCGGGCCGTAGCGTGCGATCAGCGCGGACTTGTAGACCGCGATTTCGAGGCGGTTGAGGCTGTCGAAGTTGGGCGACTGGCCGAGTTGCGCGCAATCCTCCTCGGCGGGACCGGCACCGAGATCGATAAAATATGGCATGGGGCTCTCCGTCGATCGTCATTGATCGACGCGCCCCATCCCCCTCCCCTTTCTTGTCGGGTACTCAGTCGCCGAAGAAGCGGCGCTTGATGGCGATCTGCGCCTCGCCATCGGACTGGCCGAGGGTCATCAGCCGGTCGGTCTCGAGCGTGATCGCGAGATCGGCGGGAAGATCGGCCCAGCGTGAGGCGATGGTGACCGCGGCGGCCGCTGTGGTCAGCTCGCCGGGGTGCGCGCCATGCCATGCGACGGTTTCGTCCTCACCCGTGAGATGCGGGTGCGGGCGCAGCACCTGGACGAAGAAGGTGCCAAGCGGGCGGTCCCACCCGATGCTGACGCTGGTGCCGGGTTCGATACCGGGAAACTGGTGGCGGCTCATGGCGATCCTTTCAGGGTCAGTGCAGCGAGATCCACTCGCCGTGCCAGGGGCGCGGGTGCGGGTAGAAGCGAAGAACGCCTGGAACATCGGTTTCGCCGCTGGCGAGGCGTTCTTCCAGCCAGAGGATGTAGAGCGCGGCGTCGGCGAGATCGCCGGCGAGCAGATCGTCGAGCATCGCGGCCTCGCGCGCGGTCTGTTCGTCGAGCGCGGACCAGTCCAGCGCATCGAGGAAACGGTCGCGTCGATCGGTGTAGCGCGCGATGCGGGCAGCGTCGGCCTGGACGCTGGCGATGGCGAGATGGATATCCACGGGCGGTGCTCCTTCCGGCATGTCGGTGACATGCCGCCCGCTCCCGCTCCCCTTCCCTCGCGCCGCTGGCGCGGGGATCATGCCGCGAGGATTTCGCGGATCGCGTCGCTCCGGCGCGGATAGGCAAGCCGGGGCAGATCGCGCGCGGTGCGCCGGGCGTCGCGCGTCAGCTCGAAGCAATAGGTGAATAGCGGGCTTTGCCGGTGCGGGCGGAGCAGATTGTCGGCACGGAGCCGCGCGAGCCAGTCGGCGGGGTGTTCGTGCGCCTCCGGCCTCGGCGCACCGAGCCGCACCAGCTGGTCGATCGCCCCGGCATGGCCGGATTCGAGGTTGCGGATCTTCGACAGCGTTCTCTCCGAGATCGTCTCGCCGGCGATGCGCAGCACCGTCCGCGGCCTCGTGCGGCCGCGATAGGCGCCCGACAGCGCGGCATAGACGACGCCGCAATGGCCGAAGGCGGGATCGGAGAAGCTGACGACAGCGTCGATCCGGGGCTTGGCGAGGCGCAGGAGGCGGAAGGCGCGCGACGTGAAGAAGCTTTCGCCGTTCGCGGCGACCGAGGGCAGGCAGATGAGCCGTTGCAGTACGCAGCCCCGAGCGGGATCGGCATAGCCGGTGTGCCGGGTGATGACCGCGCCGGTCGCCGGCACGCCGAACACGATGAGACCGACCAACGTGGATCTGCCCGGGTCGCCCGGACCGAACAGCCCGCAGGCGAGCTGGGCGGCGGGATAGCGCGGGAGGTAATGATGGTCGGCGAGGAATGCGCGGGCAGTATCATGGGCGACGACATCGACGGCGTAGCGGCGCGGGTCGATCACGCTGTCGCCGGCAACGAACAAGCTGCGCCGGTCGCGCCAGCGCTGGGAGCGGTCGGTGAGCATGGTTACCTCCGTCAGGCCGCGTCGGCGTAGATCTCGGCCGCCCAGGTCTCGATCCATCCGGTGGTGATCTCATCGTGATCGAGATCGCCGCTCTCGATCAGGGCGCGGATCTCGGCGCGAGCCTGCGCGATCGCGCGTTCCCAGGGGTCGGCGGTTGGTGGCGGTGGAGCAGACGCCGCGGCCTCGGGCAGGTGTCGCGGTGTTTCGAGCGTTCGCGCGCATTGCGTGCGATACCAGCGTTCCATGAAGTCGGCGCCGAGCGCGTCGGTCTTGGCGATGCGATGCCTGAGCGCGTGCTGTCGCACGCCTACGCCCCATCCCTGGCTGTCTATCGAGGCGATCCAGCGTGCGAACGGCGTGAGGTACGGCAGGGCATCGCCTTTCACCCCGAAGAGGTGCGCCTTGACGCCGATCGGCAGGATGCGGGTCAGCCGCTCGACGACGGCGATCAGCCCTTCGGGACCGTGGATCGGTCGCCGGCACATGCTGCCGATGCCGACGACGGTGCCGGGCAGGATCAGACCGCCGATCGCGTCGAGTGAACGGACGTAGTCGTCGGGCACGCGGCCCTGCAGCACGGGCATCAGCCGGTCGCGGATGGCCAAGTCGTCGGCGCGGGCAAAGCATTCTCGGTTGGTGGCGGTGGTGCGCGCGATGCGGTCGAGCACTTCCTCGCGGTCGTGGGCAACGCCCTCTTCGCAGCAGTAATCGACCGACGAGATGCGTCGGAACGGCCATGACGCGGCGAGCGCCATGTAATCGGCGATGCTCCAGGGAAGCCCGCCATAGCGGACCATCATGGTGTAACCGGCGGAATCGAGGTCGACGCTGGCGAGCGGTCGCGCGTTGGCGAGCGTTCCGGTGCGCCATCCCGACCACTCGCGCCAGCCATCGGCCTTGCGCCAGCGCGACAGACAATTGGCCGAGATCAGCACCGGTGCTTGCAGCGCGACCGCGCGCTGAAGGATAGGCCCGTTTGCGAGATGCGGCAGGCCGAGGATGATCTCGATCGTCATCGTCTAGCGGCCAGCTAGCTGATAGCTGTCGGCCATTCCGACAATACGCATCACAGATCCTCGCGCAGCATGAGCGTGAGAACACGGCGCGTGATGCTGGCGTCGGCGGGGTCTTCCGATCCCCATTCCAGCGCCACGTCATAATAATCGATACGGAAGTGTATCGTCTCGCCTGACAGCTCGAACTGGCCGCGATCGCGCTCGGGACAGTCGGCGGGGAAAGTGTAGCGGCGCAGCGCCTGCAGGACATGCGCCTGGGCGACGGCTTCCGAGGCGAGCGTGCCGTTCGACAGCGCGCCGAGGCACGCGCGCGTCATGACGATCTTCGCGGTGCGGTCGAACCCCTGGCGGCAACGGTCGTTGAGCCTGGCCACGGCTTCGAGGCGCGTTTCGGTGGCGGTCGAAATCATGTGATGATCCTCCGTTTGGTCGATAGCGATGGTGGCGGGGACTTCAGGCGGCGAGCGCGTCGCTTCGTCCCCGGCCTCGTTCGGGAAAGGCCGCATGGAAGCGGTCGAGCCAGTCGCCCATCGTCGGGCGCTCGCCGAGCGGGATGACGGCCGCGACATCCTGGAACCGGATGAGGTCGAGCGGCGCATCGCGGATGATCCGGTCGATCTCGTCAGCCGGCAGGAGGTGCTCGTCGCGGATGAAGGCGGTCATCGATCCCGGGCGCGCGCGGGTCGATCTGCGCCACAGGCCCTCGACCGTGTGCAGTCGCGGGGCGGCGCGTGCCTCGACCAGCACGATGAGTCGCAGGCACCATTGCGGGAGGCCGCGGATTTCGCTCGGATGGTTGGCGATGCACAGCCAGCACGCCGATTTGGGTGGCACCGGCAGACCCTCGGCCTGGATGCGGGCGACGCAGTCGGGCCGGTCCCATCGCCATTCGCGCAAGGGGTACTCGCAGTCGTACAGCGGATCGTCGATCGACAGCGCATGGTTGGCGCGCGCGGTGTCGCGCGGTCCGGCGTCATAGCCGATCAGGCGAACGACGCGCTGCCCGCGCGCCCAAGCGTCGACCGCTGGTTGCCAGGTCGACAGGAATTTGTCCTGCGGCGCCTTCTTGTATTTGAGGCTGCAACTCGACCCGCCGAGCGACTTGCTCGGCAGCGTGGCATTGGTCAGGCACATCTCGAGGATGCCGTAATAGGGCGGCCAGTGCTTGAATCGCTTCGGGACATAGCTGACCAGCTCGAAACGGATACCGCGGTCGCGCATCCAGGGCCGGATCACGTCGAGATATTCGTAGGTCGCCGGTTTCTCGACCGAGGTATCGGCGGTCAGCACGAGGTCAGGCGCTTCGCCGCGCGCGTGCTTCTCGATCAGCAGCGCGGTGCTGTCGACGCCGATGCCGTAGGCCAGCACCACTGGTGGCGGCGGCGCCAGCGGCACGACCGGAACTGGCGCGCCGGTCATGGCGCCTCCTCCGGTTCTAGATAGGTGTCATAGGGCGCACCGGCAGACTCGATCCAGCTACCCTCCTCGTCGAGATTCTCGATCCGTGCGAGCAGCGCCGCCTTCAGCTGGCGCGCATCGACGTCGTGGCCCTTGTCGTCGTTCGAGACGAGGCTGAAGGCGAGCGTGTAGGCGTGGTTGTAGCGCGCCATGTCACGCGTCCTCCGCCGCGGCCTTGGGCGCGGCGGGAACCGCGCGGGGCGTGATCGTCACGTCGAGCCGGTCGCGATTGATGACGACGGTGACCGTCCGGTCCTCGGGGACGAGGAAATAATGCCCCGCCAGCTTGTCGCGAATGCGGTTCTCAAGCGCGGCATCGTCGCCTTCGAGCAGGCCGATGATTCGTTCGGCGGCATCGGCCTGGAAGCGCTCGAGCTGCGTATCGTAGCTGTCGGCATCGCTGTCGTCGCTGGCATAGAAGATCGCGCTTTCGAGGATGTCGGCGACGCCGAGCGCGGTGATTTCGCTGCCCCGGCGGACGAAGACGGACGTCTCGTCGACCGAGTTGCACGACCATTGGTCGGGTGCGAAGGCGACATCCGCGTCGGTCGATACCTCGATGAATGCGCCGGCGTGGCTCATCGTCGCCTCGAGCGTGATAGCCTCGACCCAACCGTTTTCCGCCTCGGCGGGGGCTTCGCGGCTGTCGGAGACGATGAAGGTGCGGTCGCCCTGGGTGACGCGGAACCGCATATCCTCGACACGGGCGAGGATATCGTACCAGCCATAGCCCTTGAACGCGTCCTGGGCCTCGACCAGCGGACCACCGAACGGATTATGCTTCGCGATCGCCGCCTGCGCGGGTTGGCCGATCAGCGCATCGAAGTCGGGCATCAGCACCATGCCGGTGTCGGTCACGCGTGCGCCGCTCTCGTAGTTGCGCGAGCTGTCGGCCGCATAGGCGGTCCATGCGAACAGATAGGGCTCGGCTTCGGGTAGTGCGATACCGAGCGAGCGCGCCTCGCGCCAGTCATGCGCCGACAGCCGGTGCGTCCCCGCGGCCTCGATCGCGCGGTAGATCGCGAGCCGGACCGCATCGCGCAGGGCGGCGATGCCGGTGTTCTCGACCACTTCCTTGCGCGCCGGGAGGACGAGCTGGATTTGCGGCGCGTCGAAGATGTCGACCCGCGCGATCCAGTGGCCGCCCCGGTCGACTTCCTGAACATACGGCAGGTCGCACGGGATGGTCAGCCCGTGGAAGTTGAGGCGTCCGTCGCGCGAGGAATAATGCGAGGGGTGTTTCTGGAACACGCCGATGCGCACGCCGTACCATTCCTCGACATGGACCGCGTCCTTCAGCCAGTCCTCCTGCGGAAGGACCGCGCCGTTCCAGGTCACGGGAACCGGATAATGTTTGGCGGCGCGGGCCACGTCGCGCTCGAGCGTCTTCAGCCACTCGTCGGGCACGCGCACGGTGATCGCGGTGCCGCGCATGATCGGATCGGGTTCGATCGCGATCGGGCGGCTCGTCTCCCACGCCGAGGCCGGGATATGCGCCATCCAGCCCTGGCGGTCGGGTTTCGAGAAGGAGCGGATGATGACGTCGCGGCCTGCGAGGCTGAACACGCCCATGCCGGCGGGATCTTCGGCGCGGCGCGTCTCGTCGGACCAGCCCGAGCGGCCGAGCGTGACGATGCTCACCGGATCGGCGATGCCGTGGCCGTCATCGGTGATGTGCAGGAAGTGCTCGGCGCCGGCGCCGTTCAGCGCGAGCGCGACGCCGGTCGCACCGGCGCGGCGCGCGTTCTGGAGGAGTTCGCAGATGACGTCGAACGCGGTATTGTTGAACAGGCGCGTGACCTTGGCGATCGTCTCGGGGGCGACCGCGGTCGCGATGGTGGCGGGAATCATGGGAGTGCGCTCCTGGAAAAGGGCTCAGGCGTCCGTCACGCCTTCCCTCCCCGCTCCCTCTCTCCTTCATCGGCGCATCGGGCCGAGCCCTGGTCAGCCTGCCTTGCCGTCGCGGAACGCGCCGACCACGGTGCCCGCGTCCCAGTGACCGCTGAGGATACCGCGACGCGGGACCGAGTTGATCGCATAGCGCCGCGCCGCGAGGAGGCGGGCACGCCGGGTGTCGCGGTCGATCGGCGCGCCGGTTGCGATATCGCGGGCGAGGCGAAGCGGCGTCATGGCTTTTCCTCATCGATTGTGCCGGGGATGGCAACATGGTCGGTGACGCCCGTTCCCGAAGGATCGAGCGCGATAATTTCGGCGAGCGTCCAGGGGGCTGCGCGGCGCGGGCGACGCGAGAAGCGAAGCTCGTGCTTTTCGGCATATTTGTGGACCGCTGGATATTTGCGGCCGATCGCTGCCGCAACATCAGGCAGCGCGACGCCGAAGTCGTGCGCGATGCGCAGCGCCCGGATCTCCTCTTCGGTCCATTTCCGGTGATAGCCGTGGACAAGGCCGAGGATGTTCGCGCGCGTGAACAGCGAAGCCTTGGTGCGACCCATCTTCGTCGCCAGGGCGTCCATCGGCATCGTGCCGTAAAGGTCGCGCAGCCTTTCCAGATCATTGTCGCTCCACACCGGCCCGCCCCGGAACCCGTCGCGGTTGGCATGTGTGCCGCGCAACCCGAGATAGTCGGCGCGCCAGCGGATAGAGCATTTCGTGCGGCCGAGCCTGGTCGTGAGCGGGGTCAGGCTTGCCCCGTCGGCATAGGCGCGGATGAGCAGTGTGTCTTCGTCAGGGGTCCAGTTGCGGCCCCATCCCCGGCCATAGCCGAGCTTGCGCAGGTGCGGCCCGAAGCCAGCCTTGGTCCTGCGCGGAAAGCCCTCTGTGGCGAGAATGTCGATGATCGCGATATAACGAAGCCCCTCCCCGGCCAGCGTCAGCGCCCGCGTCGCCTCGGCCTCGGTCCAGTCAGCGGGCTTGTTGGGATGGCGCAAACCGAGCGCGTTGGCACGGGTCGCGGTGCCGGACAGCGGGCGTCCGATCAGCGTGGCGATCTGTGCGATCGGGATCGCCTGCGCGTAGCCGGCGCGCAGCTGGGCATCCTCCCAGTCGCTCCATTTTGGAGGATTTCCTTCGGTCAGCCCGAGCACGCCCGCGCGGGCATAGACGCTGGTGCAGGCGCGGCCGAGATCTCCAGCGAGATCGGCCGTGGGGCGAAGGCCATATTCGCGGGTGAGCCATGCGTCTTCGTCGGTCGACCACGGACGCGACGAATTGCGGCGCAGGCCCAGTTTGGCGATCTTGTCGCGCACGCCGGCGCGGCCGCGACCGAGCGCGGCGACGATGTCGTCGATCGCAGCGTCGTCGCAGAACATGCGTTCGACCGTGGCGATCTCGTCGGGGGTCCAGGCATCGTGCCGGAACGGCATCTCGCGCAGGCGCCCGCACGGCTCGGGCAGCTTCGGACACGCGACCAGCTCGACGATATCGGGCGCGAGGTCGGTCACAGCGACACCACGGCGACGTCGCTCAGCCGCGCGCGCAGCCGTGCATGCAGGCGGGCGATGCGGTCGTCGCCCTTGGGCATGGTGTCGACCGCGGCGATCGCCGACAGGAGGTTGAGCGCGCGGTCGGTGCGCTCGGCGTCGAGCGACAGGTGCCGTGCGAGGTCGCGCGCGGTGCTGGCGTTGGGGGAGATGCGCTTCAGCGCGTCCATGATCGCGGCCGCGTCGGTCGCAGCGGGATCGAGCAGGAACGCGTCGAGCGCGCGCGTGCCCTTGAGGGCGATGGCGGGGCCGTGGTCCGCGACCTCGGCCAGGCCCGCGAGATCGAGCAGCTTCGCCGCCTCGTCGGCATCGACGGACGCGGCGGCACGCAGTTCCGGGGTCTTGCCGAGATGTTCGGTGATGGTGGGATCGATATGCGCCAGCACCGGGGTTGCCGACAGCGCCGGACCCATCGCGAAGAAATCGCCGGGGGCGAGGTTGCGCAGCAGGTCGGCGTCACGCGCGGGAAAGCCGAGCAGGTCGGCCGCGCGCGCGATGTCGCGGTCGAAGACGTTGAGCCCGACCAGCACGTTCTGCAGCTCGGACACGACCGAGGTGGAGAGCTTCGCGAGGCGCTGGGTGGCGATGACGGGGGCGAGACCGCGCTTGCGGCCGCGCGCGCACAGGTCGGTCAGGGTGGCGACGCCGAGCCGGCGGGCATCGGCATCGAGCGCGGAACCGGCGACATGCGGTGCGAGCAGATGGCCCTCGTCGATGCACACCAGCATGGTATGCGCCCAGTCCTCGCGCGGTGCGCCGACCAGGCCGGCAAAGAACGCGGCTGCCTTGATGATCCGCTGGTCGGGATCGAGGTCGGTGAGGTCGATGTGCATCGACAGCCGATGTCGCCGGCTGCGCGTCGCCGCGGCCGTCAGCCCGTCGGCGGTGAGTTCGACCGCGCGGATCGTGGTCGCGCCGATATGGCGGGCGAGGTTCTCGAATTCCCCCTCGGGGTCGACGATCGCAAGCGTCGTATAGTCGAACGCCTCCTCGATGATCCGGCGCAAGGTCCTGCTCTTGCCCGCCCCGGAGCTGCCCTGGATGAGCAGGCGTCCGGCAAGCAGGCGATCGAGGTCAAGGCTGAGCGTGCCGGTCGAATGATGGCCCAGCGGTACGCGATTGTCCGCGGCCTCGGGCGCGCGGATCGGGGTAACACAGGTCATGGCGCGGTCCTCCGGGTCAGGCGGCATCGGCATCGGGCGGCGCCGGGTCGTTGGTAGGGACGGCGGGAGCGTCGGGATCGGGAGCGGGCGCACCGTCGAGCGTCCGCCATTCGAGCATGTCGTCGCTCTCGCGCTCGCAGGTCTGGCAGGTGGTGGAATCGTAGGTGCTGAGCAGCACCCAGGCCTGTTCGGCCTCATCCCACACCGCGACGGCGTCCTTGGTGACGTTGTCGCTGCCGCACTCGTCGCACACCGGCTTGATCCGCGAGGCGGCGGGCAAACGGAGGCGATCCTCGGTGCAGATCGACCAGTCACCGTAGAATTTGCCGTCGTGCGGAAGACAGTCGCCGGCGAGCTGGATGGCGTGTTCGCCATAGCCCTCGTGGAAATGGATTTCCGAATTCGGGAAGAACTTTTCCAGGACCGCCTTCGCGCCGCGGATCTTCACCTCGCTGCCATAGGTGGTGTGGATATAGTCGAGCGGTCCGATCGCGGGGCCTTCGCAGCCCCAGTCTTCGACGTCCTCGTCGGGCGTGGCGCGGCCGTGGAACAGATAGAGATAGACGCTCATCGTGGCGGTCCTTTCAGGCGCTGGGGAGGAGGTGCGCGAGCGCGCTCGCGTCGACCTGCTTGGAGATCGGTGCGGTGCTCTCGACGCGGACCGCGTCCAGGCTCTCGAACGTCTCGGGCATCTGGCGGCGTTCGTAACGGTCCTTGTCGACGAGACCGTGGATCGGCGCGCCCTCGTGGCGCGCGAAGCCGAGCGCATCGACGCTGACAACGCGGCGGAAGACGCAGCCGACCTTGCCCTCGGGCACCCAGTCCGCCCAGGAACCCGACGCCGAGACACTCTCATACTGGCCGATGATCGCCTGATAGGCGGCGCGGCGGCGAACGACGTGGCTGTCGTGGACCGGCACGTCCTCGCCGGTCAGCGCGGTCCAGCGGTCGGGATGCCAGCAGCGCACCGACCGGCGCGCGTTCTCGACCTGCAGCGCGATGCCGGGGATGGGTAAGCGGCGAAACTCGCTGCCGAAGGCGTAGAGTACCAGCGCGTAATCGACGTCTTCCTCATAAAACGGATCGTCGCGGCGCAGCGCGTCGGGCATCGCGGACTGGCGTTCGTCCGACAGGACATAGCCGCCATGGCTGGGCGTCCACACGCGCCAGATGCCGGGCAGCACCTGGTCGGCGCGATCGGGCGTGTCCCAAGGGGTCGTGTCGGGTCGGGGGCTGGGCTTGAACCGGGTCATCTGTCATCTCCCTCATGGATCTGACAGCTATCCCTCCCCCTCCTCTACCGGGCGAAGAGGCGTCCCGGTCTCCTCGCCGGCGGCCGAGGGCCGTTCAATGCTCGACGACGCGATAGTTGCCGAGGTCCGCCCGGATGCCGAGCGCATCGATCATGGTCGCCGGCTCGAAGCCGCTTTCGCGGTACCGTTCGGCCGCGAGCGATCTGGCACGGTCGAGACAGGCCTGGTCGCGCCACTCGACGATGGTCACGATGTTATAGCCGCCCGGGCCGCTTTCCTGCGTGAGGATGAGGTTCTGGATGCAGCCCTCCATATCGTCGAGAAAGGCATGCGTCTCGGTAAGCTTCGCGACGAAGGCGTCGATGCTGGCGGCAGGGACGGCGAACTTGTCGACCTTGTAGACGGAGCTGGTCAGGCGTTCTCTCCCGGATGCGAAGGATCGGACCGGGGGCACCCGGTCCGGCATGGTGGTCAGGCGGGTTTGCTGCCGGGCGTGCCGCACTTGGCGAACTTGCCTTTGGCATCCTTGCAGCGCGTGGGCTTGGCGGGCTTCTCGGGACATTTGACGAAGCGGCCCTTGGCATCCTTGCAGGGGGCGGCAAGTGCCGGGACACCAGCGAGAAGTGAAAGCGCGGCAGTAGCGGCGACGATTGTGCGCATCTCTAATCTCCTGCCCGGTGATCGGGCTCGAAAGGAGTATCCGGGAGAACAGCGGTACGCCAGCCATTACGGAACCGTGGCTGGTGGGTACTGGTTTTCACCCATCAACATATCGCTCAAACGAGTTCGATCATGGGTGAAGCAACCGACAAGGTGAACGCTGCGGGCAACAAGCTGGCCGGCAACGTCATGGAAGGGATCGGCAAGGCGACCGACAACGCGAGCCTCGAAGCGGAGGGCAAGGCCCAGAAGCTGAAGGGGTCCGCTCAGGACGTAAAGGGCTCGGTCAAGGGCGCGCTCGGCGACAACATCTGACCGCAGATTCCGGTGTGAAGACGAGGGCCGTTTCGGGAAACCGGGGCGGCCGTTTCGGTATCAGCCGATATGAAGCTGATCGAGAACGGCGCTTTCCAGATTATCGCCTTCGAGATCCTCGGCATGGATCGTCACGACGGGCGCGATCTCACGCAGCTTTTCGACCTGGCGCAGCTTCAGCCCCAGCGCATCGGGATTGTCGCCGGTGACGACTTCGAGCGCCGCCTCGATCACCTCGCCGGTGGTGAAGTCCCGCAGGTCCAGGATGAGGTCGGGGCGGACGTCGCCGATCGACGTCGCGATGTCGAACAGGAGGCGCTTGAATCCGACGCCGATGCCGCGCCGGCGAAGCCGGTACTGGAGATCGAGCAGGCCGACGATCGTCTTGCGTTCGGCGAGATTGTGGATCGCGACGAAATTGGCGGGGCGCGCGATCGGCTGCGCATAGGCGCGCAGGCACGCATAGCCCTCGCGCGGGTTGTGCTCGCCGACGACGGCCAGGACCAGATACGGCGGTCCGATGTGGCGCTGGTGGACGCCGATGTGGCGGATGCGGTTCTTGACGATCAGCTCGCGCCCTTCGGCAAGCGTGATGGTCGAGCCGGAGACGTCGATCGCATACAGGAGGAGGAAGGCCTGCGGGGCGTGCTCGCTCGGCCATTTCTTCGCCGCCTCGCGCAGTTTCGCGAATACGATGCCGCGTTCGTAGGGGTCGATGTGGGTGTAGAGATGGCGCGCGAGCGGGATACCCGGTGCGATCTGGACCCGTTCGGCCGCGGCGCGCATCGCCGCGAATTCGCTCGCCATCGACGTGGTGCGCGGCTCGCCGACCTCAAGCGGCTCGACGACGTTGACCTGCGCCATTTCCATCAGCTGCCACAGCAGCCGCGCGAGGCGCGGGATCGCGACGCCGCGGGTGCGATCGTCGGGTTCGCTGTCGTCGGGCAGCTGCGCCAGTTTCTCGGGGGCGAGCCGGTGCGCCGAGAACAGCCCGTCCGGCTCGTTGATCGTGCGCGGGGTGGCGGTCGCTTTCTCGCGGATGCGGGGCGGTGCCTGCTCGCGGAAGAAGGGGCAGTCGACGTCATGCTCGGGGCGACGCTGGCGGATACTGGTAAGGCGTCGCAGGTAATAGGTTTCGGCTTCGGAGAGATAGGCCGGCGAGAGTAGCGGTGGGTCCGTCCCCTCCCCCAGGCAGTCGCAGGCGATCCACTGGTGATGGTCGCGTGCCTTGACCACCATGATGACCGACGCGCGGTGATCGCTGTCCTCGCCTTCGCCGGTATACCAGCGCACCAGCGCCTCGCGCACCACGTCGGGGACGGGCGAGCGGGAGGTTAGACCCCGGGTATCGCGCGGGACGAGCCACATGGTGGTGATGCTACTCCATAATGCTTGCCTTGTCGCCTTTGTTCACGTTACGTTCAATGAACAAAGGAGCTGGCCATGAAGCGTTCGGAATTTATCGGAGAGTTCGACCTCGACGCGGTGCTCACCGAATTGTCGGTCGATCTGGATATTCGCGTCACCCGGCGCATGCTCGCCGGAGCGTGCATCGGCAGCAATCCGGAGGATGCGTATCTCTCGGCGCGCGAGTTGCGGGAATCGCTCGAATGGATTCATGAGGGCGAGAACGAGGGCAAGGTCAAGCTGACCACGATCCTCAGCACCGCGTGCGACGATTTCCAGCGGTGCCTCTATTATTGCGTCGCCGGCAAGGGCGTCGTGACCATGCTCGACGATCTCGTCTGGCTGGAGAAGCTGCTGGAGGCGCGCGGTCGCATCGCCGGGCACATCTACCGCAACAAGCTGCCGGTGAAGCCGCTGGTCAACCCGTATGTCGCGGCCGAGCCGGACGGTCCGCTGGGCCGGTTCGACGCGGCGTTCGCGATCGGCGCGTCCTGGTCGCATGACCCGGGACCCGATTACGATTCCGACGATCGTGGCCCCGGTCCGAAGCTCAAGGGCTGACGACAAAAGAAAAGGCGGTTCGGCAAGGGAGCATGCCGGACCGCCTCTTCCAAGGGGGGGATATCAATAACGCGCCTCGCACGCGAGGCGTTCCCCGCGCCGCCAGCGCGCCGGATCGATGAATTCCCCCGCATAGGCACCGTGACCCGCTGACCGGGCCTGTTCTGCCGCGGCGACATAGCGCGCGGCGCGTTGCGGATCGCCGCGCAGATATTGCGTCGCCGGCACCGCCAGACCCTGCAAAATGAGTTGCTCGCCCAGGTCGTAGCCGTCGACCGTCACGATGGCGATCGGGCGGCCATAGCTGCTCGCGCCGGTCATGCGGATCGTGGCGACACCGCTCTTGAGGATACGCGAGGCGGAATCCTGAGCAAACTTGCCGCATGGATAGCAGGCACCGTCCTTCGAGCACATCTGCTTGCGCTCGAAGGCGTCGGCCCCCGACAGGCGGAAATCGACCGAAACCGTGTCGCCGTCGATCGCCCGCCCCTCGCCGGTGATCGTCGCACCGTCGTGGCCCTGGGGTGCCCCTGCCCCGCAGGCGGCGAGCGCGGCGATGCCGAGGAGCAGCGCGCCCCTCATGCGTAGCGCAATTCGACTTCGACGTTCGGCCCGTCGACGATGACCGGGAGGACGCGGAAGGGTTGCAGCGGATCGCCGGTGCGCACGATCGAGACCTGGCGTGCGCCGGCATCGAACATCCGCATGGCGACGCGCTGGGCATGGGCGCGGCTGCAGAGCTGCGACCGCTTCGGGCTGGGTGTGACGGGCGGATACGGGGCGGACATGGCGATGATCCTGACGTGGGGGATGTCGGCGATCAACCGAACACCGTCTTGTGGACGCGAGTTTCGGGCTTGGGCGGCACGAGTGTCCACGCCCATTTGCGAAGGTTACCGATCCGATATTTCGGGTAGCTGTTGCCGGGGATCGCGAGCGAGATCTTGCGGCCGCGCTTGTGGACGATGAACTCGTCTCCCTCATAGCCGTCAACGAAGGTGACCTTGCTCGGCAAGCGGATGTGCATGCCGTGTTCGAGCGGGCGTACCGGGGTCGCGAGCCGCTCGAGGCAGCGTCGGCGCCAGTCGAGCGCACCGGGATCGTCGGTATCGCCGAGCAGCGAGAGGATGCGCTCGGGGCATTCGGCCTCGCATGGCCCGGCGTGTTCGGTCATATCCTTGTAGGCGAACACGAATCCGTCCTTGGCACGCGGATTCCAGCTGACCAGGCAGACGGCCGCGAAGGCGGGTTCGTCGGTGCCGTCGGTCGACGGCACCACGGCCGCGTACCAGACCTTGTTGCGCAGGCAGGAAGAGGCGATGACGCGCAGCGCCTTGCCCTTCCCGTCGGCATTGCGGTTGTCGTAGGTGAATTGCGCGTCGAGATAGGCTTTGGGGCCTGTGTGCGGGAACATCGACGACAGCGGCATGCTTAGCCAGCCCATGATGGCGGTCCTTTCGCGTGTGTGGACGGGTGATCGATCAGCCGAACAGGCTGACCGGCTCGGCGACCGGCGGTGTGAGCCGCAATTCCTTGCGCAGCCGCACGGCGAACCGCTCGGGCGCGAGCAGGTCGCGGATCGAGGCGTAGCAGTCGCGCTCCCCGAGGTGATCGTGACGACCGCTGACGCGGCGGTAGATGACCTCGCGGTCGGCCATGGTGCCGTGGAGCGATAGCTGCATCCACAGCTCCTCGCCGTGGAGGGTGATCTCGCCGGACCGGGAGGCGTGGCTGCGGTTCGAGCGAAGGTCGTAGTGCGCGGGGTCGAGCCCCAGCGTTTCGGCGAGCCGGCGCAGCGCCTTGCGTCCGTCGCTGTGGAAGCGATCCTTGGCGGCCGCATCGTGCGCGACGCCGCGCACCGCGAGCGTCAGCAGCGCCGGGTGCTGTCGCAGCTCGGCGATACGGTCCATGCAGCGCCGCTTGAGGAGCGCGTCTTCGGACTGCCGCGCGGTGACGCTTGCGAGATGGCGGGCGAGCAGGATGACCGCGGGATCGGTCTCGAAGGCGATGCCGGCGTTGCGGCAGTCGTCGATCGCGCGGGTGATGGCGTGAAGGCTTGCTCCAATCGTGACCAGCGCGCTCGGGTCGAGCGCCTGCTGGTGGCGGAAGGCGACATCGTAGGGCATGAGCGATCTCCCGAGCGCCTCACGCGCTCAGAAATTCGCTCCCCCTCCCCTTCACGATAACCAGTTACGTAATTGCTCCGGTATTTCAGGATCGATGTCCTCGCCCGGTTGCATAGGCCGCAGACCCTGCTCCGCATCGACCGCGGCCTGCAGATGACAGGCGGCAACGGTCGCTCCGTCGTCGGTCGCGTCATAAAGCGCGAGCGCCTGCCGCATTAGCGCGAGCCGTATATTATCGCTCATGCCAGTCTCCCACTACGGTCTGCCGCCATGATTGCGTTCGGGGCAAACGAAAGCAGGCCCATAATGGTTGTAACGGCCGTGCGCTCATCGCAGCCTCCATCGGCCGACAAGGTCGACCATTGCGTCACGATAGCCCCACGCATCGGGATAGATCGCAGGCTCCTGCGCGAGCCAGGCCATGACAATTAGCATGTCCTCGGAAATGATCGCGTCGCAGTTGCTGAGGTGGAGGATGGGGAAGTGGCCGTTGTCGTCACCATTCCACCACGCCAGCAGGAAGTCCGCGACGCGCGCGGCCTGCCCGGTATCGGACGAGGCGACATCCACGAGGCGGCCGATCGCGGCGCCGACCTCGTCGAAGGCGAGTGCGCGGATGAGGGGGCGGCGTTGCGGTTGCATGGTGCGTATCCTGTCCTGTCGGGTGGAAGCTGTCATGCGATCAGGATGGGGCGTGCTTCCCGGCCTGGGCGATCATCACGGCGACCGCCTCGTCGAGCGCGGCGTCATCGCCGTTGACCATGCGCGCCGACGGGGTGAGGCGTTGCACGCCGGCGAACACGATGGCGGGTGTCCTGCCCTTGAGCCGATAGCAGAACACCTGGTCGCCCTCGATCGTCACCAGCTTCGTCCGGCATTGCCGGCGCAGCCGCTTCGCCTCCTCGATCCGGGTGATGAGCGCCGCCACCTCGAATTCGAGGCAGTGCGGCATGACGCTGTCGCCGAGCCGCGAGACGGGCCGGTTGGCGGCGAGCCAGGCATCGACCGCCTGTTCGGTGACGCTGCCGACGGCATGGTAATCGTCCGCGGCGCCATGACCGCGGTTCGAGGCGAGGAAGGCGCGCTGCCCATCGATCCAGATCTCGGCCGAGTAGCAGGTCGTTTCCTCGGACAAAGCGTCGACCACCTTCAGCTTGCGCAATTCGATGTGCATGGTGCGATCTCCAGGTCATGCTGCGAGGGCTTCGGGTTGGTCGATCCCGGGCGCGCCACCCGCGGCGGCGTTATGGAGCCAGGTCACCGCCTGCTCGGCTTTCGCCGCGGCCTTGATGATCGCGCTTGAATCGCCCTTCAGGATCTTCAGCCAATGATCGACGTAGCTGGCGTGGTTGTCGTGCAGCTCGCCGGGCAGATTGAGGTCGGCGCACACCAGACACTGGCCGATGCAGGCGACCAGCTCCTCGAACGCATAGGCGTTGTCGCCGAACTTCTTGCCGAACTCGCGGTTGAGGCGCTGCGGCGCGCCCGAATAATGGACATATTCGTGCGCGAGCGTGCTGGCGTAATGATCGTCCGAGCGAAACGCGCCGCGCTGCGGTAGCTGGATATAGTCGCCGATCGGCGAATAGAATGCCTGATCGCCGCCATGCCGCACGGTCGCCGGCAGGCCTCCGAAGAAGGCATCGATCGCGGCGCGGTGCCGGCTCTCGATGCGCGGTTCGGGCGGTGCGGGCACCGGATAATAATACGCCGGGAGACCGTCGATCTGATCGACGTTGAACACCGTGTACGAGCGCAGGAACCGGATATTCTTCGTCGCCGCCTCGCCGGTGACGCGGTCCGCCTCGGTTTTCGAGAAGGTCGAATAATAGACGCTGTGCGCGCCATGCTCGCCGCGCCGTACCTGTCCGCCCAACTCGGTCGCCTGTCGGTAGGTCATCCAGTTGCGGCCAGAGAACCCCTGGGCGTCGCCGATCGCCCAGAGATAGAGCGCGTTGATGCCGGTGTAGGGCGTGCCGGGGGCCGGTGAGAGAAGGCCCGAAAACGTACGCTCTCATGACTGCCATCCGAGACGCTGGCCGAGTTTACTCCTTCGCTGGCCTCGAGACCAGCGGTCGCATTGACCTTGGCGGGTGTGCCGCGGGCGCCTGATCGACGACGATTGATCATGCTCTCATCCGCGGGTTGATTACCGCACTACCCGTATCCGTCGCTGGGCCTATCCTCCGTCTAAGTTCGGGCGTCGGACGAACCTGCCCCACCGTACACCGTGGATTGCCCATCACAGTCGGGTGCCCGCGGCACGCCGGCCAAGGCTATGCAGTTGGTGCGCTGGCGCCTCCTCTCGTTAATGTCGTGGGTGGATCAGCCGGCTATCGCCGGCGACACCCGACGGGCGATGTCCCAGGCATAGCCGACCAGTTCACGCGCGATCGCGGTGGTCACCTTGGGCTGAGGCTTGCCCGTGGCCGCCAGGCGACGGTAGCGCTGGCACAGGCGAACCTGCGCTTTCCACCCGATCGCCTGGATGTCCTCGGACAAGTCGATGACCCGCTCACGGTAGCGTCGTTCCTCGCGAGCGGGCAGTCGATACGACCAGCCCGCCTCAATCAGCATGGTTCGTGCCTGCGCGTTGCCCGCGCGGGTGATCCGGCCCCGTTTGGTCCGAGCGCCGCTGGAGTGCTCGGACGGCACCAAGCCGACATACGCCATCAGTTGCTTGGGATTGTCGAAGCGGGTGAGATCGCCTACTTCAGCGACCAGCGTCGCAGCGCTGACCAGCCTGATACCGCGCAGGACCTGTAGATTGCGGACCAGCGGCGCAAAACACCATGCGTCCACCGCTTCAGTCAGCGCCGCTTCTAAGCGCCCAACCCGTGCCTGCGCCTCCAGCACCCGCTTCTGCATTTCCTCGAATGCCAGCTGTTGGTGGGGAAAATCGAACCGCTGCTCGGACAACCACCGCCAGTACATTTTCGTCCAGGCCGCCTTGCCACCGAAACGACGATCATGACGCAACAGGAAGCTGCGCACTGTCTGCTTGGCTCCGATGGCATCATCTTGCGCGCTGCGTCGCGCGCGGATGAGATCGCGTACCGCCTCGTGCGCTTCGTCCGGTATCCAGATTGCGGTGAGTTCGCCAGCGCGTAGCAGCCGCGCCAGGGTCATCGCGTCACGCCGGTCCGTCTTTACATGGTCACCCGGGCGCCGCGGCATCATCGAGGGGGCGATGACGATGCAATTCTGTCCCAGCTTCGTCAGCAGCCGATGCAAGCCATACCCGCAGGGACCAGCTTCGTAGCAGACGTTCAACGTCACGCCCGGTCCAGTCAGCCGCTTGACCAGCTTCCTGATCGCATCGTCCTCGTTGGCGACCGTGCCGACGAAACGCACCTCGCCTCCGCGTTCCCCATCGGCAACCGCGACCGCAATGGTTTCCTTATGAACGTCCAGACCAACGTATTTCACCGTCTCCGTCATGACTCGTCTCCGCTGCTGACAAATCCATCATCAGCATCTCAGATTCGAGCCTCCGAGGCTCTGGCAGTCATGGGGTCTAAGTGAATTGGTATCGATCGATTATCGAGACCTCGACTTACGGCGACCGCACGGTCTTCTAGCTCAGGGCGGATGCCCCGATCACTGCCCCAATCGCCAGGACAACCGGCGTGGCGAGCTTGCTTTTCCAGCGGTACATGATGGCCAGCGCGATGGCGAAGATGAGCGCGCTCGCGATTGGGCTTGAGGTGCGTGCGGCCGTGGTCCGGGCGAGGTCCGTGACCGTCACCACGATAACGCCAACGACCCCGGCCGCGACGCCCGCCAAGAAGAGTTGCAGCCGCTTGTGCTCTACCACCGCTTCCAACCGGTCGTAGAGTAGGAGCGAGAAGGCGAACGCGGGGAGGAACATGCCGGCCGTCATCGCGAGCGCCCCGGCGAGGCCGCCGCTGATCCAGCCGGCGAAGGTCGCAAAGATTACGAGTGGGGCTGGCAGGATGCCGGCCAACCCTAAGCCGTCGAGGAACTGCGCGTCCGTCATCCAGCCCCGGCCCACCGTGTCGTTCCGGATGAACGGAATGGCGGTATAGGCCCCGCCGAACGTCAGCAGCCCGCCTTTCAGCCCGGTCCAAAAGAGCGCGGCGACCGTGGGCGCCGGTTCCCGAGCGACCGCCACGCTGGCATTCCCGAGGCTTCCTGCCCAGGTCAGGGCCGCCAAGCCAACGGCGATCGCGACGACGACCGCAGGGAGCGCGTAGCGCCCGGTCGATGCGAGCGCATAGGCAGCGCCTGCGGCTGGCAGCACGATCCAGAAACTGACACCGGCGAGCGAGGCGATCGCTGCGGCGATAGCCGCAGCCCAGAGCCATGGGTCAAGCAGGATGTGCTCGCCGATCCTATGCACCGCGCGGACGATTACCGCGATCACCGCCGCCTGGACGCCGAGGAGCGCCGCTCCGAGTAGCGTTCCTTGGATCGGCAGCCGAGTGTAGAGCCATGCCAGCGCGAGCATGAGGACCAAGCCCGGCAGCATGAAGCCGAGCCCGGCGAGCAAGCCGCCCAGCCGCCCCTTGGCCCGGACGCCGAGATGCACGCACAATTCATGCGCCTCCGGCCCGGGCAACACCTGCATGACGGCCAAGAGCTTGTTGAACCGGTCGCTCCCGATCCAGCGTTCCTCGTCGACCAGCTCGCGCCGGATCATCGCGATCTGCGCAACAGGACCGCCGAACGCCATCATGCCGAAGCGTAGGAATCGGACAAATAGCGCGGGATAGCTCAGGTCGGGCGGGCGGGTGTCATCGCCGACCGCGCTTGTCGGAACGGGTTGTTCGATGCTCGCCATGATCAACTCCCATCTGTTCAGCGCCGCTTGGCGAAGTGCGCGTAGAAGCCGTCGAGCGCGCCCGATCCTTGCGCGATGCGCTCAATGTCGTCGTCCGTGCCAGCGCAGATGCCGTTGATGAGCGCGCCGATGCCCGCCGTCTCCGGACGACCGAACTTGCCATCGGCGATGTCGAGATCATGGACGATCTCGGCGAGCGCGCGGAGCGCCTGGTCGCCATCGAGCCCGGTGCGGGACACCAGCGTCTCGAAGGTGCAGCGGTCGCCTTCATGCGTAAACTCCGCGTCCGCCATGTCGAATCGCAGCTCGCTCGGCTGGGGGGTGTATTCCTTGCCGTCCACGAATTTGAAGCTGGCATCCACGTCGATATACCGCCGGATCAGCCAAGCAGACGCGATGCGGTCGACATGGACGTGTCGGCGCGTGACCCAGGTGCGGCTTTTCAACTCCGCGGGCATCAGCTCCGGCGCACCCGCCCCGCTCACGTCGGGATGTTCATGGTCGCGGCGGTCCGCATCTGCGAGGGCCGCCAACGCTACTTGCTGACCATGCGCGCCGAAGAAGTCGATGGCGGCAATCTCGTCCAGGCGCTTGCGCAAGCGCCGAGTGTCGGTCGCGTCGCCGGCGTCGCTCAGCGAGCGCGCCTCGCGCGTAAGCTCGTCATAGTCGGCGTCGCGGGCCGCATCGAACACGGCGCGAAGCTCTGCGTCCGTCATTCCATCCACGAGCCGCGCTTCCAGGATCAGCGCCTCGCCGCCGCCTGCGATGATTTCCGTTCTCAGCTCCTCAAACAGCGCGCGCGTGTCGTCGCGCGAAGGAAGCGCGTGGACGGCGTTCTTGAGCGCGGCGGCACCGATCGCCTGCAAGCGCCGCCACACCCGGACACGCAGGTAGGCGGGCTTAGCCGGGAGTTGGGGGATCAGCAGCAGCCAGTCGTGCGGCGTAGATGGAGAAGCATCAGCCATGCAGCGCCTGTATCATGAGGCGGATACAACCGTACACTTGTATCGTTTGAGGGTGGCGAGTTAAAGCTTGGGGCGAGGAGACTTTGATGCAAACCGTCCAATCAAGTGCTTCTGCCATCCTGGCGGGTCTCGCGCTCGCGACCGCCTCGCCCACTCTGGCGCAACCACGTTACGAGACGGTGGCGCAGTTTCACCAGATGTGCGCCGACGAGCAGAAGAAAAAGGTGAACGGTCGTTGCGAGGCGTACCTCGCCGGCGCGGCCGAGACGCTTTCCGCGTTCGGCAACGGCGGCAGCGAGGCCGGCATTTGCGGGCGGGGTGTCAGGGCCGGTGAGTTGAGCCGCATCTTTCTGGCATGGGCGGCCGACAACCGGCAAATGGCGAACATGCCCCGGCTTGCGGGTGTGACGATAGCGTTGCGCCAGCATTTTCCATGCCGGCCGACCAGTTGAGATCGAGGAGAGAAGTTTTGCGCCACCTAATGCTCCCCCTGGCGGTCGCGGTCGCCGTGACCTTTGCCGCGCCGGCGTCGGCCGCCCCCGACTGGGCCGCGGTCGACCGCGCGCTCGGCCGCGTCGGGACCGAACAGGCGGGCGGCGTCCGTCGCTACGGCTTTCCACGATCGGACCTTAACGTGACGCTTGACGGCGTTGCCGTGAAGCCCGCCTTGGCGCTGGGCTCCTGGGCGGCGTTCCAGCCGATGGGTGATCAGGTGATGGTCATGGGCGACCTGGTTCTCACTCATGCGGAAGTGAACCCGGTGATGAGCCGACTGTTGGCGAGCGGGTTCACGATCACGGCGCTCCACAACCACCTGCTCCGTTCCGCGCCGGCGACGATGTATATGCACATCGGCGGCCATGGCGACCCGGTGAAGCTCGCGACCGCGCTTCGCGAAGCGCTCGCCGCCAGCCGAACCCCTCTCGCGGCCCCGTCCAGGGACTCGCAGCCACCTTCGGCCGGCGCGGGCTCGTCATCACCGATCGCGCTCGACACCGCGGCGCTCGACCAGGTGATGGGGATCAAGGGCAAGCCGAACGGCGGTGTATATCAGTTCAGCTTTCCGCGCGCCGAGAAGCTGACCGACGGCGGGATGCCCGCGCCCGCCTCGATGGGGACGGCGACCGCGATCAACTTCCAGCCGACCGGCTCCGGGCGGGCGGCGATCACGGGTGATTTTGTGCTGACCGCGGCCGAGGTCGACCCGGTGCTCAAGGCGTTGCGCACCAACGGGATCGAGGTGACCGCGCTCCACAATCACATGCTTGATGACCAGCCGCGGCTGTTCTTTATGCACTTCTGGGCGATCGATGACGCGGCGAAGCTTGCGCGCGGACTCCGGGCGGCGCTGGACAAGACCAACGTCGCACGGCCCGGCGCGAGTTGAGCACATGCATGAACAAGAACGAAAATCAGGAGGTGGACCAATGCGAAAGTCAGTCGGCGCGGCTCTGACCGCGATCACGGTGGCGTGTCTTGCTGCGCCGTTGTCGGCGTCCCTCGCGCAGGCCGGGATCAGCACGAACCCTGCTCCTGTCGAAACCAGGGATTATCTCGGTGCCATGCACGCGCTGAGTAGGTACGAGGTCGATGCGAGCCGGCTCGTGCTGACCAGATCCCAATCCCAAGCTTCACGCTTGTTTGCGCAAACGATGGTCGACCATCACACCCGTATGATGGCGGAGCACGCCAGCGTACTGAGCATGCCCGCCGCCACCGATTCCGGAAGCGCGCTGGTCGGGCCTCTGTCTCAGATGCTGGACACGCTAGAGAACACGCCCCGCGCCGAATTCGACGCGGCGTACAAGCGGGGACAGATCGCGGCGCACGAGGAAGCGTTGAAGGTCCATAACGCCTACGCGACGAAGGGTAGTAACGCGGCGGTGCGGGAGAAGGCTAAAGCGGGCGGGCTCGTGACCCGGAAGCACCTCGATAAAGCGCGGAAGCTGCCCGGAGCCTGAAACAGTTTCGGCCGGCACGCGAGCGCAACTATCCAGTTGGTGAGTCGCTCCGATCGAGAATGATCATATGACCGTCAGGCAGTTGTACGTAGCGATCTTTGCTCGAGCAGCTTCTCCCCACATTCCCCAAGTAAATCGCTGATTTTGCTGTCAGGATCTCAATATTTCCGATATAAATCATGGTGTTGATGGCCGTGAGGGGCGCGTTTGATGGATCACCCAGAGGGTGCGGGTTCGAAGCGGGCAGATCGGGTCGAGTTCGACCGCCGGGTGCATGTGGAGTTCCGAGGTGCGCAGCTCAGTTCCGACGGCGGCCTGCTGGTGATGCGCGAGCTGGATGACGCGCTCGGGCTGTCCGATCTGGCGGCAAAAGCATTGCGCGACACCCGGCGCGGCAAGAACACGGTCCACCGGCTTGACGGGTTGTTCCGGCAATCGGTGTTCGGGCGACTGGCCGGATACGAGGATGTGAACGACGCCGACCGCCTGGCCCTCGATCCGGTGATGCGCCAGGTCGTGGGTGGAAGGGCTGTCGATGCGCAAGCGGCCTCGGCCTCGCAGATGGGACGGTTCGAGACCGAGACACTGGCACAGCCCGAGAACCGTGCCGCGCTGGCCGACCTGAATGGCCAATGGATCGACCGGTTCCATGACCGTAACGGGCTGAAGTACATCGTTCTGGACATGGACAGTTCGGTCAGCCCCACCCATGGCGATCAGGAGGGCGCGGCCTGGAACGGGCATTTCGACTGCACCTGCTATCACCCGAACTTTTTGTTCAACCAGTTCGGCATGCTGGAGCGCTGCGCCTTGCGCCATGGCAACGTCCACAGCGCCGATGGCTGGCGGGACGTTCTCGACCCCGTCATCGCCCGCTACGCGGAGCGCGACCTTTGCGGCCGGTTCTTCCGGGCTGACGCCGCCTACGCGATCCCCGCGATCTATGAGCGGCTGGAAGAAGCCCGATTCTTCTACGCCATCCGGCTGCCTGCGAACAACGTCCTGCGCGAGAAGATCGCGCATCGGCTGACGCGCCCTGTCGGGCGACCTTCGCTGACCAAGGTCAAGCGCTTCTACGAAGACTTCGAGTATCAGGCGGCATCCTGGGACAAGGAACGCCGGGTGATCGCCAAGATCGAATGGCATCCGGGCGAACTGTTCCCGCGTGTCGGCTTCATCGTCACCAACCTGCCGATGGAGCCCGACTGGGTGGTGCGGTTCTATAACCAGCGCGGCACCGCCGAGCAGCACATCAAGGAAGGTAAATATGCCTTCCACTGGACGCGGCTGTCATGCCGGAAGTTCCGCGACAATGAGGTGCGACTGCAACTGCATGCGCTGGCCTACAACCTGGCCATCTTCTTGCGCTGCATCGAGTTGCCCGAGACGATGGCCGACTGGTCGTTGACCAGCCTGCAACTGAAGCTGATCAAGATCGGGGCACGTGTCGTCCGCCATGCCCGCGCCATCACCTTCCAGCTGGCCGAGGTGGCCGTCACCGGTCCGATGGTCCGCGCCATCCTCGCCGCCATCCGCCGATTGCGAGCGCCTCCGCTATGCGCATGACCGCCATCCACGCCCAAACTGAACGAAAACGGCAGGATGGGTCTGTCCGCTGCGCTGAAAAACACCGCCACCAGGGCACAACACGGCGGCTTCGCGGGCCGATCTGCCCTGTCTCAGCGCCTTGCGCGCCCGACGACGCCGCTCGGGACGGAAAATGATTGTCCTGCGGTCGGATTCAGGCGAAACTCACGTCAGACGGCATGCCACTTGGGGAATGTATGCTGAAAACAACAGCTCAACCGGAGAGGAACAACAATGAAAAGCGGTTTCAAGGAGGCTGCGGACAGGGTTCTGCAAACGGCCGCGGAATCGGGCGACCATGTGCCCGGCGTGGTGGCGATGGTCACCGACCGGAACGGCAACATCTATGAAGGGGCCGCTGGCAAACGGCAGGAGGACGGCGAAACGGCGATAGCGACGGACGACCATTTCGCCCTGTTTTCAACCACCAAGGCGATCACCGGAACAGCGGTGCTGCAATTGGTGGAACAGGGCAGGCTGGACCTAGACGCGCCTGCCAGCAACTATGCGCCCGAAATCGGCAAGCTTCAGGTTCTGGAGGGCTTCCAGGCCGACGGCACGCCGAAATTGCGCGCGCCCAAGCGCCCCGTCACCACCCGGATGCTGATGACCCATACAGCCGGATTTGGCTATCACTTCTTCAACGCCGCCTATCTGCGACTGGTTGAACAAGGTCACCCCAGCATCGTTTCCAGTTCCAAGCTCAGCCTGATGACCCCCTTGTTGTTCGACCCCGGCGAGGCATGGGAATATGGGTCCAACATCGACTGGTGCGGGCAGATCGTCGAACATATCACCGGGCGACGACTGGGCGAGGTATTCCGGGACGACATATTCGCGCCATTGGGCATATCGACCATGACCTTTGAGATTGACGGGCGGGTCGAACGGACATTGGCGCCGATCCATGCCCGCAATGACGACGGCAGCCTGACCCCGCTGGACCTGAAGCTGCCGGCGGACCCGGAAGTGCATATGGGCGGCCATGGCCTATATGGCACGGTTCCCGACTATATGCGCTTCATCCGCATGTGGCTGAACGACGGGATGGGCGAACATGGCCGCGTGCTGAAAGCCGACACGGTTCGGATGGCGGAACGCAACCAGATGGGCGACATGAGGATCGGGATGCTCAAGGGGGTAGACCCCACCCTGTCGAATGACGCCGAATTTTTTCCCGGCCTGCCGAAATCCTGGTCCTTCACCTTCATGGTCAACAACGCCACCGCGCCCACGGGCCGCCCGGCGGGGTCGCTGGGCTGGGCCGGTCTGGCCAATCTCTTCTACTGGATAGATCGCAAGAATGGCTATGGCGGCTTCTGGGCCACGCAAATCCTGCCATTTGGCGATCCGGTTTCGTTCAGCCAATATATGGCATTCGAAACCGCCTTCTACGATTATCTCGACTGATTGGCCTGCGGATGCGCTATAGTGTCCGGGCATGTTCAGCCCGGCATACGCATGACGCGCGATGCCGTACATGGAGAACAGACATGAAAGCACTGGTCTATCAAGGTCCGGGCCGCAAGGCCTGGATCGATAAGGACAAACCCGTGATCGAAGAGCCGACGGACGTTATCGTCCGTATTACGCGCACGACGATCTGCGGCACCGACCTGCATATCCTGAAAGGCGACGTGCCGGCTGTCGCGGAAGGACGCACGCTGGGCCATGAAGGCGTGGGCATCGTCGAAGACGTAGGCGCGGCAGTCAGCAATTTCCGGCCTGGCGACCATGTGCTCATCTCATGTATCACCTCCTGTGGGCGGTGCACCAATTGCAAGCGTCAGCTCTATGCCCATTGCGCGGACGGCGGCTGGCGCCTTGGCCATCTGATCGACGGTACGCAGGCCGAATATGTGCGTATCCCCCATGGCGAAAACTCGCTCTATCCCATTCCCGCCGGCAGCGACGAAGAAGCATTGGTCATGCTGTCGGACATCATGCCCACGGGGCTGGAAATCGGCGTCCAATATGGCAATGTGAAGCCGGGCGACACCGTCGCCATCGTGGGGGCCGGCCCGGTCGGCATGTCCGTTCTGCTGACGGCCCAATTCTATGCCCCTTCGCGCATCATCATGGTGGACATGGACCCCGCACGCCTGGAACTGGCCCGCCAGTTCGGCGCGACCGACACCGTGCAGGTCGGCGCGCAAGACCCCGCCGCCGCGATCCTGGCGATGACCGACGGTCAGGGGGTGGACGTGGCGATCGAGGCGGTCGGCATCCCGGCCACGTTCGACATCTGCCAAAAGATCGTTTCCGCTGGCGGAAGCATCGCCAATGTGGGCGTTCACGGCCGGTCGGTCGAGTTGCGGATCGAAGAATTGTGGATCAAGAATATCAATATTTCCATGGGCTTGGTGAACACCAACACCACGCCCATGCTGCTCAAGACCGTTGTTTCCGGCCGGGTCGATCCGTCCAGGCTGATCACTCATCGCTTCGCACTGGACGACATCACCAAGGCCTATGACGTATTCGGCAATGCGGCGGAGGAAAAGGCGATGAAGGTGATACTCACCGCCTGACGAGCGGGTGAAGCGCGCTATGGCGCATCCATGGAGCCGCCTCGCCCCCGTCAGGGGGCAGGCGCGCTTCCTGTCTGGGGATCGTAACGCGGTGCCCCGGGGTCTTGCGGACGGGCTTCCCCGGTCCCAGCCTCGGCGCTTTCCAGCCAGGCCCGATACAACATGTCCCGCAACATCGAAGCGCCGAAGGCCGCCCGGTCCAGCACGAAGTCACGCGCCGGCCCATCCGCCCCGTCCTTGAAAGCGCTCCGCTGGTCCAGCCGGTAGATGGTCTCCACATGGCTGTTGCTTTCAGCCAAATAGTCGAGAACCTGCCCGAAAAGATCGCCGCTCTGGCGCGCCGGCCGGGCGATCCGGCTTTAAACGCTCTCTGCGGGGTCGCCGCGATAGCGCACCCAAAGGTCGCCCATCGCGTCGCGGTAGCCCCAGGCATCGGCGTAGGTGGTCGACTCCTGCGCCAGATAGGCCATGACCGTAAGCATATCCTCGGCAATGACGGCATCGACGGCATCGACGTTGCACAAGTGGATGATCGGGAAATGCCCGTTCTCACCATCGGAGCGGATCTGACCATCGGGCGTGACATGCCGGTAGAGCGTCTGACGCGTGACGCCGAGCTCGACGCACAGCTCACCCACCTTAGTTTCCGGTTTCCCCATCGCGGCCTGGGCGAGCCGCAATTTGGCGGGCGTCATCTTGAACGGTCGCCCGCCATGTCTGCCGCGGGCGCGTGCCGAGGCAAGGCCCGCTTTGGTGCGTTCGACGATCAGTTCGCGCTCGAATTCGGCGAGTCCGGCGAAGATCGCGAAGATCAGCCGACCATTGGCGGTGGTGGTGTCGATCGACGCGCCTTCCCCCGCCAGCACTTTCAGGCCAACGCCGCGCTTGGTTAGATCGCCGACCGTATTGACTAGGTGGCGCAGGTCGCGCCCGAGCCGGTCGAGTTTCCAGATGACGAGCGTATCGCCTGAGCGGAGCGCCTTGAGCGCGCCCGCTAAACCGGGGCGATCGTCGCGCCGCCCCGAGGCCGTATCCTCGTAGATGTGGTCGGGATCGACCCCGGCGCCGATCAGCGCGTCGCGCTGCAGATCGTGGACCTGGCTGCCGTCCGTTTTCGAGACCCGTGCATAGCCGATGAGCGTTGTCACATATTCGTCCGTCTGCGTGACAAAACCGGAATGCTCGCCACGATCCCGCTACTTTGTCACTTAACCCGTGTTCCTGTCTATGCTCCACCAACAGCCTGAGTAGAAGAATATGTGACAATTGCGGGGAACCGGTGCGATGTCGACCAAGACGATCCTTTCGCCCGGGCAGCGTGCCGCGATCTTCGACCCGCCGACCGATCGGGAAACGATCGATCGGCTCTACACGCTTGGGCCGGATGACCTCGTCCAAGTGTGTCGCCGTCGACGCGGTGCCAACCGGATCGGCTACGCGGTCCAGCTCTGCTATCTTCGCCATCCCGGGCGAGCGCTCGCGCCAGGTGAGGCACCGCCCGCCATTATGCTTGCGACCTTGTGCGAGCAGCTGGGTGGCGAGCCTGCCGCCTTCCTTGGCTACGCCGATCGCGGACCGACCCTGCGCGAGCACCGCGCCGAGATCGAGACGCTGCTCGTGCTACGCGCGTTCGAACGTGCCGACATGCGCGCCATGCTGACGCTCGGCATTGAGGTCGCGACATCGACCGATCGCGGCGAGCCGATCGTCGCGGCGATGGTTGAACGACTGCGGCTGACCCGCGTGGTGGTCCCCGCGGCATCGTCGCTGGAACGGGTTGCCCTGATCGCGCGCACTCAGGCACGCCGATCCGCGTTCGCAGGCCTGATCCGCGACTGCTCGGACGACCAAGAAGCAGGGCTCGATGAACTGATCGACGCTGGCGAACACGGCCGGACGGGCCTGGGCTGGATCCGGGACTGGTCGGAGGCACCCTCAGCGTCCAACCTGAAAGCGCTGGTCGAGCGCCTCGATCGAGTTCGCTCTCTCGGGATCGAACCCGACCGAGCCCGCCGCATTCACGGCGCACGTTATGCCGTGATCGCGCGCGTCGCGAGCATTGTGACAGCGCAGCACCTTCGCCGCCTGGAGCGTCGCCGGCGACTGGCCACGCTGATCGCGTTCGCAATCGAAATGGAGGCGGCGCTAACTGACGCCGCTCTGGTCATGGTCGAGAAGCTGGTCGGCTCGTTGTTTCGGCGGGCGGACCGGATGCGCTCCGAACGACTGCTTGGGGCCGCCCGGCTGCTCAAAGACACCGCTCGCGTCCACGCGCGGCTCGGTCGCCTGCTGATGGAAACGCGCGCGAGCGGCCGCGACCCGCTGCGCGCGATCACCGACGGCATCGGATGGGAGCAGCTCGAACGCAGCGTTCGCGATGCCGAGGAGCTGACCCGACCCACCGACGACGGTCTGGACGAGGTGGTCGAGCGCTACCCCGCGGTCCGCAAGTTCGCACCTACCTTCCTGGCTGCGTTCTCGTTCCACGCCGCTCGTTCCGGCGACCCGCTGCTCAGCGCGATCGAGGTGCTGCGGCGCATGTACCAGGACGGCCGCTCGGTCCTGCCCAAGCGCGTCCCGACCACCTTTCTTCGCCCGCGCTGGCGCAAGGTGGTGTTCGCGGCCGGGGGTGGCATCGACCGGCGTGCCTATGAGATTGCCGTTGTCGTTCATCTGCGCGAGCGGTTGGCGTCGGGTGGCATCTGGGTCGATGGCAGTCGCGCCTATCGCACCCTCGACGATTATCTTCTGCCTCAGCCCGCGTTCGCCGCGATGCGCGCCGAAGGACGGCTTAGACTCGCGGTGGCCTCCGGGTTCCGGGACTGGCACGTCGAACGGCGCGATCTGCTTACCCGGCGCATGACCGAGGTCGAGCAGGCCGCGGCTGCCGGTGAACTGGTTGACGTCGCCATCACGGGCGGGGAGCTGACCATCTCACCGCTGCGCCGTTCGGTTCCCGATGAGGCTGAAGCGTTGAAAGCTCGCCTCTATGCGATGCTGCCGCGCGTGCGCGTCACGGATCTTCTGGTCGAAGTCGCTGCGTGGTCGGGCTTCGCGGACCAGTTCGTTCATGCGCGCAGCGGCGAGCCGGCGTCCGACCAGTCGGCGCTGATGGGCACAATCCTCGCCGACGCGACCAACCTGGGGCTGGGCCGGATGGCCGAAAGTTCGCGCGGATTGACGCTCGCCCGGCTGCGCTGGACAGCCGAATGGCACGTCCGCGACGAGACGTACCTGTCGGCCCTCGCCGCGATGGTCGACACGCATACCGCGCACCCGCTCGGGGCGGTGTGGGGACCGGGCGATACGTCGTCGTCCGACGGGCAGTTCTTCCGGGCGGGAGGTCGCGGTGAGGCGCGGGCCGATCACAACGCCCGCTACGGCTCGGAGCCGGGGGTGCTGTTCTACACCCACGTCTCCGACCGGTTCACACCGTTCCATACCAAGGTGATCGCCGCAAACGCGGGCGAAGCCGCGCACGTCATCGATGGGCTGCTCGACCATGAAAGCGAACTCGTCATCCGCGAGCACGCGACCGACACCGCGGGAGCAGTCGACCATGTGTTTGGGCTCTGCCACCTGCTTGGATTCCGGTTCGCGCCGCGCATCCGCGATCTGAACGAGCGGCGACTATACAGCCTGTCACCGCTCGAGAGCTGGCCGACGCTTCAGCCTCTGGTAGCCGGGCCGGTCAATGTCCGCGCGATCGAGGAGAACTGGGACGAGACGCTGCGCCTCGCCGCCTCGATCCGGGCGGGCACGGTGAGCGCGTCCGCAATGCTCCGCAAGCTGGCGGGCTACCCTCGCCAGAACCCGATCGCCCGGGCGCTTCGCGAGGTCGGCCGCGTCGAGCGCACGCTGTTCATGCTCGACTGGTTCGACGATCCCGAGCAGCGGCGCCGAACCGGCAGCATCCTCAACAAGGGCGAGGCCAGGAACGCGCTTGCCCGCGCGATCTTCTTCAACCGCCTTGGCGAGCTGCGCGACCGGACGTTCGAGAACCAGCGGCACCGAGCCTCGGGGCTGACGCTGGTCACCGCGGCGGTGACGCTGTGGAACACGGTGTACCTCGACCGCGCCGTCCGGCATCTTCGGTCGACCGGCGTCGACGTGCCGGATGAACTGCTCGCCCACGTGGCTCCGCTCGGGTGGGAGCACATCGGGCTGACCGGCGACTATCTTTGGAGCGAACTCGACCGCCCGCGCGAGCGGTTCAGGCCGCTCCGGCTCACCGCAACTGACCGACGGGCTTAGACCCCATGACTGCCAGAGCCTCGGAGGCTCGAATCTGAGATGCTGATGATGGATTTGTCAGCAGCGGAGACGAGTCATGACGGAGACGGTGAAATACGTTGGTCTGGACGTTCATAAGGAAACCATTGCGGTCGCGGTTGCCGATGGGGAACGCGGAGGCGAGGTGCGTTTCGTCGGCACGGTCGCCAACGAGGACGATGCGATCAGGAAGCTGGTCAAGCGGCTGACTGGACCGGGCGTGACGTTGAACGTCTGCTACGAAGCTGGTCCCTGCGGGTATGGCTTGCATCGGCTGCTGACGAAGCTGGGACAGAATTGCATCGTCATCGCCCCCTCGATGATGCCGCGGCGCCCGGGTGACCATGTAAAGACGGACCGGCGTGACGCGATGACCCTGGCGCGGCTGCTACGCGCTGGCGAACTCACCGCAATCTGGATACCGGACGAAGCGCACGAGGCGGTACGCGATCTCATCCGCGCGCGACGCAGCGCGCAAGATGATGCCATCGGAGCCAAGCAGACAGTGCGCAGCTTCCTGTTGCGTCATGATCGTCGTTTCGGTGGCAAGGCGGCCTGGACGAAAATGTACTGGCGGTGGTTGTCCGAGCAGCGGTTCGATTTTCCCCACCAACAGCTGGCATTCGAGGAAATGCAGAAGCGGGTGCTGGAGGCGCAGGCACGGGTTGGGCGCTTAGAAGCGGCGCTGACTGAAGCGGTGGACGCATGGTGTTTTGCGCCGCTGGTCCGCAATCTACAGGTCCTGCGCGGTATCAGGCTGGTCAGCGCTGCGACGCTGGTCGCTGAAGTAGGCGATCTCACCCGCTTCGACAATCCCAAGCAACTGATGGCGTATGTCGGCTTGGTGCCGTCCGAGCACTCCAGCGGCGCTCGGACCAAACGGGGCCGGATCACCCGCGCGGGCAACGCGCAGGCACGAACCATGCTGATTGAGGCGGGCTGGTCGTATCGACTGCCCGCTCGCGAGGAACGACGCTACCGTGAGCGGGTCATCGACTTGTCCGAGGACATCCAGGCGATCGGGTGGAAAGCGCAGGTTCGCCTGTGCCAGCGCTACCGTCGCCTGGCGGCCACGGGCAAGCCTCAGCCCAAGGTGACCACCGCGATCGCGCGTGAACTGGTCGGCTATGCCTGGGACATCGCCCGTCGGGTGTCGCCGGCGATAGCCGGCTGATCCACCCACGACATTAACGAGAGGAGGCGCCAGCGCACCAACTGCATAGCCTTGGCCGGCGTGCCGCGGGCACCCGACTGTGATGGGCAATCCACGGTGTACGGTGGGGCAGGTTCGTCCGACGCCCGAACTTAGACGGAGGATAGGCCCAGCGACGGATACGGGTAGTGCGGTAATCAACCCGCGGATGAGAGCATGATCAATCGTCGTCGATCAGGCGCCCGCGGCACACCCGCCAAGGTCAATGCGACCGCTGGTCTCGAGGCCAGCGAAGGAGTAAACTCGGCCAGCGTCTCGGATGGCAGTCATGAGAGCGTACGTTTTCGGGCCTTCTCTCACCGGCCCCCGTGCCGCAATGCCGCAGCGGTCGCCCCCCTGCCCCGGTCAGTCCCCAGGGGCGCGACCAGGGCAGGACGCCGGCTTCAAGCTTGGCGATTATGAGGTTGGTGATCTCGGCCGCGACATCGCGGCGTGGCGCAGTCGATTTGCGGTGAAAGGTCATGGGAAAGCTCCCTCGATGCGCGGGCCACGCGTGACGGTCCGCGGGTAAAAAGAAGGCGGCCGCCCCGGTGAGGGACAGCCGCCAAGGTGTGCCCGGGAGACGAACGGGCCGGGGGTATCGGGGGGCTATTCGGCCGCGATCAGCGCCTCGTCGCTGTCGATCCCGGCATCGTCGGCACCGAGATCATCGGTGTCGCCGTAGTCGTCGTCGTCGAAGCCCTCATCGCCGGGCTCGTCGTCGATTGCCTCGTCGGCACCGGCGACCGACACGAGATCGAACCGCATCGCGTCGGGCACCCAGGCCAGCGCCGCGTCCTTGGTCTCCGCCTCGGTGATCGCTTCGCCGGCGAACAGCTTCTCGCAGCTGGTCGAGATCTCGCCCTTCTTCGAGGCCATGTAGCGGGCCGCGAGCGGCGCGCCCCCGACGTTGGTGAGCAGCGCCAGCAGCGTACCCTTCGACACGCGGTCGAAGAAGTTCGCCGAGGTAGGGCGCCACCATTTGGCGGGTTCGATCTCGAGGATCGAGGCGAGCCGCGCATGGAGCGGGTTGGTGGTGACCGAGCTGTAATCGGGCTTGGCCTCGAGCGAGGTCGCCACCACGACCGCGAGCCAGGCCGCCTTGGCGTCGTCGCTGAGCGCGCGGAACGCCTCGAACCGCTCGACCGGGTTCGACCCTTCCGTCCACGACGTGTCGAGACCCTCGCGGGCTTCGGCGATCGCGACCTGCGCCTGCGTGGCGGGCTGATCCTTGGGCATCTGCGGGTCCTGCGGACGCCCTGCCCGAACCGTCGTCCCGTAGCGGCCGTAGCCGTGGCTGGGGTCGGCGAGGCAGAACAGCATATAGTCGAGCGCGAGCCCCGGATCGCCGAGGATCGAGGCGGCGAGGATGTCGCGGCGCTGGACCGCCAGTTCGTCATGGAGCCGCGCGCTGAGCGGCTTGCCGCCAGGAGCGACCGCCTCGGGCGGCAGGTCGGCGGTGCGACGCGACGACGGCGACGACGGCAGCGGCCGATCGTCCCCGGGCAGGCGGATCGGCGTTTCGCTGTAATAGGTCGTGTCGAGCGTCATCTTGCCGTCGCGGCCGAGCGTCAGGAAGACGCCGACCTGGCCCTTGACCTCGTCGGTCAGCTCGGGCGCCTTGTCGTGGATCGCCTGATATTCCTCGCGCAGCCGATCCGATTCCGCATCGAGCGCGGCATAGGTGTCGTCATCGATACCCTCGTCCTCCATATCGCTCTCGATGACCTGCACGCGCTCCTCGATCTTGTCGCAGCGCGTCTGTTCCTCGTCCGTCAGCGGCGCTGCCGGCAGCGTCACGCGGTGGAGGTCGGACGTGATGCCGTAGAGGCTGGTCGTGGCGACGGGGCGCACCCATGCGACGCCCAGTTCCTCGCCGAGCCGCTTGGCCTCGGCCTCCATCAGCGAGGCAGCGAGCGTCTGCGCGAGTTCCGGGTCGGTCCAGCGGTCACCGTCCTCGCTGAACAGTTCGCGCTCGATGCGGCCGCCCGCGGCGACATAGGCATCGGCACCGACCAGGATCGCGATCGGATCCGTCGCCTTCATCGTGTCGTTGGCGATCGCGCGACGGATCTGGTCGGCGTTGACGTAGGACGAGTGACCATACTGCTCGAACACGCGCTCCTGCTTGGCCTTGTCGGCCGTCGAGCCGTAGGCCTTGGCCATCTCGTAGGAGATCTTGCCCGCGGCCAGGGCTTCGAAGATCGGTTCGGCAAGATCGGCGAGGCGCAGCCGTCCCTCGATGAAGCGGCGGGTCTGGCCAAACCGTTTGGCGACCGCGTCGACGTCACCGTCGGTCTTGAGGAAGTGCTGGAACGCGACGCATTCCTCGGCGACGGTCATCTGCTCGCGCTGGAAATTCTCGGTCAGCGACACCTCGCGCAGGTCCGCCTCGTCGCCGGTGATGATCTTGACCGGCACGTCATAGTCGGCGGCAACGATCTCGCCGGCTTCGGCCAGCATCATCGCACCGAGATAGCGGCGATCGCCGGCGATTATCTCGAACATGCCCTTCGGGCGGGCGGCGGTCACCAGCAGGTTCTGCATGATGCCGCGAGCGCGGATGCTGGCGGCCATCGCCTCGATATTCTTGGGCGGGGTGGTGCGCACGTTCTTCTCGGAACGCTTCAGCTTCGCGAGTTTGACGGTCTGGGTCATCTATCGTCTCCATGAGCGGGAAAGTGTCCGGTGCACGGGTGTTTCCCCCGACCCGGACACCCTCCCCGCTCCTTCTCCCCTCTCGTTTCCCGCTTGGGCGGGAGGGCGACTGGGGCTCGCCGACAAGCGGCTACCTTGCTGCTAGCTGGCTGTTATCGTGTCGGTCAGGCCATCAGCTTTGCGAGAACCGCATCGGCCGTCTCGACGGGGATGAAGACGCGCGTCTTGTAGGCGATGATCTCTGTGAAGCAGCCGATCGACTTGAGCCACGCGAGCTGGTCGGCCGGTGCGCCGCTGATCTCGATGCGCGGCTTGGCGTTGACGCGTACGCGCTTCACCTCGCACACGAACGGTCGCCGGATCGTGACCGTCCCGCCCTCCATCGCGGCGCGCGCGACCTCGGCCGGGCTGAGCACGTCGTTGCTGTCGAGGCCCATCTTCGAGAACAGCGCCGGCACGTCGCCCGGGAACACCATGCGCCCGAGCCAGGAGCGACCCTCGGCATCGACCACGCGGTTGACCACGAGATGGTCGCTCGGCAGCGCCGACCAGATCGGCAGCAGAAGGCCGGTCGCGAGCCGGATCGTCTCGACGTCGAGCTTGCCGCGGATCTCGTCGACCTCGGCCGACCATTCCGCCTCGAACCGTGCGCGGCTGCATTCCTCCCAGGCCGTCTCGTAGAGATCGTCGAGTGCGAGATATTCGTGCCGGGTCGGACGCATCAGTTCGATGCGCGACACCGCCACCCCGTCCTCGGTCAGCCAGGAGCGCGCGTTGGTGCGCAGCGCGACCTTGCCCGACTTGCCGTTGCGCACGAACACGGCGGTCTGGTCGGTATCGGCGATGCGCAGCACGCGCTCGAGCGACATGGGGTTGCGGCGCCGGGTCACCTCGATCGTCAGCAGGTGCGAGGTCGCCTTGCTGACCGGGTCGGTGCGCAGGATCGTATCGTCGAGCACGGTCGCGGTCTCGACCGTCATCGTCTCGACGCCGACATCGAGTGTCCCCGCCTCGCGCGCGGCCGCGACCCGTGCCTCGACCAGCGCCAGGAATTCGTCAAAGATGCAGTTCTGGAGCCCGATCGGCAGCGCCAGCAACCGGTTGAGCCAGCGCTGGATGGGCGGGAGATCCTCCTTCAACACGCCGTCGGTATCGAGCAGTTCCAGGCCGGTGCGATGCTGGAAATCGGTGAGGTTGGTGCTGGTCAGCTTCCCCGCGACGAGCAGGTGATACCAGCTGATGAGCGCCGCCTTGGCGTAGTCGCTTTCGAGATTATCGGCCGGGTCGAACAGATTCTGCCCCCCGGTCTGGCGCTGGCCGCGCGTCAGAGCGCCGAGGCTGTCTAGACGCCGCGCGATGGTCGAGGTGAACCTGAGTTCGCCCTTGCAGTCGGTCGTGACGGGCCGGAACAGGGGCGAGCAGGCCTGATGCGTGCGGTGGGTACGTCCCAGGCCCTGGATCGCGCGATCGGCCCTCCAGCCCGGCTCCAGGAGCAGATGCGCGCGTTGCTGCTGGTTCTTCGCATCGAGGCTGGCATGATAAGACCGCCCGGTCCCGCCGGCGTCGGAGAAGACCAGGATGCGCTTGGTGCCTTCCATGAAGGCGGCGGAATCGGCCTGCGTGGCGCGGGCCGAGCGCGATTCGAGCTTCTGCCCTCCCCCGCTCACCGTGATGAGGCGCTTGGTGCGCCCCGTCACCTCGGCGACCATCTCGGTGCCGAACCGGGTGATGATGGCATCGAGCACGGCCGCGATCGGCGGCAGCGCGCAAAGCTGCTCGACCAGATTGTCGCGCTCGGCTTCGGCTTCGGGGTTGGTGACCGGGTGGCCGCTCTCGTCGAACAGCGGTCGCGAGCGCACCTCGCCGGTGTCATCGCGGAAGAAGGTCATCTGCTGGACCGGGAATGCCCGCGTCAGATAGTCGATCACGGCCTCGCGCGGGGAGAGATCGATGTCGAGGTCGGCGCGCTCGTCGGGCGACAGTTCGCCCAGGCGGCGGTCGAGGATCGCCTCGGCGGTGCTGACCAGCTGCAGCACGACCGACTGATCGGCCGCCAGATGCTGTTCGATCGCCGCGATGACGGTCGGGAGCTTCGCTGACAGGAGGAGCGCCCCGAAGAACCGCTGCTTGCAGCTTTCGAACCGCGAGCGCGCCGCGGCCTTCGCGCCCGAGTTGAGCGTCTTGCCCTCGTTGCCGTCGACGACGCCGGTGAGTTCGAGCGCCTTTTCAAGGCCGCGATGGATGATCGCCCAGGCATCGGCATAGGTGTCGTACACCGCGATCTGTTCAGGCGTCAGCTCGTGGCGGAGGATGTCATATTCGACCCCGGCGAAGCTCAGCGCGCGCGCGGTGTAGAGGCCGGTCGCCTTGAGATCGCGCGCGACCAGTTCCATCGCCGCGATCCCGCCCTGCCGGATCTGGGTGATGAACGCCTCGCGGTTGGCGAAGGCGGTCTCCGGCCCCCACAGGCCGAGCCGCACGGCATAGGCGAGGTTGTTCACCTCCGACGCGCCGGTCGCCGAGGCGTAGAGCACGCGGGCGTCGGGCAGGTGGTTCTGCAGGAGAACGCCGGCGATGCCCTGCTGCGAGCCCTTCTTGGTGCCCATCGACCCTTCGCCACCCGCGACGCCGCCCATCTCATGCGCCTCGTCGAACGCGATGACGCCGTCGAAGTCGGCACCGGCCCAGGCGATGATTTGATCGAGCCGGGTGGCGTCGCCGCGGTTGGAGCGCAGCGTCGGATAGGTCACGAACAGGACGCCCTCGTCCATCGTGACGGGCTCGTCGATCTTCCAGCGCGAGAGCGGCTGCACATCGGCCGCGAGACCGCCGAGCGCGGTCCAGTCGCGGATCGCGTCGGCATGGAGCGCCTCGTTCTTGCTGATCCAGATGTTCTTGCGACGACCCGCCAGCCAGTTGTCGAGGATGACGGCCGCGACCTGCCGCCCCTTCCCTGCCCCGGTGCCGTCGCCCAGGAAATAGCCCTTGCGGTACGCGCGTCCGTCGTCGGAGAGCACCAGCCCCACGCCCTCCTTGTCTGGCTTGCTCAGGCCCGGGATATACTGGGTCCAGGCATGGCCGGCGTAAACGACGGTCTCGAGCTGCGAGGAGGACAGGAGGCGTTCGGTGACGGTGCGTTCGGGCAGCGACGGAACATGGACGGGGATCGGCGCGGGGATCGAGCCCATCGCGATCGATTCCACCAGCGCGGTCGGATGCTCGCCGGCAGCGTCGAACACGATACGGCTCGGCCGATAGGGCAGATAGACGCCGGACTGCTCGGCGAGTGGCGCCGGCGTCTCGAGTACCTGGTAGCCGACCGGGAGAACCTCGTTCCTGGCGAGAGCGCGGAAGATGCGCGGGGTGGCAGCGGGCTTCGATCTCACGCTGCGCAGGAGGGACAGCCCCCCGCCCCGCTTGACCGGCGCCGGAGTGGCGGCCTCCGGGATCAGATCCTGCCGGGGCGGGATGACCAGCGCCTCGACCAGGTCGCTTACGGCGCCGCGCTGGAGCGTGACCGTCGTGGTATCACCCACCGTCTTGTCGATGACATAGAGTCGCACCGCGACTCCGGTGCCGTGCTTGCCATAGGCATGGGTCAGCCGGATCGAGGTGCGCAGCGCGACGCTCGCCAGCGTCGTCGACCAGATCGTGCCCATGCGCGCGGAGTTGAAGAACCAGTCGGGCATGATCGCGACGACGCGCCCGCCAGGCCGCACACGCTTGATCGCCGCCTGCAGGTGGCGGACCGCAGCGAGCGCGTCGGCACCGCGGCCGAGCGAGCGCGAGAAGGGCGGGTTCATCAGGATGAGGCTGGGGCGCTCCGCGGATGCCATGACGCTGGCGATCTGCGCGCCGTCGTGGCCGGTAACGCTGGCTTTCGGGAAGGTGGCCGACAGCCGCTCGCGGCGCGCGGGATCGATCTCGTTGAGCTGGAGCGCCGCGATCGGCGGGAGGCCCGCTACCAGGAGACCGTTGCCGGCGCTCGGTTCGAGTACGATGTCATCCGCGCGTGCGTTCGCGAGCATGACCGTGATCGTGGCGAGATCGAGCGGGGTCGAGAATTGCTGCCAGTCGATCTGCTCCTCGCTGCGCACGGTCTGGGTAGGAAGGCGCGCCATAAGCCCGATCGCGGCGTCGACCGCCGGCGTGGTGCCTGCTGCGCATACCGCCAGCGCGGTCGCATGCTCCAGCACCTCGAAGCTCTCGCGCTGGGTCCAGTGACCATCGGCGTCGGTGCCGCCATAGGCGCGGATCATCGCGTCGTTGAGCATCGCTCGGGTGATCTTCGCGTCGCCGGCGATCGCGGGGAGCAGCAGGCGGGCGGCAGCGGTGGCATGGTCGGCGCGCGCGGGCGCAGGGTCGAACAGGTCGGTCATGGGGGTCTCCGGGTCTGTGGCTGCTCGTGCAGCTCACGACCCCGACCCCCCTTCCCTCTCAGGCTCCGGGTTTCACGACGTCGGCCCAGTCGCCATAACGTGAGGGTGGCGGCATCCGCTTCAGCGTCAGCCCGCGCGGCCGATAGGCGGCCCACGCCTTGCGTCGTGCGCGTCGGCCCTCGAAGTCATTGTCCTCGGCGAAGATCAGCGTGGTGACGCTATCGGGGATGTGGACACGGTCGAGCCGCGCCGCGCCGAGCGTCGCCCAGCACGGGATGCCGTGGATCTGGGTGAAGGCGGCCGAGGTCTCGAACCCCTCACCAAGCGCCAATGTGTCGGTGACGCGCATGCCCTGCCAGGTCGCACCTCCCGGCGTGCCGAGCGTCGCCTTGTCGAGATAGCCGCCATGCGCGAGGTCGAGGAAGATGCGCTGAATCGAGCGCAGCGTGCGCCCCTCCCGCGCCGCGATCAGCAGCGCCGGGAGGAACCGGGTATGCGGTTTCGGTCCCCACGGACAGCGCGGGTGGTAGCTCAGGTCGTCGAAGGCGCCGGTGATGCCGCGAAAGCGGAGATAGGCTTCCGCGGGCGTTCCGGCGATCGGCAACCCCTCGTTCCACAGCCGTTCGATGTTGGCGGGTCTGCCGGTGCGCTGTTCAGCGGGTGGGTCGTAGGTGCGTCCGGGTCTGATGCGCGCGATCTCGCGGAGCACGTCCTCGGCGGTGCAGCCGGCGAAGCAGTGAACGAGGATGCCGTCATGGCCCTGCCGGATCGAGAGGCTGGGATCGCTGTCGGCGTGGGCCGGGCAACGGCACATGGCGTTGTAGCCGTGCCAGGTGCCGCCGAGGGCGCCGACGATGTCCACGATGGTCTGGGTGGGTTTCAGCGCAACGAGGGGCATGACCGATCCTTTCTCGCTGCCTCTGACCCCCTTCTCTCCCTTCCTAGGTGACTCAGTAGCTGCTGGCTAGCAGCTAGCGGAAGATCCCCGTGTTAGCAGTTAGACCTCCGCTATCTAGCGTTGAGATGGCTGGTATCTAGCGGCTAGCTACCTTTGAGCTAGCAGTTTCTCATAAGCGTCGAGTGCCTTCTCGAGCACTTCTGTAAGAAGCAGACCCTCACGTTGAGCTATTTCGCGGATTCGATTGTCCCATTCGGGTGTGACCCTAGTCGCAAATTGTTGAGTGCGGTTAGTCTTGCGCGAACTGCGGGCATCAATGCGGGTTGCGGTTATCAGCGGTGCAGCCGGAGGGGCGGGGGCTACTTCGGGTGCATCCAAATTCTGGCTCGCCTCACTGATTGGTGGGGGTGAACCCAAACGAGTAGCCTTCTTTAGCTTCGAGATATCGGCCATCATTCACCCCGCTACTTTGTCGATTAGGGATTGGATCAGAGTATCAGCACGCTGGTTAAGGCCGGAGAATTTGGTTTCGGTAATTGACAGGCCTTGGTTCTGCGCTTGCCGGTATGCTGGTCGTTCCACGATCGAACCGTCGAGGACATTATACCCCGCTTCGGTCAAATACGCCCGCGCGTCATTTTCTTCAGCCGAAGTTCCAATGCGGTTGAGCGCAAAAACGAGCCGTCCAGTCGGGATACCCTCCTTAACAAGGGCATGGTATTCGCGGACGGCAGGCCTGAGATCGTCCAAGGATGCGCCGGTGGGTTGAACCACGAGTGACGATGACCGTGCAATTTCAAGTGTAGCTTTGCTGGTCCGAGCGGGGCCGTCGATGATAAGCAGATCGAAGCCGTCTGCAGCGGCCAGGGCCTGAGACGCGGTTTTGAATGCCTCAACCGACACAATCGGCTCGATGGAGATGCCAAGGCGTGCTCGGTGCCAATCGACCGAAGTGCCCTGTTGAGTATCGAGATCGGCGATTTTAACCCGCAGTTCGCCTGCCGCCGCCTCGCGAGCAAGGGCTCTTGCCAAGGTGCTTTTTCCTACACCGCCTTTTTGTGAGACGAATGCTACGACAGCAGCCATGACCGATCCTGTGATAGTTCGAACGACTGGATAGCTAGCCGCTCCCTAGCAGTTTGGCAACCGCTACCTATGTGATAGCTAGCTGATACCCAACCAGCAGATATCTGTGAGCTAGCTGCTACCCACGGGGGTTTGCCTGACCTAGTCCGGATCAAGCACTGGGAGATAGTGGAATTTTTTTCCACGTTGTGCGGTTGATCGAAACATGATGTTCAATGATCGATGAACACGCGATCGAACTCGAGCTTATGCGTAGTGGGTAGTGTTATGGCACTGCTATGGGCGCAAACATCGGCAGCTAAGCAGGCCGAGGTAATGACATTTGATGGGCAGGCAGTTGAAGCCGTCATCGATGTGGGCCCGAGAATGCGGGGTATGCCAACAGACGGAACGCCGCCAGTACCAAGCATGGAAGCCGTTTTAGGCAATGACTTCAGATCATTCGGCAGCCCCGTAATGGAACCCCAAGAGGAGGCAATAAGCACGTCGCATATATCGGTGCCCCTTTGGATGCAGACTGGCCAGGTTTCGGGGGGAGCTGGCCGGGCAGCGATGTCCGATATGGCAAGTTATCTCTACACCCCACAGGCTTGCTCAATCACACCCTACCGTCCACGCGGCGATTTTCCAGGCTGGCTCGAAGCTCGGCGGGCTCAATATTACCCCTTGATCCAGGCCGTGGCGTGCGAAGCTGGTGTGCCAGTCGGGCTTTTCGATGCACTGGTGGCCCAGGAAAGCCGCTATGACCCATTGATCGTATCACCGAAGGGCGCCGTTGGCCTTACCCAATTGATGCCCGGTACAGCGCGTGGACTTGGGGTTTTCAATTCGAGAGATCCGTTGTCGAACCTGAGGGGAGGGGCCAGATACCTCCGCGCGCATCTGGATGAGTTCAAGCGGGTCGATCTAGCCTTGGCCGCGTACAATGCAGGTCCAGGACGCGTTCGATCGATGCGCCGTATTCCGCCGTTTCGCGAGACGATGGACTATGTCGCAGCGATCACTCGAGGGTGGAGCACCGGATCGTTCAGGACAGCATCGATTCAGACCGCCGGTTTGGCAGTGGGTCGACAGGAATTCCGGGGCAGGGGGGTCCAGTTACTCGCTTACACATCTACAAGAGTATCGAACCCGAGGTAGTGCGCGTAATAGATCGCAATTCCGAGGATCGCCGGCGCGCCGAGCAGATAGTTGATCTGCCAACGTATCCACAACCGGGGTGCAACGAGTACCTTATCGAGGACGGTCGCAGTTGGGAGTTTCCTAGTTCCCAGACGATAATCGTAGGCGGTCTTTATCATCGCGAGGAAAGCGCACAGCGCCACCATGACGCCGACCGCGGCATAGAGTGAAAGCCAGGCCTGAAGTGTCGCTTGGGGCATGCCGACCACCTAGCAGCAAGATGCTGACGGTCCATTAACCGCTGAATCGCGCATTAGTTACCAGGTGGGCTGCGTTTTCAATCGCAAGTTGGTGCTCAGCATGGCGCTACGGTCGCGATGACGCACCAAAAACGGCTGCACCGGGGTAAGCGTGGCCGGTAGACCGCCTTGCTATTAGGCGCGGCTTTTTTGGTAGGCGAGTTTGCCGGCGTGACGGCGGATAGCGATGGCGGCGATGGCGCGGCGGGTGAAACGTTCGTCGATGTCGTCGGCGTTGTAGGGGCCATCGTACCATTCGCGCAGGTGGTCGTGTTCTTCGTGTGCCGGGTCGGCCATGGCATCGAGGAACATCTCGAACCCAGGCAAGCCGCCGACGTCCTCGGGCGGACAGCGCCGTTCCCCGTCGATGAAGCGCGGATATTTGACGTCGGGTTCGCCGTGGCCGACGGTCTCGACGGTGATGGTGTGCCGCCAATCGTCGCCCATGTCATAGGTGTAGACGAGTTCCGCCACGCCCCGGTCGATGAGCGTCGCGAGCTTCACGTTCTTGGCCGCGGTCATGCCGCTCTCCGGCCACATCGGGTCGGGGATACCGTAGCGCCGGTCGCCGGCTTCGAAATGCCACAGGTGACAATTTTCCCAGCCCATCGCGGCCTGGACGATATCGTGGAGCATCTTGAGGCTGGCAGTGACCGGTACGTCGACCCGGCGCCAGATGGCGGGTTCGATGTCGTTCAGGACGATATGCAGGCGGGCGATGGTCTCGACGCTCATGCCGCCAGTCTGGCAGGTTCGGGAGACCAGTTCCACGGCATGAGTTCGTCCCAGCGGCTGGCAGGCCAGTCGTCAGCAACCCTGGCGATGACGTCGGTGATGTAGGCCTGCGGGTCGACGCCGTTGGCCTTGCAGGTCTGGATGACGGTGTAGATGGCCGCGGCGCGCTCGCCGCCTGCACGCGAACCGGCGAACAGCCAGTTGCGGCGCCCGACCGCGACACCACGCAATGCCCGTTCCGCGATATTGTTGTCGATCTCCAGGCGACCATCGTCGAGGAAGCGCGACAGTGCCGGCCAGCGTTTGGTGCCGTAGGCGATGGCCTTTGCCATGTCGGACCTGGGCGACAGTCGGCGAAGGGCGGCGTCGAGCACCTGGCGCAAGGCATCGACCAGCTGCCGGCTTTTCTCCTGACGGGTTCGGCGTCGCACATCGGGCGGTTGGCCACGCACCTTGGCCTCGATGGCATATAGCACGCCGATTCGTTCGAGGATGTCGGTCGTCAGCGGGGTGGAAGACCGCTCGTGCAGGTCGAAGACCTTGCGGCGAAAGTGCGCCCAGCATGCGACCTCCGTCACACCGCCCCGGTAGAGCCCGTCGTAGCCGGCATAGGCATCCGCCTGCAGGAAGCCGCGGAACCCTGCGAGATGGGCCAGCGGGTGCGCGGCGGTACGGTCGGGCGTGAAGCGATACCAGGTCGCGCACGGTGCCGTGCCGCCGGATGCCCGGTCGTCGGCGGCGTAGACCCACAGCCGCCCGGTCGCGGTCTTGCCCCGGCCGGGGTCGAGCACCGGCACCGGCGTGTCGTCGGCATGGATCTTGTCGGCCTTGAGCACCGCGTCGTGGATGCGGCTGACGATGGGGTCGAGAAGCGCCGCGGCCTGTCCGGTCCAGCCGGCCAGCGTCGCGCGGTCGATGTCGACCCCCTGCGCGGCCATCATTTCGGCCTGACGATAGAGCGGCAGATGGTGGTCGAACTTGGACACCACGACGTGCGCCAGTGTGGCGAAGGTCGCTTTGCCCCGCGCGATGGTGCTGACCGGCGCCGGTGCCTGGACGATCTTCTCGCAGGTTCGGCAGCTGTATTTGGGACGGACATTGCGCACGACCCGCCAGCGCACCGGCACGATGTCGAGCATCTCGTGCGCGTTCACCCCAAGCGGGCGCAACGCACCGCCACAGTCCGGGCAGGTGCAGGCGCCCGACGCCGGCTCGTGAACGACCTCCTCGCGCGGCAGATGCCCCGGCAGACTGCGGACGGGCACCGGCCGAGCCGCTGCGCCAGGGTCCGCCGCCTCGGGCACAGGCGCGTCGCGCTCCGTCTCCAGTTCCTCCAGCGCCAGTTCGAGCTGTTCGATCTCGCAGCCGAGTTTTTCGGACGAGGCCCCGAACTGCATCCGCCGCAGCCGGGCAATCTGCCCGCGCAGCGTATCGATGAGCAGGTCGCGGGCGGCGAGTGCGGCATTGGCCCGGGCGAGCGACGCCTCCAGCGCGGCGATCCGCGCGGTGGCATCAGCAGGGGAAACGAGCGCTTCCGACACCCGGATTTCATAGCGGATTGCGTGCTAACAGGCGAGAAAAACCGGTGCAAAACCGCCGTTCTCATCCCGCCAGCGTCGGCGTGAACGTCCGCTCGGGCCGACGCCAGTCGATGCCTTCCAGCAGCATCGATAATTGCGCTGGTGTCAGCACCACCGTGCCGGTCGCGGTCACCGGCCAGATGAAACGACCCCGGTCCAGACGCTTGGAAAACAGGCACAGACCCTGCCCATCGAACCACAGCAGCTTGACCAGATGGCCTCGCTTGCCACGAAACGCGAACAGCGCCCCCGAATGCGGGTCCTGCGCCAGCACCTGCTGCACCAGCACCGCCAGGCCATCGAACCCCTTGCGCATATCGGTCACCCCGCACGCCAGGAACACCCGCGTCGGCAATGGCACAGGGCTCACCGCAGCACCGACAGCACCCGTGTCAGCGCGCCTGCATCCACGCCCGCGTCAACGCTCACCCGTACCCCACCCGGTAGTTCGATATGAATGAACCCCGGTGGACATGGTGCCGGCTGCAGTGTCGGCGCGACCGGATCAACAACCTGTACCTCCGCAAACACCGGCAACGAAGCCACGACGCCCGCCAGCTTGCCCTCGCGCAGTTGCTTGCGCCACGTGTAGATCAGGCTGCTCGACACCTCACGCCGGGCGATGACGTCGCAGACCCGCACCCCCGGCCGGAACGCCTCGGCGAGGATCTCCAGCTTCTCAGCGTCCGACCATCGCCGTCGACCAGACACCCGGCCGACGACCTCCATCCGACCAGTCATACGAGTGCTCGTATGACTGGTCGTAGAACCGAAAACTTCCTGCACCGCTTGCGCCCTCGTCAAAGGCGACAAGCATCCTGACTGCCAGCGCTACCGCAAGGCGGTCTACCCACCACGCTTACGCACCGGGCACAAAGGCGGCAATTTCAGCGCAACGGTAAACGCTTGCTCCCCTCGGGAGCATCGAGACGCGAAGCGGCGCGTCCAACCTTGCCGCTTGGTCTTGCCGTTTGTGGTTTGTGCGGTCCGGTCGGTTAGGACTGTACTCGCCGTCAGGCGTTAGGGCGTTGGCCGACTAGGCCAACTCCATTCGTTCTCAGATCATATGAATCTAGGAGCGGTTGACCATTTTTTTGAGACTCTTGCTTCTCGATAGCGATGGCAAGGCTGTCCAGCACTTGCCGCAAGCCGGCGTCTTCGATCTCCTCGGCGACAACCTGGCGCGGGGAGCGCCAGAGGCGCATCACCTCGATCTGCTCGATACGATCGACCTCGCGTTGCACCACGTCATCGGGGAGGGGGACAGGCCGGAGACGACGCGGAAGGAAGCGGGCAAGCCGGTTGGGGAAGCTCATGCGATAGACGTTGGAGGTCTGCGCATTGCGCGCCTTCGGGCGATCGGCCGGGGGATCGATCGGCACGCATCGCCGCTGCTTGTCGAGAAGGCCCATGCTGGCCAGCGCCACCAGCGCACGTCGGTCGTGTCCGTCAACGTGGTGTAATTTCAGGTGTGCCACCGGGCCGCATCGTTCAGGCGGCCTTGGGTGTAATCTGTAGGGGCGGTACCTCCTCGATCTGTGGTGTGGCGAGAGCGGTCATGCCTTCGATCTGCATGTAGCGGTTCTGGAGCTGGTATTCGTCGTTCTGCTCGAGGAGCACGGCGCCGATGAGGCGGGTGATGCTATCCTCGTTGGGGAAGATGCCGACCACGTCGGCGCGGCGCTTCACCTCCTTGTTCAGCCGTTCCAATGGGTTGGTGGAGTGCAACTTCGTGCGATGCTGTTCGGGGAAGGTCATGTAGGCGAGCACGTCGTGCTCGGCGTTGTCCATGCAGGCGCCGAGTTTCGGCCAGCGGGCGCGCAGCTGGTCGGCGACGTGACGCCAGGTCTGGGTGGCTGCGGCATGATCGGGCTGGAGGAAGACCTGCCGGATGGCGGCAGCCACCATGGTGTTCTGGCCCTTGGGCACATGAGCCAGCGCGTTGCGCATGAAGTGGACGCGGCAACGCTGCCAGGTGGCGCCGACGACGCGGGTGATGGCGGCCTTCAAGCCCTCATGCGCATCGGAGATGACCAGCTTCACACCCTTCAGGCCGCGCCGGACGAGGTCGCGCAGGAAGGTCGACCAGAACGGCTCGGCCTCGCTGGGGCCGATGTGCAGGCCGACGATCTCGCGCTTGCCTTCGGTGGTGACGGCGACGGCGATTATGGCTGCCACGCTGACGATGCGGCCGCCCTCGCGCACCTTGAGGTAGGTCGCGTCCAGCCAGAGATACGGCCACTCGCCGGCGAGCGGGCGCTTCAGGAAGGCGTTCACCCGCTCGTCGATGTCCTTGCACAGTTTCGACACGCTCGACTTCGAGATGCCACTCATCCCCATCGCCTGCACCAGATCATCGACGCGCCGCGTGCTGACGCCGGCGATCCAGGCCTCCTGGATGACGCTGACCAGCGCCTTCTCCACCGTCTTGCGGGGTTCGAGGAAGCCGGGGAAATAGGCGCCGGTGCGCAGCTTGGGGATCTTCAGGTTGAGCGTGCCCAGTCGCGTATCCAGGGTGCGGTCGCGGTAGCCATTGCGCCAGGTGCTGCGCTCGCCGGAGCGCTCGTGGCGACCGGCGCCGATGAGGCCGTCGACGTCGGCCTCCATGATGATCTGCAACACGCTCTCGGCGACGCTGCGCAGAAAATCGCCGTCTCCGGTCTTCGCCATCAGTTCGGCAAGCGGTAGTCTGTCGTCGGTCATCGGGAAAAACTCCTCGGGTGTTGGTGAAGCTCGACACTTCCACCTTAACCGATGAGCCCGGTGGCCACCGAGACGCCGACGCCGGGGTGGGGCCTCGGCCCCACCCCGGCATACACCGTCATCTACACCGGGAAATTACACCACGACCGCGGACGCTACCCGCACGTCCGACGCTGGCGCGCGAGACGCCGGCAGCCGCCTCAATCCATTCCCAGGTCGGGAATACCTTGCCGGCGCACGTTCGCGCCAACGTCGTAAGCTGCTCGAACACACGCAATGCTGTGTTAGTTATCAGGGTGGCAAGGCGTTCGTCCTCGGTGAGCTGGCGGCCCTCGGCACGGGCGATGCGCCGCACCGCGTTCTTGCGCTTCAGCAGTTCGGCCGCCTGCTTGTAGAGTCGGTCGGGTTCGCCCTTCGCGTAGTTGTAGAAGAAGTCATCCTCAAACGTGCCGGCCTTTCGGCTGTTTGGGTGAACATGCGCTTGGGTCGGGTTTGCCGCGCCCGATCGTGATCTCGGCCGTGTACGCTCGATGCGGTCGAGCGCCATGAAGCTCGCTTTCGCGAGGGTAACAACTCCCATCGTCCGTCCCCTTCGTGGGGCCGGGACCAAGGCAAAACTAGAGCGTGGCGGACGGCCGCCAGGACGCTCACGTCGCGCAGGATCGTCTCATATTGCTCACGCATGCGTGCGCTCGGGCCAAACCAATCGGGCATGATGGCAACGAGCCGGCCGCCCGGTTGAAGACGGCGCAGCGCCGCTTGCAGATGACGGACTGCGGCATAGTCGTCGGCGCCGCGGCCGACCGACCTCGAAAAGGGCGGGTTCATCAGGATGAGGGTTGGTCGATCGACGCTTGCGAGGGTGGAATTGATGGTCGCACCATCGTGCCCGGTGATCGATGCTGAGGGGAAAGCCGCCTTCAATCGGCCACGGCGGAGCGGATCGAGCTCGTTCAGATGGAGCGATTCGACGTGACGGAGCTGCGCGACCAATAGGCCGTTACCCGCGCTCGGCTCGAGCACGATGTCGTCGGGCTGGACGTTGGCGAGAAGCGTCATAACCGCAGCGATGTCGACAGGTGTCGAGAATTGCTGCCATTCGATCTGATCCTCGCTGCGAACCGTCTGAGTGGGCAGGCGATCGGACAAATCGATCAGCGCGCGGACGTCGCCGAACGCCGCAATTTTTTGGGCGCTCGACTGAAGATGGATGGCAAGGGCATGCTCGAGGAGTTCAAAGCTGGCGCGTTGTGTCCAGCGACCGTCGGCATCAGAACCGCCGAAGGCCTTGGTCATCGCGTCGTTGAGGTGACGACGCTGAATGGCCTCGTCGGAGCGCAGACGGGGTAGAAGGAGGCGCACGGCCTCGCGCTCAGCCTGGGCGGCCGCTTCGAAGAGATCGGACATGGGTGTGGTCTCCAGAGTGGGCTGCACCCTCGGCAGCGACACCCTTTCGATCCCCCTCCCCTCTCCTCCGGCGCTTCGCGCCTAGACGCGGCTCTGCTGCGCTCGGGCATCGAGCGCCTTTGCTTAATCCTTGTAGATTGGCGGCGGGGGCGCGCGTTCGATGATGAGGCCCGACCGGGCGTAATGCGCTTGGGCACTTTCGGCTGCCCTGTGCCCTTCGGAATCGTTGTCCTCGGCGACCAGGAGCGTTGTGACCGTGGGCGGAATGACGAGCTGGTTGAGCCGACGTGCGCCGAGTGAAGCCCAGCACGGGAGGTTGCTCAGGCGCGCGAAAGCGTCGGCCGTCTCAAAGCCCTCGGCGATGGCAAGGGTGTTGCCCCCTGCCCCGCCCCGCCAAGCGCCGTGCCCCGGGGCGCCAAGCATGACCTTGCGCGTGTAATGGGCGGTGTCGGGGTTCAGGAATATGCGTTGAATTGCGACCAGACGGTTTCCCTCGCGCACCGCTACCAGGAGAGCGGGTTCGAAGATCGTCTTCGGCTTGGGCAGGTAAGGGCAACGCGGATGGAAGCGAAGATCGCGTGGTGGTGGGAGGAGGTTCCGGCACTGGAGGTAGCGCTCGGCAAGGGTGCCCGGAACGTCGACCGCCTCATTCCAGATTCTTTCGACGTTCATCGGCCGCGGCGAGTCCGCCAAGGCGGGTGGCGGATAATGGCGACCCGGGCGAACAAGGCGCAGTTCACGCAGGACGTCTTCGCGCGAGCATCCTGCGAAACAGGTGACGAGAATGCCGCGATCCCCTTGCCGAATCGACAAGCTTGGATCGCGATCGCTGTGTGCGGGACAGCGGCACATCGCGACATTGCCGCTCCACGTGCCGCCCAGGGCCCCGACAATGTCGACTATCTCCTGCGATGGCCGTCTGGCTGTAAGCGGCATAATTCTACCTCCTGCTTACACGCTCGGCCCCTCCTTTCCTCTTTTCGGTCGGTCTGAGACTTGGAGACAGATTCAGCCTGCGCTCGCCTCAACGCGAACGGCTCGGAGATCATCGGTTAGTCGTCGCTTCGATTCGCGCGGCGTTCAGCATAGGCGACGACGAACTTCTCCCAGATCCGCAGCCACTCTGAATCGGTGCGCGGCCGGCTAAAATCGGGGCATCCCTTGCGGAATGCAGCCGCCATGTCATCCACTGACCACGGATGGCCCTTGGTCAGCGCGATCTGGCGGAAGACGGCCTCACGCGTGCCGTATGAGAGAGACCCGGCGGGGAACGGAAGAGTCGGCGCATCGTCCTTCGCGGGCGCGGACTTCGCTGCATGGGCCGGTTTGACCGATGATCTCGGTGCCGTTTTCGGAGCCTCGCCCCCGACGAGTCGAAGGTGCGGCCCCACGAGCTTGCGCTCCAGCGGTGCCGGTGACGGATGAAGAATGACCTTCCGCCCGGAGAGATCGACATTTGCGTTGGGATAGACCGCCGACACGATCTGCATGGTTTCGCGGACGGTCTGTCGGAAGCGCTTGCTGTCGGCCTCGTTGCCAAGGTGCTTGGCGAGCTGGTCCCATGAGATAACCTGGCCCTTGTCGGATCCAATCCGCGGGAGTCGGTAGGCAAGGTAAGTGTAGAGATCGAGCGCCGTTGGCGTACCCTTGAGCTCGCGGATGGCGATCTCATTGAGTGGCACGGCATGGTCGATGAGGTGCGAGTAGAACGCCTCGGACATACGGATTTCGCGCGCGAATGAGCCGTTCTTGTCGAGCGAACCGGCATATTCGTTGGAAATCTTGACGTCCCGGACAGCGAAGGCGTTGTCTTCCGTGTCGGTGCCGTCCCAGCGGATCTGCCACTCGCACGCCAGCAGCCGATCCACCTGCTCTCGCATCAGGTTGGCCGTCCCGCGTGGTCCATAAGACACGGTCTGGTAGCCAAGGCGGCGCATCCACTCGGTGAAATTGCGGCCAAGATAAACGTCCCGCGATTGCTTCATGACCGCCTGAGAGAGGAGGTAGATCAGGGCAACGCGTGGATAGGCGCCATAAGGCACACCAAGGCTTCGCATGACGGACTTGCCGTCGACATTCTGAAGCACTGGCCTGGGATTGATGGCCAGCGCATATTTGCCGTCCTCACGGACGATGGGCTGAGTGTCGTCCTTGGGCCGCTTGGTTGGCAGCGACATCGCACAAAGCGCGGAGTGGAGGAAGGCAGGAACCGGTTCTTCGTCCTGGACGCGCAGGAATGCGTCCAAGGTGAGCTGGGTGCCGGCGGTGGTGGCGAGCTTGCGGACGCTCTCCTCGCCGCCGTTGAGCATGGCTAGTGCGTACTGATGCCCCAGCGGCCTATGCTGATCCCCATTCATGGTCTGCCCTTCCCCCCGAATCGACCGGGGGCTGTGATGGGCATGTCTCAACAGGTTTGAGGCGTGAAATCAACCCCGTTGGCAGTTTGGGAGGGGAAAAGGCCGCGAGAGTTGCAGAAACACCGATGATGTCGGTGCCGTTCTGCGCCCTCCCCCTGCCCTCCTTCACCCAAAATCGAAAAATCAAAACGATTCGCGAATCGGTTTTTTATAGGGTGATTCTAGTAATAGGTATGGGCTCTGAGATCATCGGTCGGCTCGCACCGAGATCATCGCTGATACGCACCGAGATCATCGCAAAGTACCGAGATCATCGGTGGTTATCCACAGGTAGCCGTTTGTCGCCACAATCCCAGCGCCAGACTTTGCAGCAACACGCAAAGGCACGGAGATCATCGGTCGCAGCCGCCGCCGATTGGCCAGAAAGCGCGCACATGCGCAAGGGGCTCGGAGATCATCGGTCAACTTGTAAGTCTGGTGGCCATTTCCTTGCTCGAAACTGCCAACGTGGCTATCATGGCGCATCAAACCCACAGAAGCGGACTGAGATGGCTACCGACCCCTCCCTAGCACAGCCGGACGACCTCATCGAAGGTGGTCTGGACGTGCTCCACAGAAAGTCGTTGACGATCCTCAAGCGCATTCGTGACAGCGCGGTTGATCCCGAAACCGGTCAGAAGAAGGGTCCGACCTTCCCGATTTCGAAAGCTGCTGCACTGGTCGGGCGGACGGCATCTGCTGTCCGGGAAGCGGAGCGCGACGGCCGCCTCCCCGCTCGAGGGCGGACGGGCTCCGGGCATAGGCTGCAGTATACGCTCGAAGAGCTTGATCATATGCGCGAGGTGTTTGGAACGCGTCCCTGGCGCGAGCCAACCGATACCCCGGCGATCATCTCGGTCTGCAACTTCAAGGGGGGCGTCGGCAAGTCGACGATCGCGCTGCATCTCGCCCAGCATTTTGCCATCAAGGGCTACCGGGTCCTGTTCATCGACTGCGACAGCCAGGCGTCTTCAACCATGATGTTCGGCTATCGCCCCGACGTGGACCTCGACGAGGAAGACACGCTTTACGGGCATTTTCACAATCCGGAGCTGCTTGGCGTTCGCAAGATTATCCGCAAGACGCACTTTCACAACCTCCACCTGATCCCGTCGAACCTGCGACTTTATAATCTCGAGTATGAGATCGCCGGGCACATGGCGCGAAATCAGAACATGGAGATCATCGACCTGATCGCGCAGGCCATTGATGAGGTGGTCGATGACTATGACGTCGTGATCATGGACCCGCCGCCGGCATTGGGCATGGTGTCGATGGCTGTGCTCCAGGCCGCTAACTGCATGGTCATTCCGGTGCCGCCGAGCCTTGTCGACTTCGCCTCGACGGTATCTTTCATCGACATGACGCGAACGACGATGAAGCAGCTCGAGCAACTCGCGGGGCGGGGAAGGCCGGCCTACAACTTCATCCGGCTGGTCGGCAGCCGCGTGGACGAGAGCAAGTCGATGCACCGGGAGATACTGTCGATGATGCGGCAGGTCTTCGGTGGCTCAATGACGCAGTCGGTGATGGTCACCAGCGCCGAAATCGACAATGCCAGCTCCAGGATGAAAACCGTTTTCGAACTCGACAAGCCCGTCACGTCGCACGAGGTCTACAACCGCTGCATGAAGCATCTCAGCGACGTTTGCCAGGATATTGAGCAGGACGTTCTGCGCACCTGGGCGAGCAGGGCAGGGGGCCGAATTTAGGGAGAGTTGCCACGTGGCAACTCCGATATTTCTCACGTCGGCGAGCACGGGCAATCGGGGAGTGAGACGAAGCCGGATCACCGAGTTGCCACGTGACAACAAAGTGGAAGAACCCAATAGAAGCAATATGTTAGGTAGGAATACCATGTCAGATCGCACACGGCAGGAACGTCAGTGCAAGCGCCTGGGGGCGGCGCAGTTGCCACGTGGCAACTCTGGCCTGTTGGCACCCGTCGGCGAGGGCAAGAGAGAAGGAGAAACGGGCCGATGAGCAAGGGCAACAAGGGCTTCGGCTCGATGTTCACAGAGGGGCTCGACGACGAGGAGAACCTCGATAAGGCGACCCCTGCGGACGGCATCATGGCAAGTCGC